>NZ_JAGQEG010000100.1 GCF_018305005.1 Collimonas silvisoli
TCTACCTGCTCGACAACGCTCAATTTAAAAGCCAGGCTGTAATCACGTTGGCTGCGCCGCATCTCTTGCTCCATTTGACACTCCTTCTCTTCATCGAAAAAGTGTCAACCTAATTCAGGACGGGTCAGCGGTCATAAAAAAGCCCTCGCAATTTTGCGGGGGCTTTTAGTTTAAACTGACTGTTTGACGATTAACAAGAACATCGACATTAGGAGCATATCATGGAAGAAAAAGCAGAAACAACCGCATCTCAGCGCGATGCATTCCTCGAAGAAAAAGCATTTAAATCACGCACCGTCCTGGTCTTCGGGCAAATTAACGATACGCTTGCGCGGGATGTTGTCAGGCAGTTGATAGCTCTGTCCGGCGAGTCCCATGCGCCGATCAATCTTCTGGTTTGTTCGCCCGGCGGACATGTTGAATCGGGTGATGTCATCCATGATGTCATTCGATTTATCGACGCGCCGGTCAACATGATCGGCAGCGGCTGGGTCGGCAGCGCGGCGGTAAACGTATTCTTGGCAGTGCCTAAAGAGCGCCGCTTTTGCTTGCAAAACACGCGTTTCCTGATTCATCAGCCGAGCGGCGGCGTAGGCGGCCAGGCCTCCGATATCGCGATCCAGGCTCGCGAAATCATTCGCGTGCGCGAAAGAATCGGCGCCTTGATCGCAAAAGAAACAGGGCAGAAACGGGAAAAAGTGATGATTGACATCGACAGAGATTTCTGGATGTCGGCGCCGGAAGCGATAGAGTACGGCCTGGTGTCAAAATCTATCGTAAGCGCTAAAGAAATTTAGCAACGCCGCGCTGCGATCGATTCCAACAAACTTGATCTGGCAGCCGGCGGTCTGAGGGAGCGAGTAATACTCGCCCCTCTTTTATTGCACTTGAACGTTATGCAGCCTTACGCTCCTGCTCCACACTCTCACGCAAACGCTTGGCCGCCAGCACCATGTTTTCCAGCGCCTCGTAAGTCTCAGGCCAGCCGCGTGTCTTCAGGCCGCAATCCGGATTGACCCACAAACGCGCATCAGGGATCACACCGCGCGCCTTGCGCAGCAAACGCTCCATCTCGTCGACTTGCGGCACGCGCGGCGAGTGGATGTCGTAGACGCCTGGACCGATGTCGTTCGGATAAGCGAATTGACCAAAACCATCCAGCAACTCCATATCCGAACGCGAAGTCTCGATCGTGATGACATCGGCGTCCATCGCGGCGATCCACGGCAGGATGTCGTTGAATTCCGAATAGCACATATGGGTGTGGATCTGGGTTTCGTCGCCGACGCCGGCAGCGCTGATCTTGAAGGCGCGCACCGCCCAATCCAGGTAATGCGGCCAATCGCGCGGCTTCAGCGGCAGACCTTCACGGAAGGCCGGTTCGTCGATCTGGATCATGCCGATATTGGCTTTTTCCAGATCGCAGACTTCATCGCGCAGCGCCAAAGCAATTTGCAGCGCCGTGGTTTCACGCGGCTGGTCGTCGCGCACGAACGACCATTGCAGCATGGTCACCGGACCGGTCAGCATGCCCTTCATCGGCTTCTCGGTCAGGGTCTGGGCAAACTGGCTCCAGCCCACGGTCATCGCTTCCGGACGATACACGTCGCCGTAAATGATCGGCGGTTTGACGCAGCGCGAACCGTAGCTTTGCACCCAGCCGTTGGCGGTGAAGGCGTAGCCCCACAGCTGTTCGCCGAAATATTCGACCATGTCGTTGCGCTCCGGCTCGCCGTGCACCAGCACGTCGAGGCCCAGTTGTTCCTGCTTCTCCACCACCACACGGATTTCTTCACGCATCTTGTCGAGATAGTCCAGATGACCGATCTCGCCACGCTTGTAAGCGGCGCGCGCCTGGCGGATTTCCGCAGTCTGCGGGAAAGAACCGATGGTAGTCGTCGGGAAAGCCGGCAACTGCCACTTGGCTTGCTGCTTGGCGATGCGAGCGGCAAAACCGGCTGAGCGTTCGGCATCGGCGGCAGTCACTGCAGCCAGGCGCTTTTGCACCAGCGGATTGTGGATGCGGCTTGAGCTGCGGCGGCTGGCCTGGGCGGCGCGCGAGGCGACGAATTGCGCCTCGACTTCAGCCGTTTTGCCATTCAATGCCTGCTTCAGGGCGACAATTTCCGCCAGCTTCTGGGTAGCAAACGCCAGCCAGCTCTTCAATTCGTCGTCGAGCTTGGGCTCATTCGCCAGATCCACCGGCACGTGCAGCAAGGAGCAGCTTGAAGCTACCCACAATCTGTCGCCCAGCTGTGCCTGCAAAGGCTTGAGCTTGGCCAGCGCCTGATCCAGATCGGTACGCCACAGGTTGCGGCCGTCGACCACGCCCAATGACAGCACCTTGTCTTGCGGCCAGCCGGCTGCGATCTGCTGCAGCTGGTCGGCGCCACGCACCAGGTCCAGATGGACGCCTGCCACCGGCAGCGAACGCAGCAGTTCAGCGTGTTCGCTGACTTCGCCGAAATACGTGGTCAGCAACAAGGCCGGCGCGGCGCCTGTCAATTGCGCATACGCCGGAGCAAAGGCGGCGCGCCAGCTTGCGTCCAGTTCCAGCGCCAGGATCGGCTCGTCGATCTGCACCGACTCGATACCGGCAATCTGCAAGCGCTTCAGCAATTGCTGGTAACCGGCCACCACTTTCGGCAGCAGATCCAGCTTGTGCCCAATCCCGGACTTGATCTTGCCCTGGTACAGCAAGGTCAGAGGACCGACCAGCGCCACCTTGACCTTGTGACCGAGTGCGCGTGCTTCGGCAATTTCATCGTGAAGCCAGTCGACGCCGCCGTCGAATTGCACATCGGCGGTCCATTCCGGCACCAGATAGTGGTAATTGGTGTCGAACCATTTGGTCATTTCCATCGCGAAGTGATGTTTGCTGCCGCGCGCCAGGGTGAAGTAGTCAGCCAGGGTCAGCTGTTTAGGATCGAAGCCGAAACGGCTTGGAACCGCGCCCAGCAAGGCCAGCGTGCCCAGCACCTGGTCGTACCAGGCAAAGTCGCCGACGGTGACAAAGTCGAGACCGGCGTCGGCCTGCGCCTGCCAGTGACGGGCGCGCAATGTGGCGCCGGTGGCGCGCAAGGCAGCTTCATCGGAAGCGCCCTTCCAGAACGACTCCTGGGCGAACTTCAGCTCGCGGTGAGCGCCAATGCGCGGAAACCCTAATACGTGTGCCAATGCCATCTTTATCTCCATAAAAAAACAAGTTCGATAACTCGCATGTTGGGCCAGCTTGGATTATGATTCAAACGATAAATATTAAGAATCAAATTGAATTTTACTAATACAACGATTTTCCCCGATCATTTCATAATAAAAATGCAATCCATCCTCGAATTACGCCACCTGAAAACCCTGCACGCCCTGCGTGAAGCCGGCAACCTGTTGAGAGCAGCGACGCTATTGAATGTGACCCAGTCGGCGCTGTCGCATCAGATCAAGCAGCTGGAAGATCATCACGGCACCACGTTGTTTGAGCGCAAATCGGTACCGGTGCGCTTCACCCCGGCCGGCGAGCGCTTGCTGAAACTGGCCGATGCGGTGTTGCCGCAAGTAGCGGAAAGCGAGCGCGATCTGGTGCGGCTGGCGCAAGGCGTGGCGGGTCAATTGCGGATTGCGGTGGAGTGCCATACCTGCTTCGACTGGCTGATGCCGGCCATGGATATCTTCCGCAAGCGCTGGCCGGAAGTGGAGCTGGATATCGTCTCCGGCTTCCAGGCCGATCCGGTCGGCCTGTTATATGAACATCGCGCCGATGTGGCGATCGTGGCCGAGGTCGATCCTGACGAAAAAGTCGATTATCACGCTTTGTTCAGTTTTGAAATCGTGGCGCTGGTGGCGCACGATCATCCGCTGGCAGGCAAGGAATACCTGGTAGCCGAAGATTTCGCCGGCGACACCTTGATTACCTATCCGGTGCCGGACGACATGCTCGATATCGTCCGCCAGGTGTTGAAACCGGCCGGCATCCAGACCGCGCGCCGCACCACCGAACTGACGGTGGCGATGCTGCAACTGGTTGCCAGCCGCCGCGGCATCGCCACCTTGCCGATCTGGGCTGCGCAGAATTATCTGACGCGGGACTATGTGCTGGCCAAGCGAATCACCGCCGGCGGCCTGACCGGACGGCTGTATGCGGCTTGCCTGCCTGAGATGTCGCAGCAGTCGTATCTGGCCGACTTTGTCAGCACCACGCGCGAGAGCTGTTACGTCAATCTGTTGAGCGTGGAATTGCTGTGACCGCAACTACCTGTCACATTGCAGATAGCCATTGATATTGCTGAAGCTGCCGCTTCTGCAGGAACGCAGGGAGATTGAAGACCGTATCCTGCGGTTGTCGCTGCCGCCGCAGGTGGCTTCCAGCACTCCGCCTCGAATCCCGATATCCGAGCAGGACTGGAGATAGCTCCCTGGCGGCAAGTCTCTGTTGGAACGGCCGTAGTCGCCACCGCCAACGCATTGCAAGTTGCCGTTTATGTTTGCAAAATTACCGCTCCGGCAGGAAGACAGGGAGATTGATGATCTTACGCCGTCACCATTGATGCTTCCGCAAGTGGCTTCCAGCACCCCGCGCCGCACCACAATATCGCGGCAAGAATCGCGGTAGCTGCCCGGCGGCGTCCAATTGTCGCCGCCATAACGGTCGTCGTAGCGATCTTCGCGACGATCGTCATAACGATCGCCGTACGAGGGAGGCTCGCCATATCCGCCATACGCGACCGATGGCACATTTTCATAGTAGCCGGGAGCGGCAGGCTGATAGGTGTTATAGCCGTTGTCATAAGGGTTTGCGGCACAGGCGGTAAACGTGGCGCAAGCAATGATGGCAAGCATGGATTTGATGGTCATTTTTTCTCTTCTCAACAAAATATTTTGGATTTTTTTTAATTATACGTCGACGAAATAGGGACGTTTCCTAAGGCTTACCAACACTTACTAACGTTACCTAGCTCCGCCACGGCAACCCCGCCTGAAAACATCCGCCTCGGCGAATCCGCCCTTTCTTCCGCCCCGCATCCCGACATATGCCAGCGAGATTTCCGGGCACATATTTCCTGTAAGGAATAACAGCTATTTCGACATCGGAAATACCGGTATGTTTCCGCATGGCATTTCACTTTGTAACAATACGTAACCGTATCTACGCAAGCTTATCTACGTATTTTCATTTGCGAAATTCATCGTCGCTGTCTTGAACATCAACAGTTCTTTGAACGCGCTGAATCGATCGCAGCAATCTCAAGCGACGCTGTGTTACGAATCGATTGAGCTCGGGGCCATGGATGTTCTGGATAGCCGAGCCTGGTCGGATCGGAAATCTTCAAGGCCAACGGCGCCCTGCGCTACATGACCAACCCGACCCAGGATGGCCGTTCAATCGACAACGCCAGGAACTATTCCAGCAGCCTCGACGTGCACTACACCTGCGGCGTCTACAACAAGGCGTTCTACCTGCTGGCAACCACGGCCGGCTGGAGCACCCGCAAGGCGTTCGAAGTGATGGCCGACGCCAACCATCTCTACTGGACTGCCAACAGCACCTTTAACCAGGGCGCTTGCGGCGTTGAGAAGGCTGCCGACAATCGCGGCTACGCAGCGGCCGCCGTCACCGCGGCATTCAATGCGGTGGGCGTCAGCTGCAGCACCAGCAGCGGCAATGTGCTGGTCAAGGGTGTGCCGGTCAGCGGCATCGCGCTTGCCGGCGGCGGTAGCAACATCTATAGCATCACGGCGCCAGCCGGCGCCAGGAACCTCAACTTCCAGCTGTCCGGCGGCAGCGGCGATGGCGACATCTATGTCAAGCTGGGGGCGACGCCGACCACCACTTCCTACGATGGCAAATCGGACGGCAGCACCAACGCCGAAAGCGTGACCATAGCCGCACCGGCAGCGGGAACTTACTATCTGCTGCTGAATGCCTACCGCGCAGTCAGCGGCGCGACCCTGGTTGCCAACTACCAGTAATCGCTAAGTTAGATGAACCCCGGCCGATCGCCTGCGCATTCAGCTTGCGTATTCGGCCGAGGTCATTGCTTTAGCGCTGCATCAGGACCAGTTCGGAGCCGGGACAGTGCTCTTGAGAATTTCGGCGGCGTTCGCCGCGACCGACCGATTGTAGCGAGACAGATGCGGCGCCAGCGTGCGCAATGCCAGACAGGCGGCTTCCGTCGCCCTTCCCTGCAACAGATAAGTGAGAGCAAGCATAGCCCGTGTTTCGTCGTATAAGGCCGTGCCGTAACCAGCTTCTGCATAACGCTGAAGCTGAGCAAGCAACAAGCGCTCGCTCTGTTCCAGTTGTCCCAGCAGACGCAAGGTACTGCCCAGCTGGATGGAGGCACGGGCCTGGCGATAAGGATCGAGCCCTTGGCTCGCCAAAGCGGCCCGGTACAGCGGTTCCGCCGCAGACTCCAGCCCGGCCGTGTCGCGTGCGCAGGCGCGCTCGAATAGCGCCAGGGCGTCATCCGCCGGCCGCTCGGCCGCCAGGGCGTCGATCGAAGCCACCAATTCCTTGGGCGATATCGTGTCGACCTGCTGCCACAGCACAGCCACGCGCGTTTCCCAGTCTTGCAGATCGTTACTCATGCTTTGATGGCCGCCAAAGCATGCTGCAAATCGCTTTTCAGGTCCGCAATGTTTTCGACCCCGACCGACAACCTGACCAGGGAATCGCTGATCCCAAGCTTGGCCCGATGTTCTGCCGGAATCGTGGCATGGGTCATGATGGCAGGATGTTCGATCAAGCTTTCCACCCCGCCCAGGCTCTCTGCCAAGGCGAAAATCTTGCAATGTTCCAGGAAACGTCTGGCGCCGGCCAGGTCGCTATTCAGTTCCACCGAGATGATGCCGCCATAACCTTGCATCTGGCGTCGCGCCAGCTCATGCTGGGGATGCGACGGCAAACCCGGATAGTGGACCCGCTTTACCAGCGGCTGGCGTTCCAGCCAGCCGGCCAGCTCCAGCGCATTTTCACAATGGCGCTCGACTCGCAGCGCCAGGGTTTTGACGCCGCGCAGGGCCAGGAAACTGTCGAAAGGCCCGGCGATGGCGCCCACCGCATTTTGCAGGAAAGCCAGGCGCTCGCGCCATTCCGCCTGCCTTGCTTCACGGCCGACCACGGCAATGCCGCCGATGATGTCGGAGTGGCCGTTCAGATACTTGGTGGTCGAATGCAGCACCACATCAAATCCAAAAGTCAGCGGCCGCTGCACCATCGGACTGGCGAAAGTATTATCGGCGACGGCGATAATACCGCGCTCGCGGCAGATCTTCGCAATCGCCGCCAGATCGGCCAGCTTCAGCATCGGGTTGGTCGGCGTTTCGACCCAGACCATTTTTGTTTCCGGCCGGATCGCCGCCAGCAGATTCTTCGGATCGGTCAGATCGACGAAGCTGAACGACAAGCCGGCGCTGCGTTTGCGCACCTTGTCGAACAAACGGTAGGTGCCGCCATATAAATCGTCGCCGGCGACCACATGGGCGCCGCTATCGAGCAACTCCAGTACGGTCGCCGCGGCAGCCATGCCGGAAGCAAACGCGAAACCCTGGGCGCCCTCCTCCAGATCGGCGACGCAACGCTCCAGCGCCCAGCGCGTCGGATTGTGGGAGCGGCCGTAATCGAGCCCCTTGTGAACGCCCGGGCTTTGCTGGACGAAAGTCGAGGTGGCGTAAATCGGCGGCATGATGGCGCCGGTGGTGGGATCCGGAGCCTGCCCTGCGTGAATCACGCGCGTGGCGAAATGCATGTCGGACGCATGGCCGGCATCGCTGTTACTGCTCATAACAAACTCCTTCGAAGATGGTTGAGTAGATCGAAACGGGTAATCAAGCCATAAAACTGCTCGCCGTCGGCAATGATGGCGACCAGGCCGCGGGCCAACGTGCTGCGCAGTGCATCGATGCTTGCAGTCGGCGTCAGTTTTTCTATCGCACTGGTCATGGTGCTGCTCACCGGATCGCTGAAATGCGCGGCGTCGGCCGCAACTTTCAACAGCAAATCGGATTCGTCGATAATTCCGCTCACATGCTGGCCATCGATCACCGGCAGTTGCGAAATCTCGGCACTGCGCATGCGGTTAAACGCGGTCATCAGCGTATCGCCCGACGTCACGCTGATAACCCCGCCCTCCTCGTAACGACGGCCGATGATGTCGCGCAAATCACCGACTATCTCGCGTTTGAGCAAGCCCTGGTCGCGCATCCAGTTGTCGTTGTATACCTTCGACAGGTAACGCGTGCCGGTATCGCACACAATGGTGACCACGCGCTTTGGCTGGCTCTGTGCACGGCAATACCGGAGCGCCGCAGCCAGCAAGGTGCCGGTCGAAGAACCGCCCAGGATGCCTTCCGCGCGCACCAACTCGCGGGCGCTGCTGAAACTTTCTTCGTCGCTGATCGTATACGTGTGTTTGACGCCGGACAGGTCGGCAATCGCCGGCACGAAATCCTCGCCGATGCCCTCGACTGCCCAGGAACCTGGGGTCGATTCTATTTTGCCGGTGTTGATATATTCGGCCAGGATGGAGCCCTTGGGATCGGCCAGCACAAATTCCAGGTCCGGCTGCGCCTTGCGGAAAAAACGCGTCAGGCCGGTCAGCGTGCCGGCTGACCCGACACCGCAGACGATGGCGTCGAGCTGGTGCCCGCATTGCTCCCAGATCTCGGGGGCGGTGCTTTGCTCATGCGCCAGAGGATTACTGGGGTTGTTGAATTGGTCGGCATAAAACGCGCCCGGCATTTCCCGCGCCAGGCGCGCAGCATAATCCTGGTAATACTCGGGATGGCCTTTGCCGACATCCGAGCGGGTGATATGCACTTCAGCGCCCAATGCTTTCAGATGCTGTATTTTTTCCACCGACATCTTGTCAGGCACCACCAGAATCACACGATAGCCCTTGGCGCAGGCAACCAGCGCCAGGCCCAGGCCGGTGTTGCCGGCAGTAGCTTCGATCACAATGCCGCCGGCTTGCAGGCGGCCATCTCGTTCGGCCGCTTCTATCATCGATAAACCGATACGGTCCTTGATGGAGCCGCCGGGGTTTTGCGACTCCAGCTTGAGAAAAAGCTGGCAGCAACCGGTGTCCAAACGAGTCACTTCGATCAATGGCGTATTGCCGATCAGGTCCAGCACCGCTGGGCGGCTTGATAAGTTCATGGGCAGGCCTTCCTGTTAGAAAATCGACAGCATCCGCTGCCTGTTTCAATTAAGGTGACCGGTGTATCTTATCAGTTCTGCACTGGAACATTCTGGTGCAGGAAATTCATGGCAAGTGCAAAAAAAAGGCCGGACGCAAACCTCGCGTCCGGCCAGCAGGCCCCTCAGCCTCACAAGCGAAACTGCAACAAAACCGCTCTTAGAACTTGTATGTACCGGTTATATAGAACTGACGTCCCAGTGGATCGGTGTAGCGGGCGTCATATCCAACCTGGTTGCCGCCGCCAGCCGTGACCAAAGACAGCGGTGGAGTACGAGCAAACAGATTCTTGATGCCGCCGGTGAATTCCAAGCCCTTTTTCACCGTCAGCTTGGTCTGCCAGTCGAACGTGGTGTAAGACGCCACGTCATGGTTAGGCATGGCGACATAAGGACCAAAGGTACCGTTAGGATTGATGATGCGTACCGTGGCGTCGTCGGCTGTATAGGTCTGGTCGTGATAACCGGAGCGATAGTTGGCTGCCAGGGTATGGGTCCACGTATCCGACTGCTTCCACGTTCCTGCCAGGCGTGAAATGACGCGGAACACCACATTCTGGTCGGCGCCATACTTGCCCAGGCTGCTCTGAGTGCCGCTGCCAGGGAAGTCTTGCTCGGCTTTCAACATATAGGTGCCGGTCCATTGCAGGCTCATGTCGCCCCAAGCCGTCTTGGTCTTGAAGCTATGATCCCAGTCAATGCCTTGATACTTGGCGCTGGCCAGGTTGACCGGCGTCTGCAAGAAGGCAATAGTTTGCGAACCCTGGATAGGATCGTTGAACAGCGTGAACAGATTGGAATACTGCGCAGGATTAGCGAAGGCCAGGTTTTCCTGCAAGATGCTGATCTGGTCCTTGATCCTCACTGTCCAGAGATCGAAACCGATCGACACATTGCGTATCGGCTCAAGGCGGAAGCCAATAGTGCTTTGCTTCGACGTTTCCGGCTTCAGGCCGCTGGAGCCGCTGAGCTGATTGCCGCCTTGCAGCACGTCGTACTGAGTCGTCCCCTGACATCCTGCTGCTCTTGGATCAGGCGCCGATACCGGACATGGGTGCTGCTGCGCAGTATTTCCGGAAAACTGCACCGGCGAAGTGATCTGCGCCAGTGTCGGCGCCTTGAAGCCGGTGCCGTAAGAACCGCGCAGCAAGAGTGATTCGACCGGTTGCCAGCGAGCAGAAATCTTGTACGTGGCTTTGCTGGCCGAGTTACCTTGGGTTGCCGACCCGATCGGATTACCTGCCGTGTCAAAATTCGCGTTATTTTTTGCAGCATCGTAGCTGTCGTAGCGCAACGCACCTGTGAGGTCAAAGGTCTTGGTCACAGGCACCAGCATTTCAGCGAAAGTACCGTAGTTCATCCGGCTTGCCGAGAATGGCAGCGCACCGGAGTTACCGCCGAGGATGGCGTCAGTATAGTTAGGCTGCAGCGCATTGGTACTCTGCAGAATCGCACTCGGGCTATCGGAGTGCTGTTCCTTGGTCGCTTCCACACCGAAACCGAGTTGCGCCATGCCGCCCCCCGCCTTGAACAGATCGTGGGATGCGTGCAGGTTAAGGACATCGAGCTTTGAAATCGACTGATCGAGTGTCTGATGCAGCACGGCCGGAGCCAGTACCGCTACCGATGATCCGGCAGGCTGGAAGGGATCGAAAGCACCGGAAGCAACAATATCTGAAAACGCATTGTTGCTGGCATAGCCGCCTAATGCCTTGTCATAAAAATGATTTTGCGAATGGGTATAGGACGCGTTGTAGTCAAAACCCTTGAAGTTGCCGTCAACGCCAAAGGCGACGTGAATGGCGTCGGTCTGATAATTATCCCTGCGGCCGCCTGTATCAAACAACCGCAAACCCATCACTGCGCTGGAGACATTGGCTGGATTAACGCCCAACTGCGCCAGATACGGCGTTACGTATTTGGCATACAGCGGGCTGCTCAGCGACAACGCCAAAGGCTGGGCCGGCGGCGCATATTGCGGCTTGATCGAGAAACGCGACGCCACTGCCTCGGCGAACAGGGTGGTGTCGCTATTGAGCTTCCAGTTGCTCGACACGACGAAACTGTCACGAGTCGATTCTGGGATCAGCTCCACTGTGGATGCATAGTCGAATTTGCAATATTTCCCCGATTGGAATGTGTTCGGGCCGCACTTGCCGTTTTTCAGGAGATCAGGCGAAAACTGTACCGTGGAGCCATCGCTATTGCGCAAGGTTACGCCAGCCGGCGCCGTGTTGCTGCTCAACTGGTAGAGCGCATATCGTTGGCCGTCGACCGTGAACGGCACCACGCCACTACTGGCAAAACCGCGCTGACCGGCAACCAGGTTTTTCTGCTCATCGTGGCTGTATGCCAGCAACACGTTGTAGCCGTCTTTATCCAGATCGCCGAAGCCTTTTGACAACCCTACGTTAAAGCTCTTGCCACCTGCTTTGGTCGGCGCATTGTAGGTGGCGGTGATAGTGGCTTCGGTCGAATTTTTCTTGAGGATGAAGTTGACTACGCCGGCAATCGCATCCGATCCGTACAGCGCAGAAGCGCCGTCCGTGAGAATTTCAACGCGCTCAACCGCAGCTAACGGAATACTTGCCAGGTTGACCGCATAGTCGTTGTTGGCAATCGCCGACTTGGCGATGCGCCGTCCATTCAGCAGCACCAAGGTATAGCCGGAACCGATGCCGTGAATCGACGCTGTTTCTACGCCGCCACCGCCGCCGTTGACTGAACTTGATGAGGGAATGAATCCTTGCATCGCGGGCAAAGCCTGGATCAGGTCGGCTACGCTGTTGGCGCCGCTCTTGGCGATATCATCCTGGGTCAGCGTCTGGACTGGCAGCGCGCCTTCTTTGGTGATGCGCTTGATGGATGAGCCGGTAATTTCCACGCGCTGCATCTGTTGCGGTGCGTCGTCGGTCTTTGTCTCCTGAGCCTGCACCGAGTGAGCCAACAACCCCACCCCAACCACTACGCTGCCGGAAAACATCAGTCGTAGCGCATGCGGCAATCTTCTTTCTTTTATCATCACAACTCCCTATGGGTAAGTTTCAGAGCAGAAATTTACAGTTTTGTAAAAAATCAGACAGATTTGTTAATCGCCTTCTGAGCGATGCCTCGGAAACCCTTGCGAAACTGAAAACAGGTTTCTTCCGCAGTCATGCCATTTCTTGCGGAGCCGTTCTCGAATGGCAATTTGTAACGCCACTTGAGAATATTTCCGCAGACACACTAAGCAACAAACATGCCACAAAACATATCAACACTGAGACCATGCCTCTCCACACGAAACGCCTGCAACAGCGCACCAGCCTTGGGGGAGCGATCGCTCGGCGCTTAAATGACAGCAAGGAAATTATTTTGGGGAACGGAAGAACGCAGGTGTACTCGGCATACAACAATTCGCCCTCGAAACAGTAACAAGCGTAAAAGTTATGCCATTTGGAAATGACTTAGTGCATAGTATTGGCCCCCAGGGCGAGCACCCCGGGACATGACCGCTAACACATCGACAACAGTTGTCGTTTTGTATCAACGCGTATCAACACATATCAACGCTTGATTCTTCAGTGATTTTGAATAGGTCTGCAAGACGAACACGCAACCATGCGGGAAATTAAGCGGGCAATTTTGACGGCGCGCCTAAAATTGGGAATGGAAAATGCACCGAAAAGATCGTTCCGCCTGCGGCGCCGGGCTCGACGGTAATTCTGGCCCCGTGATCTTTGGTGATATCGCGCACAATCGCCAGGCCTAAGCCATTGCCGGCAACGCTGTCGTCAAGTCGATGGTAGCGGTTGAAAATCAACTCTTGCTCGGATGGCGCAATCCCCGGGCCGGAATCCTCTACCGCGAAGATGCCGCCGTCCCTGCCGTGCAGTGAGCTGACGGTCACCCTGCCGCCGCGGGGAGAATAGCGGATCGCATTGTCGATCAGGTTGTCGATCAGGTCACGCAGCAGGAAATGATCGCCCATCACCCGCGTCGGCTGCAGGTTGAAACCCAGATCGATATCCTTCTTGTGCGCCTGTTCGACAAAATGCTGGATCGACTCCTCCACCAGCTTGTTCAGTTCGACCACTCGCAAGCGCTCTTTCTCGAACTTGGCTGGCTCGGCGCGCGCCAGCGTCAACAGCTGGTTGGTCTGGCGGATCATGCGCTCGGTCGACGATGTCATCAGGGCAATCGAATGCGCGCTTTCCGGTTCGTCGGCATGCTTCTGCAGCAGCCATTCCAGCTGGGTCCGGAAACCGGCCAGCGGCGTGCGCAGCTGATGGGCCACATTGGCCAGAAAATTCTGCTGCGCCTTGGCGTCCTGCTGCACCTTGTCGAGCAGGCCGTTGATGGCTTTGACCACCGGACTGAGTTCGAACGGCACATGTTGCTCGTCCAGCGCCGACAAGTCGTCGCCACTGCGCGCGTTGAGGTCCACTTTCATTTTTTTCAGCGGCAGCAAACCCTTGCTGACCGCCAGCCAGATAGCGGCAATCAGCACCAGAGCCAGCCCGCCTTCCAACAGCAGCAGCGCCAGGAAAATCACTGAACGGATGTGCGTGCGTTTGCGCAAGGTTTCAGCGACACCGATGTATACCGGCTGGTTGCCGATCATGGTTCTCAAAGCCACGATACGCACCGGCTCGCCGCGCATGAAACCGTCGTAAGGCGTCGGATCGTTCAGTTGTTCGCGCTGCGGCAGCGCCGGAAAATCGGCGTCGCCCGCCAGCAGCTTGCCTTGGCGGTCACGCACCGCCAGAAAAATGGCGTCGAAATGATCGACCCGCAATACCTGTTCGGCTTGCTTGGACAAATCGATTTCGACCTCTGCACCGGCCTCATGCAAACGCGGGATCAGAGCCCAGCCGGCGTCCGCCAGGCTCTGGTCGAAGGCAATCTGGGCTGGAATCCAGGCCAGCCAGTAAGTCAGGCCGGCGCCGACGAAATTGACAATCAACAGTGGCACGATCAGCCACTTCAGCAGACTGACGCGGATGCTGGACATGCTCATTGCTCGATTTTTTCCAGCATGTAGCCAAAACCGCGTATGGTCCGGATCTCAATTCCGGCATCGGCGATTTTCAAGCGGATTCTCGATATGTACACTTCGACCGCGTTCAGCGTCAACTCTGCGCCCCAGGGCAAAATGGCGTCGATAATCTGCTGCCTGGATACGACGCGCGAGGCTTGCTGCAACAGATATTCAAGTACCGCCCACTCGCGCACCGACAGATCGATAGTCTTGCCGTTGATTTTTGCGCGCCGCGACGAGGTATTCAGCGACAGCCCGCCCAGATGCATCTCCAGCGGCTGCGGCGCGCTACGGCGCAACAGCGCGCGCACCCTGGCCACCAGCTCCTGGGTCGCGAACGGTTTCACCAGATAATCATCCGCTCCCAGCTCCAGGCCATAGACCCGGTCCTGCACGGAATCGCGCGCGGTCAGCAGCAGCACCGGGACCTGGCTGCCGCGCGCGCGCAGGCGGCGGATCACCTCAAAGCCGTCGATACCCGGCAAACCGATGTCCAGCACTACCGCCGAAATTTCCGTGCGTTGCAACAGTGCGTCGGCGTCGTTACCGTTCTGCACCACATCGACCACCATGCCGTGGCCTTTGAAGATGCGCAAGATGCCATCTGCCAGCACCGAATCGTCTTCTACCAAAAGAATATGCATTGCATCCTTCATCATTCCCGAAATCCGCCCCAAATCAGGGCTTGGCCATTGAATCTTGCCCTTATTGCAAATTCTTGTGCATTCACTTATGAGCAGCGCTAATTTTAATCGGTCGCTGCTGTATGCAACGAGGCCCTGCGATAATAAACGCTTGACCTAGAGCGCACTCTAACTTCTAAACTTTATTCCATGGCCACTTCCATCACGATCCAACAAGCTGCGGCAGCCACCGGACTCAGCATCCACACTTTGCGCTATTACGAAAAGATAGGCTTGATCGATCCTGTCCCGAGGCAAAGCAATCAGCATCGCCTGTACCGCCAGGAAGACCTGCGCTGGATTGAATTCCTGCTCAGGTTGCGCGCTACGGGCATGTCGATACAACAGATGCTGCGTTATGCGGAATTGCGCAGATTGGGGGAGCAGCTTGGCAGTGTGTCAGAGCGCAAGGTATTGCTGGAGCAGCATACGCAAGCGTTGCAAGCTGAACTGTTGGAGTTGCAGGACACCCTGGAGATGCTACGCGGCAAAGTTGCGTTTTATGCCAGCCTGGAACAAAAACTGAAAGCATCCGACTACACATGACTACACATAATTCATTTGGAGAATTGCATGGAACAAAACATTTACGAAAGAGGTTTGCAACGTTTAAAGGAAGTGGACGATATCGCCGGCGAAAAGGTGATCGACAGCCTGGCCGATATTTCTCCCGACCTGGGGCGTTATGTCATCGAGTTCGGTTTCGGCCAAATTTATTCCCGTCCCGGCCTGAGCTTGCAGCAACGTGAGCTGGCGACAGTGGCGGCGCTAACCGCGATGGGCACTGCGCAGCCGCAATTGAAGGTGCATCTGGCAGCCGCCTTGAACGTCGGCCTGTCGCGCCGGGAAATCACCGAAACGATTATCCAGATGGCGCTGTATGCCGGTTTTCCTGCGGCGTTGAACGGCATGTTTGCGGCGAAGGAAGTATTTGCCGAACACGATAAGCTGGCCCAGGCAAGCGCGCATTAGATGTAGCTGAATCAAGTGGGACCGGAGGCGAATCTGATTCCGGCTCGCTCCGCTTGATCAGGACGGAGCTGCAGCACAGATTCCAGACAACATTTCAGCAGATAACATGGCATGTGCGGTTTTTTATACGACTTCCAAAATGGTGATCTGGAAAACATCTTGCATGTGGGCACTCGACAAAGTGCCCGATTGCCAGACGCTGCGGCCATGGTGGCGGCCCCCGCAGCACGCGTTGAACTCTGCTGTGAATGAAGTCTAAGGGAGCCGCGCCGCGTGGAGGAAATACTGATTCAGGATACGGATATAAGAAAAAACGATGGCCATCGCCATTGTGCCGGCGTGCCATCGTCAACCGCATTCAAGCCGGCCGCGCCAGAATCTTCGCATGCAGCCATTCGCCGCTGCGGCACAATTCATCGGTCACTTCCAGCACCAGGCGCTGTACCGCCGCAGCCGCTGTGGTCAGCGGGATGTTCTTCGAAGAACATAAGGCCAATGTGCGCGACATCTTTTCACCGCTGATCGAGTATGCAGTCATCTCGCCGCGCTTGATCTCCGGCAGCAGCGGCGCTACCGGCAAGATGGTGGCGCCGATGTCCGCCAGGATGGCCGACTTCATGATCGTCACCGAACTGATTTCGATCACGTTCTCAAGCGCCAGGCCGGCAGCCCTGGCGACGCTCTCGATGCGCGGCCGTACGCCGTGCTGCATGCCGGGCAGTATCAGCCTGGCCTTGACGGCGCGCGCGAAGGTCACCGAACGGCGTGTGCTTGCATACCGAGAACCGGTGCGCGTGATGAACATCATCTCTTCTTCCACCAACGGTGTAGTGGCAAACGAAGTCAGCTGGCCGTCGTCGAACAGCACCGCCAGGTTGATGCGTCCGGTCTTCAATTGCTCGATCAGATTGCCGGTCAGCTCTTCCGTCAATTGCAGTGAGATATCCGGATATTTGGCGCGCATCGCGGTCAGCAAAGGCAGGGCCAGGATACCGGAAGCGCTTTGCGGAATGCCGAGGGCGACCGTGCCGGCCGGTTTATCGGTAGATTGAGCGACGGCTGACTTGGCGTCGATCACCTGCTTCAAGATCGCTTGCGCATGTTCGTAGAAAATCTTGCCGGCGTCGGTAGCAAGCACGCCTTGCGCGGAGCGATGCAATAGCTGCGCGGCCAGTTCATCTTCCAGTTGCTTGATCTGCTGCGTCAAGGCCGGCTGGGCGATATGCAAAACCCGCGCGGCGCGCGACAGCGAACCATGATCGACAATGGCGACAAAATAGCGCAGTTGACGCAGTTCCATAAAACGCGGACCTCAAGATGTGTGTGAACGGTATTTACCGGCGTGTCGCAGTGTAAACGACTTCGTCCCGCTCACCGTGCAATCGCTTCGTAGCCATTCCATTACTGTGCGGCTACAATGCATTTCAACTAACCAGCCAGGCTGAAATCTTCAGCTGTCGTTTCTTATAACCAAACCAATAACAGGTAGAGAGACATGTCAGATAATTCAAGCGCCGCAAGCACACCTGCCAGCAGTACCTTCGAAACCGCGACCTACGCCAAGGTAACCTGGCGCCTGCTGCCCATGCTGTTCCTTTGCTATGTCGCCTCCTATCTGGACCGTGTGAACGTCGGCTTCGCCAAGCTGCAAATGCTCAGCGACCTGAAGTTCAGCGAAACCGTCTACGGTCTGGGCGCAGGGATTTTCTTTCTCGGTTATTTCATCTTTGAGATACCCAGCAACATGATTTTGCACCGGGTCGGCGCCCGGCTCTGGATAGCCCGCATCATGATCACCTGGGGCATCATCTCCGGCGCCATGATCTTTGTCGACAGCCCGGCCACATTTTATGTGATGCGCTTTTTGCTGGGCGTTGCCGAAGCCGGCTTCTTCCCCGGCGTCATCCTGTATCTGACGTATTGGTATCCGGCCCACCGGCGCGGCAAGATGACCGCGATATTCATGACCGGGGTGCCGATATCCGGCGTCATCGGCGGCCCGCTGTCGGGCTGGATCATGAAAGCCATGCCTGGGATACATGGCCTGGCCGGCTGGCAATGGATGTTTATCCTGGAGGCGATTCCCTCCTTGCTGCTGGGGCTTGTCGTGATCTTTTATCTGCAAGACCGGATTCGCGGCGCCAGTTGGCTGAGCGAGACCGAAAAGCAATTGCTGGAAGCGCAGATACAGACCGAAAGCAGCCAGAAACAAGAAGCTTCGCTGGGCCAGATGTTCACCAATCCCCGCGTGTGGCTGATGGCGCTGATCTATTTTTGTTTCGTCATGGGCTTGTACGGCGTCAGCTTCTGGCTGCCGACCATCATCAAGACTACCGGCGTCACTGACACCTTCAACATCGGCCTGCTGACCGCCATCCCCTACGCCAGCGCAGCCATCGCCATGATCCTGATCGGCCACAGCGCTGACACACGGCGCGAACGGCGCTGGCATGTGGCGATTCCGGCGCTGCTGGGCAGCATCGGCCTGATCTTAAGCACCGTGTACGACCACAACACGCTGCTGGCCATGTCGGCGCTAACCCTGGCGACCGTAGGCATCATTACCGTATTGCCGCTGTTCTGGAGTTTGCCGACCGCTTTTCTCGGCGGCATGGCGGCGGCGGCTGGAATTGCGCTGATCAATTCGCTAGGCAATCTGGCCGGATTCGTCAGCCCTTACCTGGTCGGCTGGCTGAAAGACCAGACCCATAGCACCAACAGCGGCATGTTTGTGCTGGCGGCGTCGCTGGTGCTCGGCGCTTTGCTGACGCTCTCGGTGCCGAAACATCTGGTGAACAAGTAAGTACAGCAATCAGTTTCCGCTCAAATTTTTGATAGGAAGGACGGCATGCAAGCTCTGCAATTCAGAACCGCCACCAAGGCAGACATACCGTTTCTGGTCGCCTTGCGTCATGCCACCATGAACGAGCACCTGGCGCGGGCCAACGCCGCGCGCGATGAAGCCTCGCAACTGGCGCGCGTTCTGGTTCAGTTCGAGCATGCCCGAATCGTCTCCGTAAACGGCCGGGATATAGGCTTGCTGAAAGCATATAAAGAACCAGCACGGTGGTATATCAGACAGATCCAGATCGCCCCGGAATTTCAGGGGCAAGGCATAGGCCGGGCAATCATCGCCGACATATTGGCCCAGGCCAGCCACGACAATTTGCCGACTGCGCTCAAGGTATTGTCCGGCAATCCGGCAAGACGGCTATACGAAACACTGGGTTTCAAGGAAATAGGCCGGGAAGATGTGGATTATCTGATGCTATGCCCGCCTCGGCCAGAGCGGTTTTCGGCGCAATCAAACTAAAAACAGCAAAGTGCTTGCATTCGAGATCGCGTTGGATAATAATTTAAATGAGAATCATTACTATTTAAACCAACCCGATCAAGGAGCAGCCGATGCACAACAGTTCGCGCAACGCAACAGATCCGATTTCGGTCTCGGCCGAGGACTACCGTACGCCGCCAGAGCTGCTGATCTCGGCAGTGCTGCACCTGATCTCTCAATACAATATGCACAATCTGGCTAGCGATGCCTGCGTACAGTCAGCCAGGACGATTGAACGGCATTTGCGCACCCTGTCGGACTGGCCCGAATTGGCGCCGGTGCTGCGCGCCACTTGCCAGCAACTGTCAGAGCAATGGACTTCGATGATCGAACGTGCCTTGCCAAAACCAAAGACTGGGCGTTCGGCGTTCATCACGCGCCTGATTTCCGGCACGCGCGCGCTCTAGCACAATGCACTGCATGTCTTTTTTAAGCGCGTTTCAGCAGGTTTGTGAAACCGCAAAGTATTCCCCGGGAAGGGAGTAAATCCGTCTCTTGCCCGCTCTGAAATGGTTGTCGCCAACGACCTGCCCGTTGCTGACGATGGCCGCCAAGTTTCAGTTCGTGCATCTGACGGTGTGTGTGTCCTTATCGGCATTAGCCAACACTGTGACGGTCTCTCCTCCTGAAACAGTCGATAGCCAAGCCGTTTTTTTTCCCGAATCAGCGCAATCCTACGCTGCCGGGCGGTGTTGTCCTACAGTGGAAAAGCCGCCGGCGACGTACCATCGAGTTGAATGCAACGCCATTCTTCACGCAAAAAAAGGAGCGCATATGATAGCCAGTCTGCACCTGCCCCCCATCGTTTCGCTGATCGCCGGGGTATTGATTCTGGCGATTCCGCGCCTCTTGAACTACATCATCGCCCTGTATCTGATCGTCATCGGCTTGATTGGCTTGTTTG
>NZ_JAGQEG010000101.1 GCF_018305005.1 Collimonas silvisoli
GCGGTAGAGCTTTTGGCAGCGCAAAACGCCAGCTGTTAAAATTGTGCTTGACCTTCCCATCATGGGAAGGTGGATCATGCAACTGTCCCCACTCATTAATTAAGCTGAATAAGTAAGCTGAATAAGCTGAAACCAGGCCAAGCCCATCATGAGCAACAGCGTTAGCCAAACGACAGAATTCCAGCTGCCGATAGATGGCATGAGCTGCGCATCGTGCGTATCTCATGTCGAAAAAGCGTTGCGCAAAGTTGCAGGCGTGCGCGCGGTCAGCGTCAACCTGGCGACTGAACTGGCGACGGTGCAAACCGATGACGCCGGCAGCATCGCGCCTTTGGTTGCCGCAGTGGAAAAAGCCGGCTACCAGGTCCGGCAGCAGGAAGTCACGCTGGATATCGAAGGCATGAGCTGCGCTTCCTGCGTCAACCGGGTGGAAAAATCTTTGCACAAAGTGGCAGGCGTACAAACCGTTGCCGTCAACCTGGCCAGTGAAAAGGCCACGTTGACCACTGCCGGCGTGGTGCCGCTCGGCAGCCTGATCACTGCGATCAAGGCGGCGGGGTATGAAGCATCCTTGCCCAAGCTCACGCAGCAAGCAGCGGCAAGCGTAACCGACAAGAGTGCATTGCCGAGCTGGTGGCCGGTTGCCGCCGCGGCCTTGTTTACATTGCCCTTGATCCTGCCGATGCTGCTGATGCCCTTCGGCGGAACTTGGGCTCTCCCCGGCTGGTGGCAACTGGCGCTGGCAACGCCGGTGCAGTTCTGGTTCGGCGGCCGTTTCTATCGAGCCGGCTGGCGCGCATTGAAAGCCGGCAGCGGCAATATGGATTTGCTGGTGGCGCTTGGTACCAGCGCTGCTTATGGCTTGTCGCTTTATCTGTTGCTGTCTACGACACATGGCGCGATGGCGCATCTGTATTTCGAAGCATCGGCGGCAGTGATCACGCTGGTGCTGCTCGGCAAATGGCTGGAAACCCGCGCCAAACGCCAGACCGCCGACGCCATCCGGGCCTTGAATGCATTGCGCCCGGAGCGCGCCACGGTGCGGCGCGACGGCGTCGATCGCGAGATTGCCATCGACGCCTTGCAACTTAACGATCTGGTGGTGGTGCGCGCCGGCGAACGCATCGCGGTGGATGGCCTGGTGCTGGAGGGCCACAGCCAGGTCGATGAATCCTTGCTGACCGGCGAGAGTCTGCCGGTGGAAAAACAGGCGCATGACCGGGTCACCGCCGGCGCCATCAACGGTGCTGGTTTGCTGTTGGTGACGACCACCGCAATCGGTGCAGAAACGACGCTGGCGCGCATCATCCGCATGGTGGAACATGCGCAAGCCGCCAAAGCGCCGATCCAGCGCCTGGTGGATCAGGTCAGCGCGGTGTTCGTGCCGGTGGTGCTGCTGATTGCCGCCGCCACTTTGCTAGGCTGGGGCTTGAACAGCGGCGACTGGCAGCAAGCCTTGCTCAACGCGGTGGCGGTGCTGGTGATCGCCTGCCCCTGCGCATTGGGGCTGGCAACGCCGACCGCGATCATGGCCGGCACCGGCGTCGCGGCCCGTTTCGGCATCTTGATCAAGGATGCCGAAGCGTTGGAAATCGCTCACCGTATCAATGTGGTGGCCTTCGATAAAACCGGCACCTTGACAGTCGGCCATCCGACGCTGCTGGCGCTGTTGCCTAGCGCGCAAGGTGCTGCCGCAAGCGACGATTTCCTGGCGCTTGCCGCCGCAGTACAACGCAACAGCGAACATCCGCTGGCGCGCGCCGTGCTCGCTGCCGCCGAGCAAAAAGGAGTACCCGTGTCGCCCAACGCCAGCAAGGTGCAGGCCGTCGCCGGGCGCGGCGTGCAAGCCAGCGTCGGCGCTCGCCAATGTTATCTGGGCAGCGCACGCTGGATGCAGGAACTGGGAGTCGATCAGAGCGCCCTGGCCGCCAGCGCGAAGACACTGGAAACCGAGGGCCGCACGGTTTCCTGGCTCGCCACCGAACAAGACGGCAAACCGGCGCTGGCCGGCTTGCTGGCCTTCGGCGACCAGCTCAAACCGACTGCCAAAGCTGCAGTCAAGCAACTGCAACGGCGCGCGATCCGCGTCGCCATGCTGAGCGGCGATAACCGCGGCAGCGCCGATGCCGTCGGCCGCCAACTCGGCATCAGCGAAATCCATGCAGAAATCCTGCCGGCCGAAAAAGCCAGGGCAATCACCGATCTCAAATCCAGCGCGGCCGTGGTCGCCATGGTGGGCGACGGCATCAACGACGCGCCGGCGCTGGCCGCCGCCGACGTCGGCATCGCCATGTCTACCGGCACCGACGTTGCCATGCAAGCCGCCGGCATCACGCTGATGCGCGGCGATCCGGGCCTGGTCGCGGATGCTATCGATATCTCGCACCGCACCTACGACAAGATCCGCCAGAACCTGTTCTGGGCCTTTATCTACAACCTGATCGGGATTCCGCTGGCGGCGCTAGGCTATCTGAATCCGGTGCTGGCCGGTGCGGCGATGGCGTTCAGCAGCGTCAGCGTAGTCAGCAACGCCTTGCTGCTGCGCCGCTGGCGGCCGGCTTCACACTTATCCAAGGAGATTGCAGATGTCGAATAAGGCCATGAATATCGGCGACGCCGCACTGGCTTCGGGAGTCTCGGCCAAGATGATCAGGCACTACGAAGATACCGGCCTGATCCCGAAAGCCAGCCGCAGCGACGGCGGCTACCGCACTTACGCCGAACGCGATATCCATCTGCTGCGCTTCATCCGCCAGGGCCGCCTGCTGGGATTTTCGATGAAGCAGATAAGCGAACTGATCGGCCTCTGGCTGGATCAATCGCGCCCCAGCAGCAAAGTCAAGCAACTGGCGCTGACGCATATAAACGAGCTGGACGACAAGATCAAGGAACTGCAAGCCATGAAGGCCACGCTGGAACAACTGGCTTGCCATTGCCACGGCGACGCGCGGCCCGAATGCCCGATTCTTGAAGGTCTTGCCAGACAATAGCCACATCCGCATTGTTTGCCTTTTATTTTTATCCTATACTGACGCCCATGTCCCGCCTCCTAAAGATCGCAATCTTATGGCTTTTGGTCTTTGCACTGCCTATGCAAGGCTTTGCATCGTCCGCCATGCTTGATTGCGGGACGGCGCATCAGCTGCCGATGTCTAGTGCTTCAATGCATGAAGAAGACAGCATGAATTTTGCGCAGGAACAACAGATGCATCAACATGCGCAGCTTTCTTCAAAGCAAGACCATCAGCATGCCGCCGATGCCGCCCACGCCTCAAGCGGAGATTCTTCCTCGGATGATGCACATCACCACGGAGCAACAAAATGCAGCGCCTGCGCATCTTGCTGCCTGAGTTCCGCCATCAGCGCCCCCGCAACACTTGATCCAATTGCCCCACTGCCAACCGGCCTGGAAACCAGCTTCCAGCCAGATCAGCAATTCACCGCGCATTTCCCCGAAGGCCTCGAACGGCCTCCACACTCCCTCGCCAATTAAATTCCGGAATTGAACCGTCGGTTCCAGGCTATCGCTGCCTGTAACCGTACTTTGTAAATTCTGCCGTCGCTTGCGACGTGCATTTGCCTGCACGTCCCGCATTTCATTCGAACTGAATTTTGCATCATCGTCATCGAGGACATCATGCTTTCCACCCTCTCAACGAGGCGCGCGCTCGCGCTCGCCGTCTCAGTCTTATTCCTGGGCGGCTGCGCCTCGCTGTCGCCAGACGGCGGTTTCTCATCGGTGCAGTCCTTGACCAAGGAACGCATCGGTCAAGAGATCAAATGGATCAAATCCGACGACGACGCCGCCAGCGTTGCCAAGACAATCGAGCCGCTGCTCGCCCAACCCTTGAGCGCCGACGATGCGGTCAAGATCGCGCTGCTCAACAACAAAGGCTTGCAAGCCAGTTACAGCGAACTGGGGATTGCCGAAGCCAATCTGGTGCAGGCGGGACGGCTGCCCAACCCATCGTTCTCGTTCGGCCGCCTGCGCCGTGGCGATGATATCGAGATTGACCGCTCGTTGATGCTGCCCGTCATGAGTCTGTTGACCATGCCCTTCGCCAGCAAGATCGAGCGCCGTCGCTTCGAGCAGGCGCAGTTTCGCGCCGCCGGCGACGCCCTGGCTGTCGCCGATGAAACGCGGCGCGCCTATTTCTCTGCGGTCGCGGCGCAGCAAACCGTCAGCTACATGGAGCAAGTCAAAGCGTCGGCGGAAGCCGGCGCCGAGCTGGCGCGCAAGATGGCGGCGGCCGGCAACTGGAGCAAGCTGGAACAGGCGCGCGAGCAATCGTTCTACGCCGACGCCACGGTGCAACTGGCGCGCGCCGCGCAAACTCAGGTGGCCGAGCGCGAAAAACTGACCCGCCTGCTGGGCTTGTGGGGTCAGCACACGGCGTTCCAATTGCCGGATCGGCTGCCGGATCTGCCGCAAGCGCCGCAAGCGCCGCAAGACGTCGGCGACGTCGAAGTGCAAGCCATGCAGAACCGGCTCGACATCATGATGGCCAGGCGCGAACTGTCCGGGCTGGCGGGCTCCCTGGGACTGACCAAGGCTACCCGCTTCATCAACATCCTCGATGCCGGCCTGATGCACAACAACTACAACCAGAGCCCGTCGCGCGAGAACGGTTATTCGATCCAGCTTGAAATTCCCCTGTTCGACTGGGGCGGTGCGCGTGTGGCGAAAGCCGAAGCGTTGTATATGCAGGCCGTGAATCGCTCGGCGGAACTCGCCGTCAACGCCCGCTCCGAGGTGCGTCAAGCGTATGCCGGCTATCGCAGCGCGTATGACATCGCACGCCATTATCGCGACGAAATCGTGCCGCTCAAAAAGCGCATCTCGGACGAACAGATGCTGCGTTACAACGGCATGCTGATCGGCGTTTTCACCTTGCTGGCGGACGCCCGCGCGCAGGCCATGAGCGTCAATGGCGCGATTGAAGCGCTACGCGATTACTGGATCGCCGAGTCGGCGTTAAAAATGGCCCAGACCGGCCGCACAGCGGCAGCCGCCGATAGCAAAGCCGGTGTTTCCATCGCCGCTGCGGCTGATTAATCAAGCAACAAAACAAGGATAGACATCATGGTCTCACGTAGAAATTTCATGAGCGGCGCCGGTGCGGTCGCGATTGGCGCAGGTTTGGTCAGCCGGGTCGGCGCGGCATCGCTGCCCGAAGCAGTAACGATGGCTGGCGCGGCCACCCAGCCGCCGCTGTCGCCACCGAACGGACGCCCTTATAACCCGGTGGTCACTCTCAACAGCTGGACCCTGCCTTGGCGCATGAAAAACGGCGTCAAGGAATTCCACCTGGTTGCCGAGCCGGTGGTGCGCGAAATCGCCCCAGGCATGAAGGCCAACTTATGGGGCTATAACGGCCAGTCGCCAGGACCCACCATCGAGGTAGTCGAAGGCGACCGCGTGCGTATCTTCGTCACCAATAAACTGCCGGAACACACCAGTGTGCATTGGCACGGCCAACGCCTGCCGCATGGCATGGATGGCGTCACCGGCCTGACCCAGCCTGGCATCCGGCCGGGCAAGACCTTTGTCTACGAATTCATCGCAAAACGCCCCGGCACCTTCATGTATCACCCGCATGCGGATGAAATGACGCAGATGGCAATGGGCATGATGGGTTTCTGGATCACCCATCCGAAAGACCCCGGCCTGCACCGTGTCGATCGCGATTTCTGTTTCCTGCTGAATGCCTACGATATCGATCCCGGCAGCTACACCCCGAAAACCAGCACCATGCTCGATTTCAATCTGTGGACCTTCAACAGCCGCGCCTTCCCCGGCATCGATCCGATGGTGTGCCGGCAGAACGACCGGGTCCGGATCCGGGTCGGCAACCTGACCATGACCAACCATCCGATTCATCTGCATGGCCACGAATTTGTCGTGGCCGGCACCGATGGCGGCTGGACGCTGCCCGGATCGCGCTGGCCGGAAGTCACCACCGACATCGCCGTCGGCCAGATGCGCGCGATTGAATTCGACGCCACCGAACTGGGCGACTGGGCATTTCACTGCCATAAATCGCATCACACGATGAATGCCATGGGCCATGAAGTGCCGACCATGATCGGCGTCGACCAGCGCGACGTTCTAAGCAAGATCAACAAGCTAGTGCCGGACTACATGGTGATGGGAGAAAAAGGCGGCGCGATGGGCGACATGGAAATGCCGCTGCCCGACAACACCTTGCCGATGATGACCGGCAGCGGCCCGTTCGGCGGGATTGAAATGGGCGGCATGTTTACCACCGTGAAGGTGCGCAAAGGCATCGCCAGCAACGACTACAAAGATCCGGGCTGGTACCAGCACCCCGCCGGCACCCTCGCCTATGAATGGCAAGGCGGTGACGCTGATAGCTCATTGCCGGTCGCCGCCCAGGCGCCGGACGCCAAAAGCATGATTGCCAGGCCGGGCGAAAAAATCCTGAAAGTACGTAAGGGAGGCTTACATAGCGAGCACTGACTGAATCCAGGCGGCTCCGATTTTCCCTCTGAAGCAATACGACATTTATTTTTAACTGAAAGGACGCCCATGAAATCCGTTTTAATCGCATCGACTCTGGCTGTATCGCTGTTATCCGCCAACGCTTTCGCCCACGGCGACGAAACCCATAACGCTGCCGCTGAAAAATCAGAAGGACATGCAGCGGCCCTGGGCAAGCCCGGGGTTGCCGCCAAAGTATCGAAAACCATGAGCGTCGACATGAACGACAACATGCGATTCACGCCGGCGACCATCACTATCAAACGTGGTGAAACTGTCAAATTTATCGTCAAGAACTCCGGCAAGGTCAAACATGAAATGGTGCTGGGCTCCATCAAGGAATTGAAGGAGCACGCAGCCCTGATGCAGAAATTCCCGGAAATGGAACATGCGGATCCAAACCAGGTATCGCTCGAACCAGGCCAGAGCGGAGAGCTGATCTGGCAGTTCAGCAAGGCCGGCGCCTTTGATTTCGCCTGTTTGCAGCCGGGGCATTTTGAAGCCGGCATGCGTGGCAAGGTCATAGTTAAATAATTTTTTACAGAAACCCAGCAAAGGAACTCCGATGAAAACCCCTTCTATTTTATTCGCGACACTGGCTTTGACACTAGTCGTCTCGTTCAATCCGCCGATTGCAGCCATGGCTGCCGAGGAAATGGCAAAAGCCGACGCCGCAGCGGAAATCAAGCCAGCCGATGCCGCAGCGATGTCCGCCGGCGAAGTTAAAAAAATCGATAAGGAAGCCGGCAAGATCACCATCAAGCATGGCCCGTTGGCGAATCTGGAGATGCCGCCGATGACCATGGTTTTTCGTGTAAAAGACCCGATCATGCTGGATCAGGTAAAGCCCGGCGACAAGATCAATTTTGTCGCCGAAAAAGCTAACGGCGCATTGACCGTCACACAACTGCAGGCTGGCGGCTGAGATTGATCAGCAGTCATGTACGCAGTGAAATAGCCTGTTCCGGCAGGCTATGCTGCGCACAGCGCTGAAAACCGTTGTTTCTGTTTCACGGCATTGGCAAAACGGGACATCCGGACATTTCCTATATGGTGTAATCGATAGCAGAAGACGCTGATAGCCGGCCTGACCGGCTTCTGCGGATTGAAGAAAGGTAGAGTTCTTCCAACGTATGCAAGGCGGTCCCTGAGACATGCGCCATCCTGTTCGTCACCGTATTCTCCAATGCCATCGCTGGACCGGTTTGAGCCTTGGCCTGATCATGGTCTTGATTGCGGTTACCGGGGCCGGCATGGTTTTTCGTCCCCAACTCGATCCTATAATCAACCGCGATCAGTTGAGGGTAACGGCTTGCCATGCGCGCTTACCGCTTGATGCCTTGATTGCCAATGCGCATGCAGCCAATCCGCAAGGCGGCGCGCTCACTTACATACGGCTTTATTCGGCTACGGATAGCGTTGCGCGGATTCGCTTTAGCGATGACAAATGGGTGAACGTAAATCCATGCTCCGGTGCGGTGCTTGGGCAAGATGATCGGTATGGCGGCCTGTTCGGCACGCTGGCGCTGTTGCACAGCTTGCGCTTCGTAGCAAACGGCAACCTGATTGCCGGCGCGCTTACCCTGGCGCTTATCGTCATGCTTATCCTGGGCGGCTTGGTCGTCTGGTGGAGCGGTACGCGGTACAGTGGCCGAAAACCCAGCTTTCGCGCCTATCCACAGCAACTGCATAAAACAATAGCCCCCTATGCCAGTCTGATTCTTCTGACCAGTGCACTCACTGGCTTGCCGCAAGCCTTTGAATGGTGTCGCAACGGTATTTACCTGCTCACGGGATCACCGCTACCTGCATCAGTAACGCAGTCTGTGACGCCAACCGGCGCCCAGCGCTTGCCGACAGAATTCATCTGGCAGCGCGCCTTATCCCTGCTGCCGCAAGCCAGTCAAGCGCAATTGCATTTTTCCGGCAAGCCTGGAGACGCGGTTGACATCAGATTGGTCGGGAGCGATGCACCGCATGCGCAGGCATTTTCCTATTTGACGCTGAATCCCTACACGGGGCAGGTGTTGCACTTTACCCCCTACGCAAAAAACAGCCTCGGAGAGAAAATTTATCTATGGGCCTTATCCTTGCACTACGGCTGGGTAGCCGGGTGGTTCGGTCAGTTGCTGCTGTTAGCCGGTGCGCTATCGGTGCCAGTCCTCGCTTATACCGGCATAAGCAGTTACCTGAGCAGGAGGTACAAACTGCCAGCCGGGAAAAGATTGCTATTGCGGGTTAACAAAAAAACAGTCGAAGCAGAAGGCGTCTGCAGCTTTGAGCTGGTCGATCCGGCGGGAAAGAGACTGCCGCCGTTCAGCCCCGGTGCGCACATTGATGTCTATCTGCGCGCCGGTCTGGTACGGCAATATTCTCTATGCAACGATCCGCGCGAGCGCCATCGCTACCTGATTGCAGTGCTGCGCACGCCGGATTCCCGCGGTGGCTCGCAGGCCATGCACGATGACTTCGAAGAAGGCTCGGCATTGGAAATTGGCACGCCGAGAAACCATTTCCAGCTTGCGCCCAGGGCGCAACGGTCGCTATTGATTGCCGGCGGCATCGGGATCACCCCGATCCTGTCCATGGCAGAACAGCTTACCAATACCGGCGCCGATTTCAGCATGCATTACTGTAGCCGTTCATTGCAGCGCACTGCATTCCACAATCGCATCAACTCCGCAGCATATGCGCAACGCGTGAGGTTTCACTTCAGCGATGGCATGCTGTCCCAGCGCGTCGATTTGCAGACACTGCTCGCTGATCCGGATCCCGCGACCCATCTCTACGTCTGCGGCCCGGCTGGATTCATGGATGCGGTAATTGACACTGCAAAGAGTCATGGCTGGTGCGATAGCCGCCTGCACCGTGAATATTTTTCGGCCGCGCTGAACAACTCGGACAGCGACGTTGAATTCGATATCAAGCTCGCCAGCACGGGAAAAATCTATCGCGTCGCCAAAGATAAAACGGCTGCCGCAGCGTTGTCCGAGGCTGGCGTCCAGATACCGACCATGTGCGAGCAAGGTGTGTGCGGTACTTGCCTGACCCGGGTGCTGGATGGCGAACCGGATCATCGCGACAGATTTCTCAGCGAAGCGGACAGGATGAAGAACGATCTGTTTCTGCCTTGTTGTTCGCGCTCAAATAGCGCCACATTGGTATTGGATTTGTAGACGACGATTACGGCAGCAATCCGGGAAGATGAAAACGGATGGCAAGCGCCACAAACTGCCCTGCGCTCTCCCGTCCGAATGCATTGCCGAAAGTAGCACTCAGGTCAACCCCCTCAGGTACCAGTACAGCACGCAAACCGGCTTGATACGACGGCTTGCCTTTGTCCTCGCCATAGATCTCGGCGATCAAGGTGAAGCGCCGCGACAGCAATTTCTCCATCCCAAGCCCCCAGGTCATGCGCGCCGTATGTTGCGTGTTCGCGTAATGGACGCCTAGATTGGCATGCAGCGAAAGCGCATCGTCCCAGAGCGACACAGACAGCGGAATCTTGGCGTAAGAGTGCCGGAAATTTTCCCGGCTGCCCGCCTCGCTCTCTCTATCCGCTCCCGCAATCAAGCCGATGCCGACGCCGTTGGTTTGCAATTTCTTCAACACGGTCTTGAGCTGGATCTGCGCATGCGCCATGTACAGACCTTGAACGTCTCTCTGCAGCGCACCGCCGGCTGCAACTTCGAGATTGCCAGTTGCATTGCAGGCCGGCATGATCCAGCGCTCGCTACCGTCCCGATTAAAACGCAGCCATGACTCGAGCTGGCAGGCATGCGGTTCGACGATCGCGGCATCGTCTACATTCAATGCGCCCGACGCCGCGGCATGCGAAAGCATCGCCATGCCGGACGCCAGCAATGCGGCATTAGCGAAAATTTTCTTCATATGGATAGGGCGAGCAGCGAAACCAGCGGACCCAAAGAACTATGGATTCCCGGTAGCAAAGCTGGCGCTGACCTTGCTCGCTTTATCTTTCAAAATCACCGACGCAATCACCTTCGAGCCAGCCGGAATCTTGACTCCCTTAGCTTCAAACTTGTTGCCGCCGGCGGGCTTGAGCAGCGCTTCCGACTTGGCGCCTTTGCTGGTGATCGTCAGCTTGCCGCTCAAGCCGTCGCTCGGCAATTCATCATCGTCGTCCACCACATACAACTCGGCTCCATCCTTGCCCACCACCAGTTCCAGCGACATGTCGCCATCGATCTGGATCAAGCCGCCATGCTCGGGCTTGGTGTTGCCGTGCGCTTGCGCCGTATTGAACGCCAGCAGCATGGCGCTCAACAGCAGCAGATTTGCAAATTTTTTCATCGAACCACCTCTGAATAAGCCGGCGCTCTTATACGGGGAGCGCCGAAACCCGGGACTACGCAAACTGGCAGAAACATCCTCAGGCGTTGTTATTCATTATTCGGGTGCGTGCGGCAATACAAAGGAAAGCGACGCCAGGTGCTCCACCGTATTTGTCTTCTTTGGATCTTCCGGCGCCGAATTGAAAATGGCGACAATTACATTCAGTCCTTGATTCCGTACCTTGATCGTCACCGTGCCGTCGGCTGCAGTCTTGAGTTGCTCGCTGTCAGGATCGTTGATCCAGTCATGCAATACTCGTGCGCCGGCAACCGGCTTGCCTTGATACAGCACGCGCAATTTCATGGATTGCCCCAACAGCGCCGGCAGCGTTGCCTCGACCGGCAGGATCTGCAATGTCTGCCCCGGCAGGACCGGCAAAGGCGCTGTCAATTGGCCCCGAATCAGTACCGCGTACTTGTAATTCTGCTCACTGACGACGGCGTCGGGCACTTCGTCCTTGCCCTTTTTAATCCACTTCCCTTCAGGCGTCTTGCTCCATGTGCCATTGTCGAGAACCGCCGCCACCAGCGCCGGCTGGTTTTCGGTGTCTACCAGGATCAAATGATCGGTCTTGATCAATGACGTCGGCACCGACTTGCCGCTCGCATCAAAGCCGGCAATGCTTTTCACCATGGAGAAACGCTTGACCATGTCGAGATCGTCGGCACCGATGCCGTACAGCAGCGCCAACTGGTTGTTGCGCTGTGCAAACCAGATGCCATGCGCCTGTGCAGCCGCGCTTGCAAGTGAGCTTGCAATCAAGGCTGCGGATATAAAGAGCTTGCTGATGTTTTTCATTTTCGGCCTTTAAGTTGGGTTAAAAATTCAGTTGAAACGATGCTTAGTGCGGCACATAGAGCTTCTCGAAAAAGCCGCTGACTTTGACTTTGATAGTGACCGGCTTATCGCTGTGATTGCGCCAGAACCAGCCGTGTATGCCGTCAAACGGCGCCACAAAAGATCCTTGATCGCCCGCTTGCTGTTTCTCTTTCCAGTAACGGGTGAATTCCTTGCCGGCGTTCGGCCGTTCGCCATGCATGTCGACAGTGACCTTGCCGCCTTCCGCAGACCAGGCATAGACGAAATGTTCGCCCTGCTGCATCAAGGCCTTGATCTCACCGCCTTCATTCGGCTGCAATGTCAGCGACATTTCACTTTCATTGAATGGCGTCCGGCTTTTGATCAGCGTTGCTTCCGGCGCATTTGCCGCTGCAGCGGTAACTGCTGCCGTGGCTGCTACCGGGCTGGACGGCGCTTGCGCACTGTCGGCGCCCAATTTCTTGATCTCCAGCGCCTTGCCGATGCCGGTGACGTCGATGCCGTATTCGGCGGGCAGGACGAAAGCGATCAGTATGGCCGCCGCGGCGACGATGGCGATGCCGGTGGCCTTGCGCAATTGCGGCAGGGTCGGCAGTGTTGGATTGATAGCAGGTGTCATGTCGGGATCCTTGGTGAACTCATGAAATAACCGGTCAGCTGATAGCCCATCAAAATGAAACCGGCGGTCATCAAAACGACGTTGGCGGAAAACGCCTGATGCCGGAATTTTTCGCTGCGGCGCCAGAATCCCATCGCAATCATGATTGCACTCAGGGCCAGCAACTGCCCTATCTCGACGCCGAGATTGAAGCCGACGATATTCGGGATCAATCCATCTTGAGACAGGGTCAGCTCTTGCAGCTTGGTAGCCAGGCCGAAGCCGTGAAAGAAACCGAAAACAAGCACGGCGGCCTTGGTATTCGGCTGAAACCCCAGCACCAGCTGGAACGCCCCAAGATTGTCGAGCGCCTTGTATACGACCGACAGGCCGATGATGGTGTCCACGATATACGGATTGACGTGAGTGCCGGTCAGTACGCCAGACAGCAAAGTGACGCTGTGGCCGATGGCAAATAAACTGACGTAAGTGCCGACATCCCTCATCCGGTACAGGAAAAAAATGACGCCGAACAGGAACAGCAAATGGTCGTAACCGGTGACCATGTGTTTTGCGCCTAGATAGATGAATGGCAGCAGATGGACACCGGTGTTTTGTTCGATAAAGGTTTTGTCTTCATCCGCAACGCCATGTGCAAAAACATCGGATGCAACGAACGCCAGCAACAGCATTACGGTGGGGATAACTGCGCATTTGGCGATGCCGAGCCAATTTGCCTTTCGACTTAGTAATTCTTGCATGCAGATTCTCCGGTGTGCATGATCGGTCAATCAAACTGAGTGATCGCTGGCGTCGCACTGACGACGCCAGCGGCCCTCCTCAGTTCAATGCATCAGAATTTATATTGCGCTTTGAGGGTGATCGTACGTTCCGTGCCAGGAGCAACCCAGAGCTGACTGTAAGAGCTGGCGTAGTAGGTCTTGTTGAACAGGTTGTCGATGTTCAACGAGATACGCAGCTTTTTGGTCGGTTTGTAAGAGGCGAGCATTTTGTAGGTGGTGTAAGCCGGCAATTTGAAATTGCTGCTTACCGCAACGTCGCCGTTGCGCTCGCCGACGTAATTCACGCCGCCGCCGAGAGAGGCGACGCCTTCGCCTAGCTTGAAATCCTGGACCAGGAGCAGGTTGGCGCTGTTTTTAGGCACATCCGGCAAGGCGCTGCCGACCTTGAACAGATTGTCCTTGGTGATTTTGGTATCGGTGTAGGCATAGGCTGCGGTGAGACGCAGATTGCGGACGATTTCTCCCGACACGTCGAGTTCGACGCCGCGGCTTTCGACCTCGCCGGCGGCCACCGAGTAATTGGGATCCAGGGGGTCAACCGTCAACACATTCTGTTTCTGGATCTTATACACCGCCAAGGTGCCGCTGAGTTTGCCGTTGGCCGCATCGTATTTCGTGCCGACTTCATAAGAACGGCTGCTCTCCGGCGCGAACGGCTGGCCGCCCGATGTGGTGCCGCTGCTTGGCCGGAATCCCTTGGATACGCTGGCATAGAACGACAGCGTCTTGAGCGGCTGATAGACGATACCGAAACGCGGGCTGGTGGCATTGCCTGATTGCTCGGTATAGCGCAGGAAACGCCGGTCGTCGAAAGTCTGCGTGTAGTTATCGTAACGCACCCCGATCAAGGCCTTCCATTGCTTGGTGATGTCGATCTGATCTTGCGCATACAAGCCGTGCGCACGCTGCTTTTCCTTGGTGCTGATGTTGAGCGTCATGGCCGCCGGCACCGATAGTCCATAGACAGGATTGTAAATATCGATCGCGTAAGGAGAGGCCGCAGTCGGATTGGCACGCATCAAGACGCGGTCGTCGTCGAAACGGTAAGCGTCGACGCCGAACAGCAGATTATTCACCACCGGGCCGGTGGCGACCTTGCCCAGCAACTCCACCCGGCCGGAGGTATCGATCGCCGAGAAATCACGCAGGCGGTGCTGGCGCCACAAGGTGCGGCCATCGGCGAGCAATTTGCTGGCCTCGGTCGACAAGCCCTTGAGCGAGCTTTCGCGGTAAGACAAGCCGCTCTGCAGCGACCAGTCATCGTTGAATTGATGCTGGACGAATACTTGATGACCGAGCGATTTGATGGTGATCGGACCGTCGCGCGGTTCACCGAGAAAGCGCGAATTAGGAATCAGGCCGAGCTGCCCTTTGACTGCCAGCACGCCGCGGTCAAACGGCGTTCTTTGCTGGACCGCTTCCATTTCATATGAAAGCGTCGTATCCGGCGTGATCATCCAGATAAATGACGGCGATATCACATAACTCTCTGAATGCTCCGTATCGCGAAAGCTGTTGCCGTTCTGATAGGCGGCGTTAAGGCGGTAGGCCACCGTTTCGCTGAGCGGGCCGGTCAGATCGACCGCGGTTCTATAAGTGCTGTAGTTGCCGACCGATTGCTCGATGGTTTGCGACGGTTGAAACAACGGCTTCTTGGTCGTGATATTGACGGTGCCGCCTGGGTCGCCCCGGCCATACAGCGCAGAAGCCGGGCCTTTCAATACTTCGACGGTGCCGGTGTTAGCCGAATCGCGCTGGCCGTTGTAGCCACGGCTGGAACTAAAGCCATTGACCAGGAAATCGGATCCGAAATTCGGATCGCCGGTAAAGCCGCGCATGGCATAACTGTCCCACAGGCCGCCCAGATTGCTTTGACGCGCGATGCCGCTGGCCAGATCCAGCGCATCGGAAAACTTGATGACGCCAACGTCCTGCAACAGATCGGCAGTCAATACGCGCACACTCTGCGGCAAATCCTGCAACAGCGTGTCGGTCTTGGTGGCGCCGGTAGCGGAGATGCTGCGGTAGGGTTGTTTTTGGCCGACGACAACGACTTCTGAAGAACTGTCGGTGTCAGCGGCGGCGGCAGCAAACGGATAAGCAGCAGCAAGAAAAAGCGCAAGATGAAAGCGTGGCGAGGTGTACATGAAAACTCCCTGTTGGAATAGATATCGTGTGGAAGTCCGATTCCCTGCGTGTCCGCGGCTCGCAAAAACATCGTCTTCTGTTATTGATTACAGCATGTCGAAATTACGCTTTATCTTGTTTTCGGCAGGTCACAAAACAGAAATATCTGTTTTATCCGAAAGAATCAGCATGGCGTGCCGAGATGGGCGCGCATGCGTTGAAACTGTGCGGTTTCTGACGAGTTTCCCCAAGAAAGTGCGATTCAACTATCGATTTCACCGTTTTGAAATCGCTGCTGCCCGGCTTTCTTTTTGCAGATGGCGTCGACACAATGTGAATGCACACTATTGTTGCAATCATTTTCCACGCTGTTTTGTGGCAGGCACGATAGAAAATGCTATATCGCTGCTTTTTTTCAAAGTGAAGAACCTGCTTTCTGTTCAAAGTAAGCAGAATAATTTATATGCGGGATTTAGAATAATCGAGCACTTCCCTTTATCTGCATCCCTCCTCTAACCACAGCAGGCCCACACCATGACGAATCCGACGGTCAATCCGAAAGTCCCGCTGTCGTATGGCAGCAGCACGCATTCAGCACATTCAGCCAACAATCCGATCACTGCGTCGATCGCCGCATCGCGTTCGCGGATAGCCGTGATCGATGTTCTGCGCGGCCTGGTGATGCTGGTCATGCTGTTCGATCACGTGCGCGAAACGATTTATCTGCACATGCAGGTCAGCGATCCGATGGATGTCGCCACCACCGAGCCTGCCCTGTTCTTCTCGCGCCTGGCGGCACACTTTTGCGCGCCCATGTTTGTATTTCTTACCGGACTATCCGCCTGGCTGTACGCCAACCCGTCGTCCGGCGCGCCGCGTTCCGCCACGGGTTTCCTGATCAAGCGCGGCTTGCTGCTGGTAGTGCTTGAATGGACTCTGGTGACGTTTGCCTGGTCCGGCCAGTTCCCGCCGCCGACCATTTACCTGCAGGTGATCTGGGTTATCGGGCTGGCCATGATTGTGCTGGCCTTGCTGCACCGGCAACCGCGCTGGCTGCTCGCCGCTATCGGCTTGAGCATCGTATTCGGCCATAATCTGTTGACCTCGCTCAGTTTCGATCCCGGCAGCCTCGGCTATTACCTGTGGACGCTGTTGCTGCATCGCGGTTACCTGGTCGCCGATGGCTGGATCAAGGTCAAGGTTACCTATCCCCTGCTGCCGTGGATTGGCGTAATCCTGCTGGGTTATGTCGCCGGCCCGCTGTATGCGCAAACCGTGGCGGCGGCCAGCCGCAAGCGGCTGCTGTTGACCGTCGGCGTCAGCTGCCTGGTATTGCTTGGGTTGCTGCGCGGCTTCAACATTTATGGAGAAACGCAGCCCTGGGTGCATGGAGAGGATATTGTACGGACGCTCATGTCGTGGGTCAACTTCACCAAATATCCGCCATCGCTATCGTTCCTGCTGCTCACTCTGGGCACGGGATTGATACTGCTGGCCTGGTTCGAAGCGATCGATAACTGGTTCACCCGCGTATGCGCGACTTTCGGCGGTGCGCCGATGTTTTACTATCTGCTGCATCTGTATGTACTGTTGATCCTGCAACACCTGCTGGTCGCCATTTTCGGCGCCAATCACGGAGTGCGCTTTGGCGTCGATCACTTCTGGGTAGTATGGCCGACGGCTTTCGCACTGATGCCTTTGCTGTACTTCCCATGCCGCGCATTTGCAAGATACAAGCGGGTGTCGACGCAGAAGTGGGTACGGTATTTCTAGGGCCTCGATAGCGCCGTTCCCGCTGCCGTGGGAACGGCCTTTTGTTGCAGCCGGGAATGGAGCACTTCGGATCAATATATGAAAGTCCTGCGGGAAAGTATTGTTGGCTTAACCGAACGACTGGTTAATCAGCGCGTACTGATGCAAATTTTTGTCGAGCAGCGGCGGCTCGCCTCTTGCCATCGTCACCATCTCGTGCGCTTGCATCAAACCCACCTCATTTAACCACTGGCTCAAATCGCCGGCGCCAGCCACATCGATACGCATGAACGCGCCGGCATGTGACCCCGCCCAGTGGTTGATCAAGGCCTTGGCGCGAGCGATGTCCGGGGCAATGACCGGGCCGATGGCGTAACCATGACCGAAGCGGCGCATCAGCGCGCAGCCGACCATGCCGTCATAACTCTCGATGACCACCCCGCCCTCTGCCACCTCCAGCAAAGCCGCCAGCACGGTACCGCGCGGCATACCGGCGGCACGGCTGCTGAGCGCTGCTATCTTTGTCTTGTCGGCGGCGCCGATGGGACGAATCCGGTCACCCGGCATCAGTGGCGTGCTTAATTGCGTGACCCGCGAATGGGCGACGACTCCTTGATGCTGGCGAACTTCACCAAATGGCGTAAAGCCAAGCTGTTCGTATAACGGCCGGCTTTGCGGCGAGGCGCTAAGCAGAATAGTGCGGTCGCCGATTTCAGCCAGCACCTGGGACAGCAGTTGCCGCCGGATGAGCTGGCCTTGACAGTCAGGCGGCACAATCACCATACCGAGCGAAGCATATTCCTGGCCATGCCCCCAGCACATGGCGCTACCAATCACGCCCTCTTCATTTTCTGCGACAAAGCCGGTGCCGAGACGCTGGATGAATTGCCAATCTTCCAGCCGGTGCGGCCAGCCAACCGATAGCGACAGTGCCTGTGCCGCTGCTACATCGTCTGCGGTGAAACGGCGATATTTGACGTTGCTATCGGCTATTTGCTTTTTCACTGGGAACTCCTGTATTTCCGGACTTGATTTCGCGTGATCTTGAGAGGGTTGCCTTGTAAGGAATTTTTTATCGATGAATCAGATTGTTTGCCCGCGGTTTTCTATATCGGGTCGAAGATTTTATTTAAGGAACTGCTCATTGCCGACAATGCCGATCTTGGTCACGCCCAGCCGCTGCGCCGACGCCATCACCGCCGCCACCGACTTGTACTCCACCGCCTTGTTCGGACGCAGGTGCACTTCATCGATATTGCCGCCGGCAACAACGCCCTTCAAGCGATCTTCCAGTTCGGTACGGCTGGCCATCGGCGTGCCGTTCCACATCACCGTGCCGGCCGGATCGATGTCCACCGTGTCGGCCACCGGCAACGCCAACGGCGGCGGCGGATTACCGGTCGGCATATTCAGCTTGATCGCGTGATTCTGGATCGGAATCGTGATGATCAGCATGATGATCAGCACCAGCATGACGTCGATCAGCGGCGTCATGTTCATTTCCATCATCGGTTCCGGATCATTGGCGTTGCCGCCGGAAGAACCTACATTCATACCCATGTGATACTCCTCTTCAAGCCCTTCATACACCGCCAACGTCATCCCCGCGAACGCGGGGATCCAAATTCCTGCATCATGTTATCGCTCATGTTGCAACATGGATTCCCGCGTACGCGGGAATGACGACGTGGTTGAAATGCGGGTTAGTTACGCGCAGGCGGTTCGGTGATGAAACCGATCTTCGCAATCCCTGCCCGCTGTGCAGTCAGGATCACCTTGCCGATATATTCATACTTGGTTTGCTGATCGCCGCGGATATGCAGTTCCGGTTGCGGCACCTGCACGGCCACCTCTTTCAACTTCGACAGCAAGGCAGCGGTGTTCGGCACCAGTTGCTCGTTCCAGAACATGTCGCCTTGCTTATTCACCGCCAGGTTGATGTTCTCCGGCTTGGTTTTATAAGGTTCGTCGAATTCGTTCGGCAGCTTCACCGGGATCGTATGCGTCACCACCGGAATCGTGATCAGGAAGATGATCAGCAACACCAACATGACGTCCACCAGCGGCGTCGTGTTGATCGTGCCGATCACTTCGTCTTCATCCCCATCGGGAGAGCCGAGTGACATCGCCATGATTAGCCAACCTTTTTCTTGATGTTGGCAACCTGGCCGGCCTGGCTCGACGACATCACGCCGCTCAGCAGGACCGAGTGCAGGTCGGCGCTGAACGAGCGGATTTCTTCCATCGCGCTCTTGTTACGGCGCACCAGCCAGTTGTAACCGAGCACCGCAGGCACCGCAACTGCCAGACCGATCGCGGTCATGATCAGCGCTTCACCGACCGGGCCGGCCACCTTGTCGATCGAGGCCTGGCCGGCGATACCGATCGCGGTCAGCGCGTGGTAAATACCCCAGACGGTACCGAACAGACCGACGAACGGCGCGGTCGAACCGACCGTGGCCAGGAACGCCAGGCCGTCTTGCAGGCGGCTTTGGACTTTTTCTACCGAGCGCTGGATCGACATGGTGACCCAGGTGTTGAGGTCGATCTGTTCCAGCAAGGCGCCGTCATGGTGCAGCGTCGAGGTGCTGCCGTTTTGGGCGATGAAACGGTAAGCGCTGTTCGGCTTGAGGCCGGCGATGCCGGCTTCCACCGTCGCGGCTTTCCAGAAGGTGTGTTTGGCGTTCTTGGCCTGGCCCATCAGTTTCACTTGCTCGATCAGCTTGGTGATGATGATGTACCAGCTGCCCATCGACATCAGCACCAGGATGATCAGGGTGCCGCGGGCTACGAAGTCGCCGCCTTTCCACAGGGCGTCCAGGCCGTAGGGGTTGTCGA
>NZ_JAGQEG010000102.1 GCF_018305005.1 Collimonas silvisoli
TTGCAGGGGCTTCAGCCCCAGCTGCGCCACGCCCTTGCAGGGCGCATACCCGCCTGCATGCGGGTATCGTTACGCAGGCGTGCAGCATGCTGCACGAATTCCCTGCTGCACCCTTGCCAGCACACGTGTTGGTTGGAACGCATCTCCCAAATTAATTGTTAACAGGCCCTAAGCTGTAGGCAGGCTTTGAGCCTGACAAACTGATAAACTTGAAACCGCCCGTGAATAGTCACGGGCGGTTTTATTTTGGACAATGACTCCTCTAATCAATTTCACGCCGATCACCGCCGCCGTCAATCATTTGCTGGCGCAAGAACCATGGGCGCAGCGCATCCTGGCTTCGCACGCCGGCAAAGTCGCCTGCTTCGACGGCGGCGCGGTCAAACTCAGCTGGCAGGTCAGCGCCGACGGCCTGCTGCAAGCGCCGTCGCCGGACGCCGCCGTGAACGTCACGATTCGCGTCAATCTGGCCGATCTGCCGCTGATTGTCCAGAACCAGGAGCGTGCTTTCTCTTATGTGAAGATCGACGGCGACGCCGATTTTGCCAACGCCATTTCGCAAGTCAGCCAGGGTTTGCGCTGGGATGCCGAACAGGATCTGAGCAAACTGGTCGGCGATATCGCCGCCGTGCGCATCGTGGCCGGCGGTAATGCGCTGATCGCGGGAGCGCTGGCTACCCAGAAAAAGCTGGCGGAAAATGTCGCCGAATATTTTCTGGAAGAACAACCGATGCTGGTGCGGCCCCAGGCGGTAGCCGATTTTACGAATGATGTCACCAAGCTGCGCGACGATCTGGAGCGACTCGCCAAACGCATCAACAAACTGAAGAATTCATGATTCCGAAATTTCTGCGACTGTTAAAGATTGTCCGCGTTGCGGTGCGCTATGGGCTGGACGATATCGCGATGTCGGGTTTCGATACGCCGCGCATCTCCAAACTGATCGATACCCTGATTTTCTGGCGCGATATTTCAGCGCCGCGCGGCGAGCGTTTGCGCATGGCACTGGAAGAATTGGGGCCGATTTTCGTCAAGTTCGGACAAGTGCTGTCGACCCGCCGTGATTTGGTGCCGGGCGACATGGTCGACGAACTGGCGCGCTTGCAGGATAGGGTGCCGCCGTTCAGCTCGGATCTGGCGATTGCGCAAATCGAAAAATCGTTGAAAGCCCATCCGGATGAATTGTTCGCCAGTTTCGAGCGTGAGCCGGTGGCGTCTGCTTCGATTGCGCAGGTGCACTTTGCGACGCTGAAAAACGGCAAGGAAGTGGCGGTCAAGGTGCTGCGTCCCGGCATGAAAAAGTCGATAGACGAAGACGTCGCGCTGATGCATATCGCCGCCGGCCTGGTGGAGAAATTGTGGGCTGACGGCCGCCGCCTGAAGGCGCGCGAGGTGGTCGGCGAATTCGACAAATATCTGCATGACGAACTGGACCTGATGCGCGAGGCCGCCAACGGCAGCCAGCTGCGCCGCAATTTCGCCGACTCCCATTTATTGGTGGTGCCGGAAATGTATTGGGACTATTGCTCATCGTCGGTGATTGTGATGGAGCGCATGCACGGCATCCCGATTTCGCAGTTGGATCGTTTGCGCGAAGCCGGCGTCGATCTGGGCAAGCTGTCGCGCGACGGCGTCGAGATTTTTTTCACCCAGGTATTTCGCGACGGTTTTTTTCATGCCGACATGCATCCGGGAAATATCCTGGTGTCAGTCGCGCCGGCTACTTTCGGCCGTTACATCGCACTCGATTTCGGTATCGTCGGCACTCTCAACGACTTCGATAAAGACTATCTGTCGCAAAACTTCCTGGCGTTTTTCCAGCGCGATTACAAGCGCGTCGCCGAAGCCCATATCGAATCCGGCTGGGCGCCCAAGGAAACCCGGGTCGACGAGCTGGAGTCGGCGGTGCGCGCTTGCTGCGAACCGATTTTCGACCGGCCGCTGAAAGATATCTCCTTCGGCCAGGTGCTGTTGCGCCTGTTCCAGACTTCGCGCCGCTTTAATGTCGAGGTGCAGCCGCAGCTGGTGCTGCTGCAAAAGACCTTGCTCAATGTCGAAGGCCTGGGCCGCCAGCTCGATCCGGAACTGGATTTGTGGAAAACCGCCAAACCGCATCTGGAGCGCTGGATGAGCGAACAACTGGGCTGGCGCGGTTTGATCCAGCAGTTGAAGGTCGAAATGCCGCGTTACAGCAAGTTGCTGCCGCAGCTGCCGCGCCTGGCGCATCAGGCCCTGAACCAGGTGGTGGAGCCTAAGCTTGAGCAAAACAATGAACTGATGTGGCGGCTGATCGCGGAACAGCGCCAGACCAATCGCTTTCTCGGCATGCTGGTGTATGTCGGCGGTGGCCTGGTAAGCGGTGTGCTGTTAACGCTCTTGTATTTGCGTTTTGGACACGTGATCTCGTGGTAAGCATGGCTAAGCCCGATTCTAAATCCGACTCTAAGTCCGACGACCTCAGCTCCAAGTTCTCCCATCGCGACCCTTCTCATCCGGATTTCTGGAGCGAGCGTTTCGAGCAGGATTTCATGCCCTGGGATACCGGCGGCGTGCCGCAGGCCTTGCAGCAATATGTGGCGCGCAGCAAACCGGCAACGACCCTGATCCCCGGCTGCGGCAGCGGCCATGAAGTAGCCCTGTTGTCGGAAGCCGGTTGGGATGTGACCGCCATCGATTTTTCCAGCGCCGCAGTAGACGCAGCGCGCAAGGTTCTGGGCAAATGGTCTGAGCGGGTGTTGCAGGCCGATTTCTTTACTTATCAGCCGCAGCAGCCGCTGGGGCTGATCTACGAACGCGCCTTCCTGTGCGCCTTGCCGCCGGCTAAGCGCGCCGCTATCGTCAGCCGCTGGGCCGAGCTGTTGCCGGCGGGTGCTACATTAGCTGGCTTCTTCTTTTTCGACGATGCTCCCAAGGGGCCGCCATTCGGTATCAGCCGGGCCGAACTGGAACGCTTATTGCATGCTGATTTTGAACTGGCGGGTGAACAAGAAGTGACTGATTCGATCGCCGTGTTTGCCGGAAGAGAGCGCTGGATGGAGTGGCGGCGGCGCGCTTAGGCTTTGTTCCGGCCGGCGTAGATCAATGTAAGCCAGGGGTATGTACTGTTGTGCATAAGCTGGCTTTTTTCACATAAATGACGGACGCCTTGCTACAATTAGCGGTTTTTTGCCCCCTGGACCTGAAGACATATGGCGCTGCTCGAAATCCGTAATGTCAGTCGTCGTTTTGGCGACTTTGCCGCAGTTGACAATATCAGCCTGTCAATTGAAGCCGGCGAATTCTTCACTTTGCTAGGCCCCTCCGGCTGCGGTAAAACCACTTTGCTGCGCATGATTGCCGGTTTCGATCTGCCGGATTCCGGCCAGATTCTGCTGGATGGCGCCGATCTGGTAGGTAGCCCGCCGGAACAGCGGCCGGTCTGCACCGTGTTCCAGAACTACGCGCTGTTTCCGCACATGACGGTCTCGGCCAATATCGCGTTTCCCCTCAAAATGGCCAAAGTGCCAAGCGAACAGATCCGCGCCCGCGTCGACGAGGCGCTGGAAGATGTGCGCCTGACCGGTTTTGCCGCGCGCTTCCCGCATGAATTGTCCGGCGGTCAACGGCAGCGGGTTGCCGTCGCCCGGGCGCTGGTGTCGCGCCCCAAGCTGCTGTTGCTGGACGAGCCCTTATCGGCGCTGGACGCCAAATTGCGTGAGCAGATGCAGATCGAGTTGATCAATTTGCAAAAAGAAGTCGACATCACTTTCGTCTACGTCACCCACGACCAGGGCGAAGCGCTGGCGCTATCGCACCGGATCGCGGTCATGAACCGCGGCAATGTCGAGCAACTGGACGAACCGTCGCGCATCTACAGTTATCCGCGCACCCGTTTCGTGGCCGATTTTATCGGCACCTGCAATTTGCTGGATGGCGCGATCGCCAGCATCGACGGTGCTTCCATGCAGCTGGACGTGCCTGGCCTGGGGCTGGTCAAGAGTGCCTTGCCGGCGGAAGCCACGGTCGGCCGCAAAGGCACGTTGACCCTGCGCCCGGAGAAAATCCACATCAGCGCCGAGAACATCAGCAACGCCGCCGAAAACCACTTCAAGGGTTTCGTCAAAGAGCTGCTGTATCTGGGCGACGTCACCGTCTACATCGTGCAGACCGAGGGTGGCACCACCATCGAGGCGCTGCTGGCAAATTCAGCGGCGGGCCGCGCCAAGTTCTTCGAAGTCGGCGACATGGTCGACATCGCCTGGCAATTCGACGCAGGGCATTTCTTGTATGAATAAGGTGGCAAATAAGGTGGCAAACGAGGCGGCAAACAAGTTGTCGAGCGCAGCAGCGCAACGCGGCCGTCTGGCGCGCTGGCTGATCAGCGGCCCGCCGCTGTTTTACCTGCTGCTGTTTTTCGCCATTCCCAGTCTGATCATGGTGTTCGCTTCGGTGCGCTATGCCGGCGATTACGGCGGCCTGGCGCCGGTGTTCGACGCAGCTGGCAAGCTCGATCTGACGCTGGAGAATTTCCAGCGTTTCACTTCCGATTTCATCTACACCGCGATCTTCCTGAAGTCGCTGATGTACGCGGTGATCACCACTTGCTGTTGCCTGCTGATGGCTTATCCATTGGCGTTACTGATTGCACGCAGCCCGAAGAAATATCGTGATTTGCTGATCCTGCTGGTGATCCTGCCGTTCTGGAGCAACTTCCTGATCCGCGTGTATGCCTGGATGATCATCCTCGGTCCGCAATCCGGCCTGACGCAGGCGGTCAACTATGTGTTGGGGCTGGCCGGCATCGAACCGGTGCGTCTGCTGTTTACCGGGTTTGCGGTGATCGTCGGCCTGGTCTATGTGCATTTGCCGTTCATGGTCTTGCCCTTGTACGCCAATCTGGAAAAACACGATCCGGCGCTGGTTGATGCGGCGCAGGACTTGGGGGCATCGGCCTGGCAGCGCTTCTGGCGCATCACTTTTCCGCTGTCTTTGCCCGGCGTATATGCAGGGGCGGCGCTGGTCTTCATTCCAGCGCTGGGGATTTTTGCGGTGTCTGACATCTTGGGCGGCACCGGTAGCGACATGATAGGTAATGTGATCAAGCAGCAATTCCTGGAAACCCGCGACTGGCCGTTCGGCAGCGTGCTGTCCATCGTCCTCACGCTGGCAGCGCTGATCGCCGCCGGGATTGCGGTGCTGGTGGCGCGGCCAAGGAGAAGCGCATGACTAATCTCATCCGGCGTCCGCCGGGTCTGTGGCTGGTAGCGCTGGCCGTCTACGCCTTCCTGTACGTGCCCTTGGTCATCGTGGTGGTGTATTCCTTCAACGATTCGCAACTCAATGCCGAATGGGTCGGTTTCACGCTGGACTGGTATCGCAAGCTGTTTCACAACGAAGGGATGCTGCACGCCGCCGGCAATTCCTTGCTGATCGCGCTGGTCGCCAGCGCCGTCTCGACCATGCTGGGCACGATGGCCGGTTTTGCGATGCATCGCTACAAATTGAAATTGCTGCCTTTGCTGGTGCTGACGCCGATTGCGATTCCGGAAATCCTGGTCGGTGTCTCGCTGCTGATTTTCTTTGTGATGTTGAATATCACCCTGGGACTGGTATCGATCGCCCTGGCGCATATCGCGTTCTGCATAGGCTTTGTGGCGATTGTGGTGCGTTCGCGTTTATCTGGCATGGATGAAAGCCTGACCGAAGCGGCGCGCGACTGCGGCGCCACCCCGATGCAGGCGTTTCGCCTGGTAACGCTGCCGCTGATCATGCCGGGCGTGGTGGCCGGGGCTCTGATGGCGTTCACCTTGTCGATCGACGATTTTGTGATTACCTTCTTTACTGCCGGCGCCAATGCTTCGACCTTGCCGCTGCAGATTTATTCGATGATCAAGATTGCCGTCACGCCGGAAGTCAACGCGGTCTCGACCTTATTGATGGGACTGACGCTGCTGCTTATAATCATCGCGTCCAAGCTTGCACCCAACGCCCTCCGTTCCTCCTAATCGCCAACCAGGACAGCCATGAAAAAACTGCTTACCATCGCGACGCTGTTGTGCGCCACCTTCTCGGCCCAGGCCGCCGATGAATTGCGCCTGTATAACTGGAACAATTACATTGCGCCGGAGACCGTGCAGCGTTTCGAGGCATCCTGCAAGTGCAAGGTGGTGCAGACTTATTATGGCGACAACGAGGAAATGCTGGCCAAGCTGGCCGCCGGCGCCACGGGTTATGACATCATCGTGCCGACCGGTAATGCGCTGGATGCGCTGATCAAGCAACAAGCCTTGCTGCCGCTCGACAAGAGCCAGTTGCCGAATCTGAAAAACGTCAATCCAGCTTACCTGAACACGGATTTCGACAAGGGCAACAAGTACTCCGTGCCGTATGCCTATACCGTGACCTTGATGGGCTACAACGATCAAAAGATGAAGGAACTGGGCATTCCGGTGGATAGCTGGGCGGCGATTTTCGATCCCAAGATCCTGGCCAAGATCAAGGGCAAGGTGACGGTACTGGATTCCGCCAACGAATTGATGGCGGCAGCGCTCAAATACCTGGGTTATTCCGCCAACGATACCGACGAGCGGCACTGGCAGCAGGCCAAGGACGTGATTATCAAGGCCAAGCCTTACTGGGCGGCGTTCAATGGCAGCAGTTACATCAAGGAATTGACGGTTGGTAATATCTGGCTGGTACATGGTTATTCGAATGACATCTTCCAAGCCGATGTCGACGCTCAAAAAGCCGGCCGTAAATTCCATATCCGCCACGCCTTGCCGAAAGAAGGCGCGGTACTGGCGCTGGATAGCATGGTGATCCACAAAGCGGCGCCGCGTCCCGATCTCGCGCTCAAGTTCATTAATTTCATGCTGGATGGCAAGAATGCCGCCGAGCTGAGCAATCTGATCGGTTCCGGCAATCCGAATGCCGACGCCGCCAAATACATCAAGCCAGAAATAGCCAATAACCCGGCGATTTTCCCGGACAAGGCGGGCTTCGCCAAGCTGGAGATGCTGAAAGACTTGAACAGCAAGCAAAGGCGCGCCGTCAATCGCATCTGGACCGAGATCCGGGCCCGCTGAATCAGCTAATTTGCGGTTTTTGCATGGCTTGAATTTGCTGCGCCGCCACAAGCTGCCGTCGAAGGCAGTGTACACTCCGGAAAAACCTTTATAATTCAGGGTTTTGTACGGTTTTTGTACGATTTTTGCGGAGTGTTTCACCATGCCGATTTATGCGTATCGCTGCGAAGCCTGTGGTTTTGCCAAAGATGTACTGCAAAAGATGTCCGACGCGCCGCTGACGGTCTGCCCGTCATGCAGTAAAGACGCGTTCAAGAAGCAAGTAACTGCGGCTGGCTTCCAGCTCAAGGGCACTGGCTGGTATGTCACCGATTTCCGTGGCGGCGCAGGTGCGACGGTGCCGCCGGCAAACGCGGCAAGCCCGGTCGAAGCGGCAACTGCCAGCAGCACAACTGCCGCGCCAGCCGCTGCGGCCGCTGCCGCACCCGCCGCCAGCGCTGCTGCACCGGTTACCAGCACTACCAGCGGCAGCAGCACGCCGGCTGCCGCGACATAATGTCATCCATGTAATTCAGCAAGTTGAAACCAGGCGCACGTACCCGGTACGTGGCGTCGGACAAAGAAAGCCATGCGTAAATATTTCATCACCGGTCTACTGGTTTTAGTGCCCCTGGCAATTACGCTGTGGGTGCTGAATCTGATCATTGGCACGATGGATCAGTCGCTGCTGCTGTTGCCGGAACAATGGCGGCCGAAAGCATTGCTGGGGCATGATATTCCCGGCCTCGGCACGATCCTGACCTTGCTGGTGATTTTCCTGACCGGCCTGGCGACGCGTAATTTTATCGGCCGTCAGATCGTCTCGATATGGGAAGGGGTGCTGATCCGGATTCCGGTGGTCAGCTCGATCTATTCCAGCGTCAAGCAAGTGTCGGATACCTTGTTTTCATCGTCCGGCAACGCCTTCCGCAAAGCCTTGCTGGTGCAATACCCGCGCGAAGGATCGTGGACCATCGCCTTCCTGACCGGCGTGCCGGGCGGCGACGTAAAAAACCACCTGGCCGGCGACTATGTCAGCGTGTATGTGCCGACCACGCCTAATCCGACTTCCGGATTCTTTCTGATGCTGCCGCGCGCAGACACCGTCGAACTCGACATGAGCGTCGATGAAGCCTTGAAGTACATCGTTTCAATGGGCGTGGTCGCGCCTGAGCAGCAGCCCGGCAGAAAACCGATCATCGACTCGCCGCCGGGTAGCGCCGAAACAAGTGATGCAAGCAGTGCCGGCGGCGCAAGCGGCAATTAACGCTGACAATCTCCAAGACAGCAATCCTTGAACAAGCAATACTTGATATCTACAACATCTGAACTGCGAAAAACTGAATATGTCCATGCGAACCCAATACTGCGGCCTCACTACTGAGGTACTTCTCGGCCAAACCGTCAGCCTGTGCGGCTGGGTGCATCGTCGTCGCGATCATGGCGGCGTCATTTTCATCGACCTGCGCGACCGCGAAGGCCTGGTGCAAGTAGTGTGCGATCCGGACCGTGCCGAAGTATTCAAGAACGCGGAAGCAGTGCGCAATGAATTCTGCCTGCGTATCACCGGTGTGGTGCGCCTGCGCCCTGAGGGCACCGGCAATAGCAACCTGAAATCCGGCAAGATCGAAGTGCTGGCGCATGACCTGGAAGTGTTGAACCCGTCGGTCACGCCGCCGTTCCAGCTGGATGACGACAACCTGTCGGAAACCACCCGCCTGACCCATCGCGTGCTGGATCTGCGCCGTCCGCAAATGCAAAACAACCTGCGCCTGCGTTACAAAGTGACGATGGAAGTGCGCAAATTCCTGGACGCTAACGGCTTCATCGATATCGAAACGCCGATGCTGACCAAGTCGACCCCGGAAGGCGCCCGCGATTACCTGGTGCCGTCGCGCGTCAACGCCGGCCAGTTCTTTGCGTTGCCGCAGTCGCCGCAATTGTTCAAGCAATTGCTGATGGTGGCCAACTTCGACCGTTACTACCAGATCGTCAAATGCTTCCGCGACGAAGATCTGCGCGCTGACCGTCAGCCTGAATTCACCCAGATCGATTGCGAAACTTCCTTCATGTCGGAACAGGAAATCCGCGACATGTTTGAAGACATGATCCGCCTGGTATTCAAGAATGCGCTGGATATCGACCTGCCTAACCCGTTCCCGGTGATGGACTTCGCCACCGCGATGGCGTTGTACGGCTCGGACAAGCCAGACATGCGCGTCAAGCTCGCCTTCACCGATCTGACCGCAGTGATGAAGGATGTCGATTTCAAGGTGTTCGCCGGCGCCGCCAATATGGACAACGGCCGCGTGGTCGGCCTGCGGGTACCAGGCGGCGGCGCCATGCCGCGTTCCGAAATCGATGCTTATACCCAGTTCGTCGCGATCTACGGCGCCAAGGGTCTGGCCTACATCAAGGTCAACGAGAAAGCCAAAGGCCGCGACGGTTTGCAATCGCCTATCGTCAAGAACCTGCATGACGCGGCGCTGGCGCAGATCTTGGAGCAAACCGGTGCTGAAGACGGCGACCTGATTTTCTTCGGCGCCGACAAGGCCAAGGTAGTCAACGACGCCATCGGCGCCTTGCGGGTGAAGATCGGCCATAGTGAGTTCGGCAAGAAAGTCGGCTTGTTCGACGATACCTGGCGCCCATTGTGGGTGGTTGATTTCCCGATGTTCGAATACGACGAAGACGGCGACCGCTGGAACGCCTTGCACCATCCGTTCACTTCGCCGAAAGACGGCCACGAAGACTTTATCGAAACCGACCCAGGCAAGGCCATCGCCAAGGCTTACGACATGGTCTTGAACGGCTGGGAACTGGGCGGCGGTTCGATCCGTATCCACCGCGCCGATGTGCAGAGCAAGGTATTCCGCGCTCTGAAGATCGACGCCGAAGAAGCGCAACTCAAGTTCGGCTTCCTGCTCGACGCTCTGCAATACGGCGCGCCTCCGCATGGCGGCCTGGCGTTCGGCCTGGATCGTATCGTGACCATGATGTGCGGCGCCGAATCGATTCGCGACGTCATCGCCTTCCCGAAAACCCAGCGCGCCCAATGTCTGCTGACACAAGCGCCATCGGCTGTCGATGAAAAGCAATTGAAAGAATTGCATATCCGTTTGCGCTTGCCTGAAGCGAAAGTGGTCTGACTTTGCCGTTCGACGATTGACCGGAAGTATCAAAAGAAAAGCGCGGTTTTCCGCGCTTTTTTTATGGATAATCAAAACCGGTTTATAGTGATGTTTTACGAAACGACGGCGTTTCCGCCGATTATTTTTGCTTATTTGCATGTATAAAATTCCCGAATCGGTTTTGGTAGTGATCTATACGGAAGATCTCCAGGTCTTGATGATGGAGCGGACCGATAAACCGGATTACTGGCAATCGGTGACCGGCTCCAAGGATTTTCCGGATGAGACGCTGGAGGTCACCGCAATCCGTGAAGTGCGGGAAGAAACCGGGATCGTCGTTGCCGATAAATCGGGGGCCGTGCCGCTTGCCCATCTGCGCGATTGGCGGGTTTCCAATGTGTATGAGATTTACCCGGTATGGCGTCATCGTTATGCGCCGGGAGTGACAAAAAATACCGAGCATGTGTTCGGCCTGCTGGTGCCTGCCGCTATTCCGATTAGCCTGGCGCCGCGCGAACATTTGCAATACCAGTGGTTGCCGTATCGTGAGGCGGCAGACTTGTGTTTTTCACCGTCGAATGCCGAAGCGATCCTGCAGCTGCCGCGCCAGATCGGCAAGTAATCTGCATCACCGAAGAGATCCATGAAACTGCGCATCGCAACCTACAACATCCACAAGGGCGTGTCGTCGCTGGGTAGCCGGCCACGGGTGCATGCATTGAAACAAGCGTTGGCGCAAATGGAGGCCGACGTATTCTTCTTGCAGGAAGTGCAGGGCCGGCATGATCTGATGGCGGCGCGCCATGCGGCGCACTGGCCGGATCAGCCTCAGCATGATTACCTCGCCGGCGACTCGCATCACGCCGCCTACGGCATGAACGCCGTGTACGACCATGGCCATCACGGCAATGCCTTGCTGAGCCGCTTTGAAATCGGTTCGCAAAGCAATCAGGATGTATCCGATCATGCCTACGAGGCGCGCGGCATTTTGCATTGCGTGCTGAAAACCGAGACCAGCGATATCCATTGTTATGTGGTGCACCTGGGTTTGTTCGGCGGCGGCCGCCGCCGTCAGACCGCGGCCCTGATCGAGGCGGTGCGCAGCTCCTCGCCGCCGGGCGCACCGCTGATCATTGCCGGCGATTTCAACGACTGGGGCAATCGTCTGAGCGAGTTGTTGAGAGCGCGGCTCGACGTCGCGGAAATTTTCGACGAACGGCTTGCCACCCCAAGCGTGATGCACGGCGTCGGTTCTTATCTGCAGCAACTGATCGGGCGCACGCCGAAATTGAAGCCGGCGCGTACTTTTCCTGCCGCATTTCCCTGGCTGCGTCTGGACCGGATTTATTTACGCGGCTTTACGGTAGAATCTGCAGAAGTCCTGCATGGCGCGGAATGGGCAAAATTGTCGGATCATGCGCCTATCGTGGCGACTCTCAAGCTGCGATAATTGCCGGCGCTGTACAGCTAACCTTACCTTCGGCCATGACTTCAGAAAGACCATCCAGATGCCGTCTCTCTCCATACTCCGGGTCTTCACTATTGCATGCGCGCGGTAACTTTTAGCGCAGATAATCGCATCACGCTGTTGCACAACGGCGCTGCTTTTTTTCCGGCGCTGATTGCGGCTATCGATGCTGCCCACGTCGAAATCTATCTCGAAACCTATATCTTCGCCGACGATAAGACGGCGCAACTGGTGCAGCAAGCATTGGCGCGCGCGGCACAGCGCGGCGTGGCGGTAAGAGTGATCGCCGACTGGCTAGGCACCGGCAGCCAGCGCTCCATTTCGTTGCAGCAGGAATTCCTCGCCAGCGGCGTCATGTATCGCGCCTTCAATCCCTGGTTTCAGCGCGGCGCCGCCAGAATGCATCGCAAGCTGTGCGTGGTCGACCGTCGGATCGGTTTTGTCGGTGGCTTGAATATCATCGACGATATGGTTTCCGACGACGACCTGCGTTTGCCCTTGCCGGCGCCGCGCTGGGATTTTGCAGTCAGCATCCGCGGCGCGCTGGTGAAACTGATACATGTCGAACTGGAGGCGCAATGGATGCGTCTGGGCGAGATGAAACTGCTGGCGCGCTTGCGGCAATTCAAGCACCGCCGCGCCATCGCCGGCGGTGCAGCGCACGGGCCAGCATTGGCGGGCTTGGTGCTGCGCGACAATCTGCACAATCGGCGCACCATCCAGCGCGCCTATTTGCACGCGCTCGGCCACGCCCGCCAAAGCGCCTTGCTGACCAGCCCGTATTTTGCCCCAGGCCGGAAATTGCGGCGCGGGCTGGAAGAGGCGGCGCGGCGCGGCGTCGACGTTACCTTGCTGCTGGGGGTAGGGCAATTCCGCCTGCAAGATGCGGTCAGCCAATCCTATTATCCGAAATTGCTGAAGGCCGGCGTCAAGATTGTCGAATATCGGAAAACCGCCTTGCATGCAAAAGTGGCGGTGGTCGATGACGAATGGGCCACCGTCGGCTCCAGCAATTTCGACGGTTTGAGCCTGCTGGTGAACCAGGAAGCGAACGTGGTGATCAGGGACGCCGATTTTTCGCGTGCGCTGCGGCTGCAGATAGAAAGCGGGATCGCCGAGGGCGAGCCGATAGCGGCCAGCGCATTTCAACATCAGTCCTGGCGCGCGCGCGCCTGGCATGGCGCGGCTTTTTTTCTGTATCGCTTTCTGATGCGGATTATCACCATCGGCAACGGCGAGCGCTGACCAAGTGCGATGAAAGTCGGGTGGAGCATCGGCCTCAGCCGCAGCAGCTATATCTGAACCCAGGCGCCCTTGAACACGATGGGGCCGGTCGGCCCTTTGGGATCCGGCGATCCGCCTTTCGGCTCCAGCGTCACCGCCAGCAGCGGTATCGTCTGCGGCGTGGCGTCGGCCGGCAGCGCCAGGGAGACGCTGCCATCTGCCGCCAGCAAGCCGAGCGAGCGCGGCGGCCCATTTTTTGGTACAGCCCACAATTCCAGACTCTTGTCGGCCGCAATCGGCTGCGGCGCAAGCAGTTTGACAAACAGGCGGCCGCCTTGGGCATCGCCGGTAACCACAGCAATCGGCTGCGCCTGATCGTTGCTTAGCATAGCGATGTACGACGTAACCGGCGCCACAGGCACCGACAGTTCTTGTTTGGTCAGTAGCAGCGAAGTCAGGATGATAGCGGCGGTGGTCGAGAACAGGCCCAGGCCGCGCCAGAAACTCAAGTCTTCGCGCAGCTCGAACCAGGTCAGGCGCTTGCGCTGCGGTTTACTGTGCAAGCCGAGCCGGGCTTCGATTGCCGGCCAGACCGCGGCCGACGGTTGCGCCGGCGGCGCCAGCTCGGCCAGCGGCTGCAGGCGATCTTGCCATTCGGCGACGGCTTGGCGCAGCTCGGCGTGACGGCGCAGCAGGCTTTCAAAACGCCGGCGCGCAGCGCCGTCTAGCGTGCCGAGTACGTATTCGGCTGCCAGCTTGTCCACCAGAACGGGATTACGCTGAATCTCCATCAGGCGCTCCCGAGTTTGCCAAGGCAGTTTTTCAGACTCGCCAGCCCGCGCCGGATCCAGCTCTTGACGGTGCCGATCGGCAGCTGCATCTGCGCCGCGACTTCGCTATGCGACAGATCGTGATAAAAAGACAGCGCAATAGCCTGCCGGTGCAAACCCTCCAGGCGCGCCAGGCAATCCGCCAGCGCCTTTGCATCTTCGCTCAGTTGCAACGCCTGCAACGGCGTCGCGGCGGTGCTTTCCATTGCATCCATGACTGCCTTGTCAAATGTGTCCGCGTCGATTTCGACGCTGTTGTCCGTGCGCCGTAAAAAATCGAATGCCTTGTTGCGCACGATGGTGCTCATCCAGGTCATCGGCGCTGCCAGGCTGGACTGGTAACTGTCGGCGTTGTTCCAGATATTGACGAAGCTTTCCTGCAACACTTCTTCCGCCCATTCGCGCTTAACTAATATACGCAGCGCGAAGCCGAACAGTTTCGGCGAGGTCGCATCGTAGAGGGCGCGAAAGGCGGCGGCGTCCTTGCGCACGACGGCAGCAAGCCAGATTTTGAGCTGCTCCGGCTGCAGGTCTTTAGATGGCAATTCGGCTTCCTTCATATGCACCTCGGGCGCCGCTGCTTGATGGGATTTGCGGACTTGCAGATTCGCGGATGTGGATTATGTTGTCGCAGAATCAAGCTGCTGCTTACAGATTAGCGCATGGTAACTGCCGCCGCAACAGCCGAGCCTTGTCTGTTCCGGCCACGCTCAAATAAAAAAGCCCGCGATATCAGGTCGCGGGCTTTTGTGTGTCAGGGACGGGCGGTGAATGCTATTTTTTCAGAGAGTCGCGGATTTCGCGCAACAGCACGGTATTTTCCGGATCGGCAGCCGGGGCTGGCGGTACTGCGCCTCGCAACTTGTTGATAATGCGGACCATCTGGAAAATCACGAAGGCCAGGATGACGAAATTCAGCGCGATCGTGATGAAATTGCCGTAAGCCAGCACTGCGCCGGCTTTTTTCGCTTCCACCAGCGTCAGCTCCGTGCTTTGGCCATTCAGGGGGAAATAGTGATTGGCAAAATCAAGACCGCCGAAAATCTTGCCGATCACCGGCATGATGACGTCCTGCACCAAAGAGTCGACGATCTTGCCGAACGCGCCGCCGATGATGACGCCGACTGCCAGATCCATCACATTGCCTTTGAGTGCAAAGGTCTTGAATTCTTGCATCATGCTCATAGTGCCGATTCTCCGTATTAATGTTGACAGTCGGGAAGATACTGCGATCGCGATTGAATTAAAAGGATAAATTTGTCAATTCTTGTTATTTTCCATCCCTGCCAATGATTGCTGCAGTGCAAGAGTGGGTTTCTGAACGAAATTGTGCCAGATTTAGCAGCAGTTTCCACGGATTTAGCTGATTTTGTACATCCATGCATGTATTTCCTTTAAAACAGGCATTAGCTTCGATATAATCTAGGGTTGCTAGAAGTTCCGTGCAAGTTTCGTATTTTGACTGATTGGGGTTGGTATGAGTATCGAAAAGCAGGTCGATTCCGGTCGACGTGGTTTGCTCGTGGCTACGTGTGCGGCGGGTGGCGTGGCTGGTCTAGCCACGGCGGGGGCGTTTGTCTCCACCTTCCAGCCGTCCGAACGTGCAAAAGCCGCGGGAGCGCCAGTGGAAGTGGATATTTCAGGCATCAAACCAGGCGAGATGCAAGTCTTCGAATGGCGCGGCAAACCGGTCTGGATCATGCGCCGCACCCCGGAACAAATGAAGGGGCTGGAGCATACCACCTCTGAATTAGCCGACCCCGAGTCACTCAAGCCCTACACCATGGACTTGCCCGACTATTGCAAGAACAAGTCGAACAATCGCGGCCACGCCGGCCACGAAGAAACCCTGGTGCTGGTCGGCATCTGCCCGCATCTGGGCTGTTCGCCATCGAACAAATTCACGCCTGGCCCGCAACCCTCATTGCCGGACGACTGGCAAGGCGGTTTCCTCTGCCCTTGCCATGGTTCAACCTTCGATCTGGCCGGCCGTGTTTTCAAGAACAAGCCGGCGCCGAACAACCTCGACGTGCCACGCTATATGTACCTGTCGGATACCAAGATCATCATTGGTAAAGACGAGAAAGGTGAGGCTTAATCATGGCATTCCACGAAAAACAGCTGCCGGCCGATGCCCCTATCGCCGACAAGGCCCTGAACTGGGTTGATGCGCGTTTCCCGCTGACATCGACCTGGAAGGCGCATCTGTCCGAATACTACGCGCCGAAGAATTTCAATTTCTGGTACGCCTTCGGTTCGCTGGCGCTGCTGGTGCTGGTGATACAGATCGTCACCGGGATTTTCCTGGTCATGCATTACAAGCCGGACGCCACGCTGGCGTTCGCCTCGGTCGAATACATCATGCGCGATGTGTCTTGGGGCTGGCTGGTGCGCTACATGCACTCGACCGGCGCCTCAGCCTTCTTCATCGTGGTCTATCTGCACATGGTGCGCGGCCTGCTGTACGGCTCCTACCGCAAACCGCGCGAGTTGGTATGGCTGTTCGGCGTCGGCATTTTCCTGTGCCTGATGGGCGAAGCCTTCATGGGCTATCTGTTGCCATGGGGCCAGATGTCGTATTGGGGCGCGCAGGTTATCGTGAATCTGTTCGGTGCGATTCCTTTCATCGGCCCTGACCTGTCGTTGTGGATCCGCGGCGACTACGTGGTCTCCGACGCTACCCTGAACCGTTTCTTCTCGTTCCACGTGATCGCCATCCCATTGGTCCTGATCGGCCTGGTGGTAGCCCATATCATCGCTTTGCATGAAGTCGGTTCGAACAATCCTGACGGCGTTGAAATCAAGGAAAAACTGGACGCCAAGGGCGTGCCGCTGGATGGCGTGCCTTTCCACCCTTACTACTCGGTGCATGACGTGATGGCGGTTGCGGTGTTCCTGATCGTCTTCAGCGCCGTGGTGTTCTTCGGCCCTGAAATGGGCGGCTACTTCCTCGAATACAACAACTTCGTTCCGGCCGATTCCCTGAAGACGCCGCCGCACATCGCACCGGTCTGGTATTTCACGCCTTACTATTCGATCTTGCGTGCAGTTACTTCGGATTTCATCGTTTACCTGCAAGCCGGCGTTGCCGCCTTTGTCGCGCTGCTGTGGCTGAAGTCCAGCCTGAGCGGCCTGGTCAAGATCGCAGCCACCGTCATCGGCCTGGCCATCATCGGCGCCATGTTCATATTCGACGCCAAGTTCTTCGGTGTCGTGATGATGGGCGTCTCGGTGATTATCCTGGCCGGCCTGCCTTGGCTGGATCACTCCAAGGTCAAGTCGATTCGCTATCGTCCTAGCTGGCACAAATATATCTACATCCTGTTTGGGATTACCTTCGTGGTGCTCGGCTACCTTGGCGTGCAACCGCCATCGGCAATCGGCGGCTATGTGTCGAAGGTCTGCACCTTTATCTACTTCGGCTTCTTCCTGTTGATGCCATGGTGGAGCGCCGCAGGTACATTCAAGCCAGTGCCGGACCGCGTTGTCTATCATCCACACTAAGCACCCGCACTAAGCCAGAGGATAAGAACATGACATTGCTAAAAAGATTGATGGCGACTCTAGTGCTGCTGCCGGCGCTTGCTTTTGCTAACGAAGAAGGCGGTTACCCGCTGGACCGCGCACCGGATCAGGGCACCAACCTGTCGGCGCTGCAAAGCGGCGCCAAGCTGTTCGTGAACTACTGCCTGAACTGTCACGCCGCATCGGCCATGCGTTATAACCGTTTGCGCGACATCGGCCTGAGCGAAGAGCAGATCAAGAACAACCTGCTGTTCACCAGCGATAAAGTGGGCGGCCTGATGACCATCGCGATGGCCCCGAAAGACGGCAAGGAATGGTTCGGCGCCACGCCGCCGGATCTGTCGGTGATCGCCCGCGCCAAGTCATCCGGCGCCGGCAGCGGCGCGGACTGGCTGTACACCTATCTGCGTACTTTCTACAAAGATGACAGCCGTCCAACCGGCTGGAATAACATGGTCTTCCCTAACGTCGGCATGCCGCACGTTCTGTGGGAACTGGAAGGAATTCGTACTGCCAAATACGAAGACGTGAAAGATCCGCATGAAGAGGGCAAGACCGAACACAAGTTTGCCGGTTTCGAGCAAGCCAAGCCAGGCAAGATGAACAAGGTCGAATACGATGTTGCCGTCGCCGATCTGGTGTCCTATCTTGCATGGATGGCCGAGCCTGCTCAGAATACCCGCAAGCGCCTTGGCGTCTGGGTTCTGCTGTTCCTCGGCATGTTCTTCGTTCTGGCATGGCGTCTCAACGCGGCATACTGGAAAGACGTCAAGTAGTTTTCATACCCGCGATTTTGCGGGTATGCGTTTTGGGGTGAGCCGTATCGGGTCTCACCCTTTTGTTTCTAAGGAACTATAAAAATGATGGTTCTCTATTCGGGTACAACCTGCCCATTTTCACAACGCTGCCGTCTCGTTCTGTTCGAGAAGGGCATGGACTTTGAAATTCGCGATGTCGACTTGTTCAACAAGCCGGAAGACATCTCGACCATGAATCCTTATGGTCAAGTGCCGATCCTGGTCGAGCGCGACCTGATTCTGTACGAATCCAATATCATCAACGAATACATCGACGAACGTTTCCCGCATCCGCAATTGATGCCGGCCGATCCGCTGATGCGCGCCCGTGCGCGGCTGATGCTGTTCAACTTTGAGAAAGAATTGTTCATCCACGTGCACACGCTGGAAAACGAGAAAACCAAAGCTGCAGAAAAGAGCCACGACAAGGCACGCTCGGAAATCCGCGATCGTCTGACCACGCTTGCGCCTTTGTTCCTCAAGAACAAATACATGCTGGGCGACGAGTTCTCGATGCTGGACGTAGCCATCGCGCCGTTGCTGTGGCGTCTGGATCACTACGGCATCGAGCTGTCGAAGACGGCTGCGCCGCTGATGAAGTATGCTGAGCGTATTTTCTCGCGCCCAGCCTACATCGAAGCGCTGACACCGTCCGAAAAAGTCATGCGTCGTTAAGATCGTGTAGATTACCGGTGTGTACCGCTGCAGTTCGCTGTGGTGCTGCATACCGGCCCTTGCTTAAATTTTGTACCGTTGCTTCCCATGTCAGAAACTTCTACCAAACCGTATTTGTTGCGCGCCATTTATGAATGGTGCACCGACAATGGCTACACCCCGTATCTGGCGGCCAGGGTAGATGCGCACACACGGGTGCCGATGCAGTTCGTCAAGAACGGCGAGATTGTATTGAACATCAGTTTCGAAGCCACCAGTGGTCTGAAGATGGACAACCAGTTTGTCAATTTCAGCGCACGTTTCGGCGGCGTATCGCGCGACATTTCGGTGCCGGTAGATAACGTGATCGCGATCTATGCGCGCGAAAACGGCCAAGGCATGGCGTTCGAAGCATCGGCCCCGGCCGCTGAATCGGATACCGAAGCCGCCGCCGAGCAGGAACTCAACACCGAGTCGCCCGCCACGGTAACGCCGATTCTGACCTCGGTGCCATCGCCGGCATCGGATGCAAAACAGAGCTCGTCCGGCACGGATCCAGAAAAAGATCCGGAACCACCAAAAAAAGGTGGAAGACCTACCCTAACTAGAATTAAATAGGTATAATTGCGGACTTCGCAGTTTAGCTGGCTTAGCTCATCTGGTAGAGCACCTGACTTGTAATCAGGGGGTGGCGGGTTCAAGTCCTGCAGCCAGCACCAATATCTAAAAGGCCCACAGCAATGTGGGCCTTTTTCTTTTGCTTGACCCGTCCTGAATTAGGTTGACACTTTTTCGATGAAGAGAAGGAGTGTCAAATGGAGCAAGAGATACGGCGCAGCCAACGTGATTACAGCCTGGCTTTTAAATTGAGCGTTGTCGAGCAGGTAG
>NZ_JAGQEG010000103.1 GCF_018305005.1 Collimonas silvisoli
GCGCACGTTTTGGTTGGAACCCTTCGGGAACGGCTGCAGGCGTCGCATGCCGTTGTTGCAGCTCCATGATGTAACATTCGGTGGCACCGCCACGTCGCGTCGCTGCGCCAAGGCACGCAACGCCTGCCGCGCGTTCGCACTCCCAAATCAATTGTTAACAGGCCCTAATTCCGCGTGTAAGAAAAAACTACATTTCACATACGACGATACATGTTGTTACAGGCCTTACGACTTGTGCGTGGCGCGGCGCTGAAAAATTAGGTTAAATATAGGTATGTTTAACTCAAAGCCATCGAGAACTGCCATGAAAAAAGCCATGCGCATCGCCCTGCTTGGATTGCTTGCCGTTGGTGCGTTCTCGGCCGCCCCAGCGTTTGCCGGAGCACACTGGTCGGTGAATATCGGTGTCCCGGGCTATTACGCGCCGCCACCGGTCTATTACAATCCGCCACCTGTCTACTACGCGCCACCGCCGCCGGTGTATGTGGCGCCGCCGCCTGTCGTAGTGTATGGCGCCCCAGGTTACTATCCGCCGGCTTACTACGGCCGTCCGGGCTATTGGCGCGGCGGACGCGGCTGGTATGACCATGAGTGGCGAGAGCGTGATTGGCATGATCGCGGCTGGCGTCGTTAATTTACGCTAATGAGCCACGCCAGTGAGCCATCTAGCTGCAAGCTGTACCGGTCGCCAGCTTGCGGCGTGACTAAAAACAGACACATGGCATTTTACTGTATGAATGTACAGTAGTTATGGTACAGTGCAATTCCCTTCAACGAGATTGGAATTGCTGCCATGACGAACTTGGACATTACCTCCGGCTCCCGCTTTGGTATGGAGTCTACCCCTTCCTCAATCCTGATGCGTTTCGGCAAGCGTGAGTTATTCATCTGCCGCGATTTCTACAAGCGCCTGTACCGAAGCAATCCCGTAGTCGAATGCAATGCCGGCATCCAGGCCGGGCATTTGGAAATATTGCTATTTCGCAAATGGCTGGTCGTGATGTCTAAAGCGCATTGAATCCGCAGTTTTATCTTGCGCAAGCGCCTGAATATTCTGGGCAATTGAAACAAACTCTCTAATTCGCCGCATGGCGTGATCTCCCCGCAGCTGTTAAATTTGTTGCCTAAGCAGGCTTGTCGATCTGCAAAGCATAAATATAACCAGAACGGGAGATGCGCGGTGAATGATGAATTCGACTTTATCGTAGTGGGCGGCGGTTCGGCCGGCAGCGTGATGGCGGGCCGCCTGACGGAAGATTCGGAACTGTCGGTATGTTTGCTAGAGGCCGGCGGCAGCGGCGATAGCTGGCTTGTGAAGATGCCGGTCGGAGCGGCTGTCATGGTGCCGACCAAGCTCAACAACTGGGCTTTCGAAACCGTGCCGCAAGCCGGACTCAACGGCCGCCGGGGCTATCAGCCGCGCGGCAAGGCATTGGGCGGATCGTCGGCGATCAATGCCATGGTTTATGTCCGGGGCCATCGCTCCGATTACGATCATTGGGCAGAGCTTGGCAACAGCGGCTGGTCCTTCGACGATGTGCTGCCCTATTTCAAGAAGTCCGAGCATAACGAACGATTTTTCAACGTCTGGCACGGTCAAGACGGGCCTTTGTGGGTCAGCGATCTGCGCACCGATAATCCGATTCAGCAGCATTATCTGGAAGCTGCGCGCCAGGCCGGTTATCCGCTCAGTGCGGATTTCAACGGCGAGCAGCAAGAGGGACTGGGTGTTTACCAAGTCACGCAAAAAAATGGCGAGCGCTGGAGCGCCGCACGCGGCTACTTGATGCCGCATCTGGGGCGCAGCAATCTATGCGTAGAAACCGGCGCCTATGCCGAGCGCCTGATCATTGAGCAGGGGCGGGCGGTAGGCGTGGAAGTCAGGCAGGGCGGCAAGTTGCGCGTGCTGCGCGCACGGCGTGAAGTGATTCTGGCCGCCGGCGCTTTGCAGTCGCCGCAGTTGCTGATGTTGTCAGGCATCGGCGACGGCGCCGAACTGCGCAAACTGGGGATTCAGGTGCAACATCATTTACCCGGCGTCGGCAAGAATCTGCAAGACCATCCCGATTTTGTGTTTTGTCATCAATCGGACAGCCTGGACACCTTCGGCATCTCGGCTGGCGGTTCGTTGCGGCTGTTCAAGGAACTACAGCGTTTTCGCAAGGAGAGACGCGGCATGCTGACCAGCAATGTGGCCGAGTGCGGCGGTTTCTTGAAGACCCGGCCAGATTTGCCGGCGCCAAATCTGCAATTGCATTTCGTCGTCGGCTGTCTTGAGGATCACGCTCGCAAGCCGCGTATGGGGCATGGATTTTCCTGCCACGTTTGCCTGTTGCGGCCGAAGAGCAAGGGAACCCTCAGTTTGCGCAATACCAATCCGCAGGATGCGCCCCTGATCGACCCTAAATTCCTGGACGATCCACAAGATCTGGAAGACATGGTGGAGGGTTTCAAGGTGACCCGCAAATTGCTTGCAGCGCCAGCGCTGGCTGCTTACAGCAAACGCGACATACGTACCGCAGATGTGCAGTCTGACGAGCAGATACGCGCCGTTTTGAGGCAGTACGTCGATACGGTCTACCATCCTGCCGGCAGCTGCAAAATGGGCGTCGACCAGAACGCTGTCGTCGATCCGACCTTAAGGGTTCATGGAATCCTGGGTTTGCGGGTAGTCGATGCCTCGATCATGCCCACCCTAATTGGCGGCAATACTAATGCGCCGACCATCATGATTGCCGAGAAAGCGGTGGATTTTATCCGGCAGGGGCGATGAAAAAACGGATCCTTACGCGAAAACCGCATCAGCATACAAGCGCTATCTTTGCATGTTGGTGCAAAACAACGCAATGTTGCGGCGCATGATGACGGCTAAAGTTTTTTGGCTCAGTATCGCTTCACGCAAAAAAGAGTCCATCTCTCTAGAGGTGAGGAGACAAGGAAAGCCCGCATCGTTAAAGATAGCGGGCTTTTTATATTTCGGGGCTGGATTCAGTATCGCAGTGATATTCACGAAACTTATATAAGGAATCAGAAATAAGAATTGGCAATATGTTCCCCGTTTTTATATGCTGCAACGCATCAACACAGCTGAATTACAGCCTATTTATTCGGAGCCCTGCCATGAACTTCATTCAAACCTTGCCGTTGTTCGCCGTTGTCGCTGCTTTTGCAGTACGTTTTTATCTGTCGAAAAAAATCGGCGACGCACAGAAGTAATTCCTGTCCGGCACGCCGCCTGCTCTAGTCGAGAGCGGCTGCCAGCAAGCCGATCCAACTGCTTGCCGATAAACGGTTAAAGGGTTGGTATAAGGCAATTTCAATGCAGGCTTATCCCGGCACGACGGCAGTCCTCATCACCGGATACAAGTTAAAGCGTTGATCCCAGGAAGAATGGCGGCGCGCGAAAAACTCCAGCCGCGCCGCCGGATCCTTGGCAAATTCCGGATCGTCAGCCAGCTTTTGCCTGAATTCTGCAGCTAGCGCCGGATCCGCCGCCAGCTGTTGGCGAGCAACGTCTTCCGCCACATACGCCTCCATATATTCTTTCTTCTCGAACGCATTGTTGAAACGTCCCCACGCCGCCAGCGAATCGGGCGCCTGCGGCTCTAGCAACGCCATCACCAGCCGCGCCTTGGGCTGCGCTATCGGTACAAACAATGCGCCGGCGCCGAGGTCGCGCGTTTCGTTTTGCCATGCGCCTTCCAGCTTCAGACGCTGGTGGCTTTCCAAAGACTGTGGATCAAAACCGGTTTTGGCGGCGCGGAAAGTTTCCAGCTCGACCCGGTTCAGCGCTGTCGGCAATACGCGGAAAGCAATTCCGTGCTGCTGCAGTTTTTGTGCGATCCAGGCGGCATGTGCGGCCGGTACCAGATAACCGGCCTGCGGTGCGTTGACGCTCAGATCGGGGTGCAGGTCGTCGCGTACGGTCACGTTCCAGATTTGCGGTCTGCTCTCATCGTAACGCGTCATCAGCGCGCCCGAAATATCCGACGGCGTGCGCGTATATTCATAACCGCGAAACGCCACCGGGCGGGTCTTGTCGCTCACCTTGTAGCTCAACGCAACCGCCTGGCCGGCCAACTGCGCCGCCCGCAGATCGGCTTGTTGCGCGGTCTTCAGCCAGTCGCTGCCGTGCGCGGCGATCTGCGCCATGACCGAGACAATCGTGTTGTGGGTGATGCGCACGCGGGTCGGATAATCTTTCCAGGAATGGGTTTCGACCAGCATCCCGAAGCGATTGCGCAGATGGAAATAACCGGTAGAAAAACGCGGCGGCGAGACATCGTCGACAAAACCGGAACTAGGGTCGTCGTCGACCTTGAACGACATGTAGAAAGGCAGCGGCAGCGAACCTTGCCGGGCCAGATCGCTGATCACATTGTCGCGCAATGCCTCGCCATCCTTGCGCAATGCCAGATCGCTGGCGTGCACCGGCTCGACCTGGATCGAGACGTCATGCTCGAACTTGGCGCCATCGGTGACATGCAGGTCGATATAGGCCAGCGGATCCCAGCGATTGACCAGTTGCAGCATGGCCTGCATTTCCGGCGCGTCGGCTTTGGCGTAATCGCGATTCAGGTTGAAGTTCTGGCCGGTGGTGCGCCAGCCCATTGCTTCCGGGCCACGTTGATTGGGGCGATTCCAGCGGCCAAAACGCTCATGGCCGTCGATATTGAACACCGGTACAAAGACCAGCACTTGCTTGCTCAGCACACTATTGGCGGCAGTGTCTTGCAAGGCTTCGCGCAGAGCCAGGAAGCCGGCATCCTTGCCGTCGATTTCACCGGCATGGATGCCGCCTTGTAACAGCAGCACCGGCAAACCGCGCTTGTGTGCAGCTTCCGCACTCAAGGCGCCGCTGCGCGAGGCGATTAGCGCCAGCATCGGCCGGCCTTCCGGCGTGCGGCCGAATTCCGTGCAACGGACTTGCTTCGGATAGGCTTTCTGGAAGGCGGCGCAGAGCGCGACGACTTCTTCGTAGCGCCCGGTTTTCTGGAAGCCGGAACGCTCGGCGATAGTGCTGAGCGGATCGGCGGCGGCATTGGCGAAAGGAGTAACGGGGAGGGTAAGCAGGGTGGACAGCACAGCAGAACGCAGCATGAATTAGGCTCCAATCAAGCTCCAACGGTTTGAACGAGGGACAACAAAATGTGCGGAGGATTTTAGCGCGCCTGGCAAAATATTGCCGACAAGAACTAAATTACCATGTTGACGCTTATAGAAAATGGTCTCTATGTTTTGATTGAACCGGACCTATATAGATCATGCAGATCAGGCGCGGCCTGGTCGCCAAATCGCCCTCGCTCGGAGCGTTGCCTTCGGCATCGACTGCGATAGGGTGCAGAGTTATTCCGCAGGATTCGAATATGCGCCGTGCGCCCCGGTAGCACGGGTTTTCGACCCAGGTAGTGTGCACTTAGGCTACGAGCTTGACGGCAGCGAGGCTTGCCGCTGCCGGTTAAACTGATGATGAAACCCTCAGCGGCAGGCGTGGGAAACAATCTGCTTCCATCAAGATAGCCAAAGTGGCACTCCCAATAATGCTGAATTGGTAATGAGATAATTTTAATTAATTCGCCAGGAGGGAAATGCGCATGCATTTCCAGTTAGAAAGCGGTGCGTTAAAAAAAAATGATTTTGTACAAATTGCTTCTTAATGCGGAAATTGTTCTGCACCCATTCCGGGCGTGGAGTCTTGACATAAATTTTTGGCGCGGATAAATCATGCAACGTCCAATCATTATTGTTCCCTCCTGCACCAAGCAGATCGACAGCGATAGTTATTACCTTGCCCAAATGAAGTACGTTGACGCTATCTGGCTCGGCGCTGACTGCATGCCTTTGGTCTTGCCCGCCTTTGGAGCGAAAACCGATTGGGAGGCGGTGCTGGAGGCTGCCGATGGCATTCTGCTGACGGGTTCGCCATCGAATGTGCATCCGGCACTTTTCGGTCAAGAAATATTGACGCCGGAGTTGCCGCTGGATGCCGCGCGCGATGCGACTACGATGCCGCTGATCCGCTTAGCTGTGGAACGCGGGATTCCGCTGCTGGCGATTTGCCGCGGCGCCCAGGAAATCAATGTTGCCTTGGGCGGCTCCCTGCATCAGGCGGTACATGAGGTGCCTGGCATGATGGACCATCGCGATCACGAATCAGACCCGCTGGACGTACAGTACGGTCCGGCACACCGCGTTACGCTGACCTCCGGCGGACGCATCTCCAAGATACTGGACGGCGCCAGCGAACTGGCGGTGAATTCCCTGCATGGGCAAGGCCTCGACCGTCTGGCGCCGGGTCTCTGCGTGGAAGCGCGCGCGGACGACGGCCTAGTCGAAGCGTTCAGCATACGGGATGCTGCCGGCTTCACGCTGGCGCTGCAATGGCATCCGGAGTGGAAGATTGCCGAAAATCCCGATTCGATGAAATTGCTCGCCGCGTTTGGCGCCGCCTGTCGCCAATATAAATTACAAAAACAGAGGGCGGGTGCATGAAAAATCTGAGAATTTTTGCGCCGGAAGCACCGTCGCGCCGCTTATCGCCAGCATGATCAGGTAGCGCAGAAAAAAGCGGAGCGCTGCATGCGGGCAGGTTCGGTGCAACAGCAAACGAAATGAGGAGAACAGTATGTCTATACGTGAAAATTTTTCCTACAACGACATGGAGCAGTGGCTCAACAATAAGCAGATCACTGAAATCGAATGCCTGGTGCCGGATTTGACCGGTGTCGCACGCGGCAAGATCATGCCGCGCACCAAATTCACGGAAGAACGTGGCATGCGCATGCCGGAAGCGGTGCTTGGAATGACGGTGACCGGTAACTATCCAACCGCCGACGCGGCTTACGAACGCGCTATTTCGGCTACCGACCGCGACATGATTCTGCGGGCCGATCCCAATACCATTGCGCTGGTGCCGTGGGCGGTCGACCCGACCGCGCAGGTAATCCATGATTGCTATTTTTCCGATGGCACGCTGGTCGATTTCGCGCCGCGTTCAGTGCTGCGCCGCGTGCTGAAACTATACGCCGAAAAGGACTGGACCCCGATCGTGGCGCCCGAACTTGAGTTTTATCTGACCGCCAAGAATATCGATCCCGATCTGCCGTTGCGGCCGCCGGCGGGCCGCAGCGGCAGGTCGGAAACCAGTCGCCAGATATACAGCATTGACGCCGTCAACGAGTTCGATCCGCTATTCGAGGATATCTACGATTATTGCGAACTGATGCAGCTCGATGTCGATACGCTGATCCATGAGATCGGCGCCGGCCAGATGGAAATCAATTTTTTGCACGGCGGGCCCCTCGGTCTGGCCGACAAGGTCTTCTTCTTCAAGCGTACCCTGCGCGAGGCGGCGTTGAAGCACGATATGTATGCGACTTTCATGGCCAAGCCGATGACCGGCGAGCCCGGTTCGGCAATGCACATTCATCAAAGCGTGGTCGACTCGAAGAGTGGCAAGAATATCTTCAGCAACCCGGACGGCACGGCCTCCCAGGCGTTTTCGTATTACATCGGCGGTCTGCAGCGTTACATGCCGGCGGCGATGGCGATTGTGGCGCCGTATGTGAATTCGTATCGCCGCATGGTGCGCCATACCGCTGCACCGATCAACATCCAGTGGGGCAAGGATAACCGTACAGTCGGTTTCCGGGTGCCCGAATCGGAGCCGCAAGATCGTCGCGTCGAGAACCGGGTGGTAGGCGCCGATGCGAATCCGTATCTGGCGCTGGCGGTAACGCTGGCTTGCGGTTATCTGGGCATGGTCGAACAGCTGGAGCCAACTCCGATGACAGTAGACAGCGCGTACGACCTTGACTATCAATTGCCGCAAAGTTTGTCCGAAGCGCTTGAAGGCTTGCGCAACGAGACACACTTGCGCCAGGTGCTGGGCGACCGTTTTGTCGATGTCTATGCCGCCATCAAGGATCTGGAATACGCGGAGTTCATGCAGGTGATCAGCCCGTGGGAACGTGAACATCTGCTGCTGCATGTCTGATATTCGCCATGAAGGGAGACGCGTGCCGCAATACGCCACGGACCACAGCGCCCGGCTCCCTGTGCTTGGCGCTTTTATGAAACAGCAACTGGAACCGAAGGTTGATCATGCATTCAAATACACGCGCATCCGCATCCCGTCAGTCCGTGGCGCAAGCCGCCGTCAATACCCGCGTTATCCAGGAGTTGGACGCAGCCCATTATCTGCACCCGTTCACTGATTCAAAGGCGTTGGCCAGCCATGGCGCACGCGTCATGGTAAAGGGCGAAGGCATCTACATCTGGGATTCGGAAGGAAAGCGGCTGCTCGACGGCATGTCCGGTTTGTGGTGCATGAATGTCGGCTACGGCCGAAAGAGCATCGCCGATGCGGTCTATGCACAGATGCAGCAATTGCCTTTCTATAACAGTTTTTTCCAGACTACCAATGTACCGGCGGTGCAACTGGCGGCCAAACTGGTTGAGATTTCGCCACCGCAATTCAACCATGTCTTTTTTACCGGTTCCGGCTCTGAGGGCAATGACACGATTATCCGCATGGTGCGCCGCTACTGGGACCTGCAAGGTTATCAAGACCGGCATGTCATCATCAGCCGTCACAACGCCTACCACGGCAGCACAATGGCAGGTGCTTCGTTAGGCGGCATGTCCGGCATGCACCAGCAGGGCGGCTTGCCGATTCCGGGCATCGTCCATATCGGCCAGCCGTATTACCTGGAAGGAGGCAAGGGCAAGACGCCGGAAGAATTCGGTATCGAAGCGGCGTCCTGGCTGGAGAAAAAAATTCTGGAAATCGGTGCTGACAAGGTCGCCGCTTTCATCGGCGAGCCAGTGCAAGGCGCCGGCGGCGTCATTATCCCGCCTGCCACCTACTGGCCCGAGATTCAGCGTATCTGCGACAAATACGGGATTTTGCTGATCGCCGACGAAGTGATTTGCGGCTTTGGTCGTCTCGGTCATTGGTTCGGTTCCGAATATTTCGGCGTCAAACCTGACCTGATGACGTTCGCCAAAGGCGTGACCTCCGGTTATGTACCGCTGGGCGGCGTGCTGGTCGGTGACCGTGTAGCGGACGTGCTGATCGAAAAGGGCGGGGACTTCAACCACGGCTTTACCTATTCCGGCCATCCGGTTGCCTGCGCCGCTGCCTTGGAAAACATTCGCATCATCGAAGAAGAAAAACTGGTCGGCCGGGTGCGCGATGACACTGGCCCCTATCTGAAGCGGAAATTCGAAACGCTGGCAAATCATCTCTTGGTCGGCGCTGCGGAAACTTGCGGGTTTGTGGCGGGCCTTAATCTGGTGCAGAAAAAAGCGGCCAGCTTGCATGATTGCCGGTTATTCGATGCAAAACTGGATGTCGGTATGATCTGCCGCAGCCATATGTTCAATAACGGGATGATCATGCGCGCCGTCGGCGAGCGCATGATTATCGCGCCGCCGTTGATCATGGCGCATGCAGAGATTGACGAAATGGTGGACTTGATTCGCGCTTGCCTCGACATGACCTTGGCTGATTTGACGCAACGGGGATTGATGCCGGCGCCGGCACAGGCAACCGAGAACATTTAGGCGAGGGTCGCGCAACGAATCTCGATCCTGCCATCCAGGCGCAACGCTCCAAACTTGATCCCAATCTACCCAGATTAAAAGGAGACTCAAATGACAAACATATCTTGGCATGATCGCGCAGCGGAACTGAAACCTGACGGACGCGCTTTCATCGGCGGTGAACGCGTGGCAGCGTTGTCAGGTGCAGTGTTCGACTGCATTTCTCCCATCGACGGCCGCAAGCTGGCCGATGTGGCGCGTTGCGATGCGGGCGATATCGGCCTCGCGGTGAACGCCGCGCGGGCCGCTTTCGACGACCGCCGCTGGGCCGGGACGGCGCCGGCGGCGCGCAAGCGCACCATGATCAAGTTTGCCGATTTGCTGCTGCAGCACCGGGATGAGCTGGCTTTGCTGGAAACGCTGGATATGGGCAAGCCGATCAAATACAGCCGTAGCGTGGATGTGCCGGCGGCAGCCAACTGCATTCGCTGGTACGGCGAAGCCATCGACAAGATTTATGACGAAATCGCCCCGACACCTGACACTTGCCTGGCGCTTATCACGCGCGAACCGGTCGGCGTGGTGGCTGCGGTGGTGCCGTGGAACTACCCGATGCTGATGGCTTCCTGGAAAATTGCACCGGCGCTGGCTGCCGGCAACAGCGTCGTGCTGAAGCCCTCGGAAAAGTCGCCGCTGTCGGCGCTGCGCCTGGCGGAAATCGCACTGGAAGCCGGTATTCCACCTGGCGTTTTCAATGTGGCGCCGGGTTACGGCCATGAGGCCGGTAGCGCGCTAGCCTTGCACATGGAAGTCGACTGCATCGGTTTTACCGGTTCCACGCGGACAGGCAAGCAGATTATGCAATATGCGGGACAGTCCAATCTGAAGCGGGTCTGGACCGAACTGGGCGGCAAGTCGCCCAACATTGTGTGCGCCGATTGCCCGGATCTGGATGCCGCTGTGCGGGCGGCAGTAGGTGCGGTGTATTTCAATCAGGGCGAGAGCTGTAACGCACCCTCGCGTTTATTCGTCGAGGAATCGATCAAGGATCAATTCCTTGCCAAAGCACTGGCGCTGCTGCCGAATTTCCAACCTGGCGATCCGTTGGACGAAACCACCGTGATGGGCGCCATCGTCGACAATATCCAGATGAACTCGATACTAGGCTTTATCGAATCGGGCAAGGCGGAAGGCGCACAACTGCTGGCAGGCGGACAGCAGGTCCGCAGCGGAACGGGCGGTTATTACATCGAGCCGACCTTGTTCGATAACGTCACCAGCACGATGAAGATCGCGCGCGAGGAAATTTTCGGGCCGGTGCTGTCGGTGCTCGGTTTCATCGATTTGAACGATGCGATCCAGGCGGCGAACGCAACCGCATTCGGCTTGCAGGCAGCGGTATGGACTTCTGACCTGCGCAAGGCGCACCAGGCTGCGCGCGCACTGCGGGTCGGCACGGTACACGTCAATCAGTATGACGAAGACGATATGACGGTGCCGTTCGGCGGCTACAAGCAATCCGGTAACGGTCGCGACAAATCTTTGCACGCATTTGATAAATACATGGAACTGAAGACTACCTGGATCAAGATCGTCTAGGCATGGATTCCTATGGACGCTGCTCGCAAAATTTTCAAGGGCGGACGTTTTATATGCGGCCTTTCTGCAAGCTTTGTCAGCGTCCGGGTTGTCAACTTGTCGTCACTCTTGAATACGATCGCGGGACTATCTGTCACAACTTGTCAAAGTAAGCAAAGGCTTTTTCCACTGCTTGGTGCGCGCCTTGTTCGACGATGGTGTCGTGGGCGAGCACCACGCGTTCGAACGGCCATTCCAGGATTCTATGGGCGCTGGCCCGTGCCGCCCGGCGATCTTTAACCAGTAGACGGATTGTCCGCGGCACCGCGAGCCGGCTGCGGACACCGCTCAGCCCGGCATATAGTTTTGCCGCCAGCGACAAATCGCCGCGCCACCACTGGCATAAGTCGGTGACGATCAGCGTGCGCGAGTTTTTGTGAAACCAGACGGTTTCATTACCAAGCGGAATGCCGGCGAAAAAGATCTGCTCGAAATCCTCGCGCCATTCCGGTTCGACTTCCGGCGTCAGTTCGCGCAAGCCTTGTAAGTCGGGCCGCTTGGCATGCAGACCAGGGGCGCCATATAACCTGGCTTGCGGAAAAGCGTCGAGATATTCGCCGACGAACAGATGATGCGTCTTGCTCGGTGCAACGATAAATTGCACTTCGCCCAGCGCCGCAAGTTGCGAGCGGATTGCCGGCGACAGCGGCACCGGCGAGTGTAGCCATAGCCCGGAATTTTGAAGGCGCACCACCGTCATGCGGGAGGAGACGCGCAGACCAGCGATGATGAAACTGTGTTGTGCGTGCCAGATATCGGGAGCGATGGTTTGCAGCATTGCGGTCATCCTTTTTTTGTTTTGTCGGTTCGATGGCAATGGATTTTACGCTGATCAAGGCCATGCGCACGTTCCGAGATAGAGCGGTTGCCTGCCGCAAGATTTTCGGCGCGGCAAACGGAAAATTCTTGGGGTTGATGCCGTCTAGGCGTAACATCGCCTATGTCCATTTTTTTTTGAGACTGAGCTGACAATGAAGACTTTGCTTTTGCCATCGGGCAGTGCAATTCCTATATTGGGACAGGGAACATGGTACATGGGAGAAGATCCGGTTCAGAAGCAACGAGAAATCGACGCGCTTCGACTGGGCATGGATCTCGGGATAACCTTGATTGATACGGCGGAAATGTATGCCGACGGCGGCGCTGAAGAAATAGTGGGTAAGGCAATCCTGGGGCGTCGCAGCGAAGCGTTTTTGGTCAGCAAGGTATATCCGCATAACGCTGATCGACGCGGGATGCAAGCTGCCTGTGAGCGCAGCTTGCGCCGGCTTGGCAGCGAGTATATCGATCTCTACCTGCTTCACTGGCGCGGCGCGGTTCCGTTGGCGGAAACGCTTGAGGCATTGGCTGCGCTCAAAAAGGCAGGAAAAATACGCGATTTCGGCGTCAGCAATTTCGACAGCAGCGACATGCTGGAAGCGTGCGAACTGCCGGGTGGCGAACAGATCGCGGTCAACCAGGTGCTCTACAATCTGATGCGGCGCGGGATTGAATGGGACTTGCTGCCCTGGTGCCGCCGGCGCTCCGTGCCGGTGATGGCGTATTCGCCGCTCGAATCGGCGGCCAGCGAGCAACGGCGGCTGCTAAATAACCCGCAGCTGAAAGCTGTCGCCAGGCGACATGAGGTTAGCGCGGCGCAGATAGCTTTGGCATGGCTGCTGCGGCAGGAGCAGATCATTGTCATTCCAAAGGCAGTCGATCCGCTTCATGTCCGAGAGAATCGCGCAGCGCTGGACATCGTGCTCACGGCACAAGATCTCCTGGAATTAGACCAAGCGTTTTCTCCGCCGCTTCGGAGTATTCCGCTGGCGATGAGATAAGCAGGTGGTCAGCGCGGCGCTGGACGACACTTCCAAGCCGGCCTAAGCTAAGCACGGCTTCGCTGGCCGCCATTGCAGAAAATTTTAGTAGCCGCAGCGGTTTGTGCGTTGGCCGTTGGTGTAACCGCCGCTGTAGCTTTGCACCGATACAGAAGCTGTTCCATAACACTAGCTCTGAAGGAAGCACTACATGGATAAAACGGGCATCGGCAAGACCAATCCGGCAGCGCTTGATATGACGGCAAACGCGCCGAGAATCATCCAGCAGCTGTTCGAGCATGCGGGCATCCGCCTGAACGGCGAGCAGCCCTGGGATATGCAAATCCATGATCCGGTTTTCTTTCAAAAGATGTTTTCGAAATGGGAACTCGGCATCGGCGAGTCGTACATGGATGGCGACTGGGATTGCGAAAAGCTGGACGAGTTTTTCTTCAGGGTCACCAGCCACGATCTTGAACAAACGGTGGTAGGCCCCGCAAAAATAAAATTTTTCCTGGAAATCCTGCGGCAGAATTTCTTCAATCTGCAAACCAGGAGCCGTGCATTCCAGGTCGGCGAACAGCACTACGATATCGGCAACGATCTGTTCGAAAGCATGCTCGATTCGCATCTGATGTATTCCTGCGGGTATTGGGCGCGCGCCGCCAATCTCGAAGAAGCGCAGCTGCATAAGCTGGAACTGATTTGCCGCAAACTGGAATTGAAGGCAGGCGAGCGGCTGCTGGATATCGGTTGCGGATGGGGCGGGCTGGCGCGTTACGCCGCTGAAAATTATCAGGTCGAAGTGGTCGGCATCACGATTTCAAAGGAGCAGCAAAAACTCGCGCAAGCGCGTTGCGCCGGACTTCCCGTCAGCATCGAACTGACCGACTACCGGCAGCTCAGCGGGCAATATGACAAGATTGTTTCGGTCGGCATGTTCGAACACGTCGGCGCCAAGAATTACGCTACTTACTTCGATGTGGCGGGAAAACTGCTGGCGCCGGAGGGCTTGTTTTTGTTGCATACCATCGGCAATTACGTGACCGAAAAGAAGCGAGATGTCTGGCTCGACAAGTATATTTTCCCGAACGGCCATCTGCCGTCCGCCACAGAAATCACGCAAGTGCTGGAAGGGCGCTTCCTGATCGAAGACTGGCACAATTTCGGCCGCGACTACGATCTGACCCTGATGGCCTGGTGGGACAATTTCGAACGCGCATGGCCCCAGCTGGCAGATAAATACGGCGAGCGTTTTTATCGGATGTGGAAATACTTCATACTCTCTTCGGCGGGATTTTTTCGATCTGGCCAGGGCCAGCTTTGGCAACTGGTACTCAGCAAGCGCGGACGCAGCAAGCCCTATCGTTCGGTGCGATAAACTAAAAAAGGCGGCTATCTCAACGGAGATAGCCATCTGCGACAGGCCGCACGAGCCGACTTGATCTCAGAATTTATAGTTCACGCCGGCCGATACTCCCTGCAAACGTCCACCCGCATAACAATTTGGCGCACCCGCTGCAATCGTCTGGCCATCATGGCAATCGGCAGTCACGCCGCGGCCGCCTGCGCCCAGGTCATAGTGGGCTAAGGGACGATTGGCTGTCACCGCATAGTTCGCATACCAGGTGGTTTGCTTGTCGATTTTATGTTTATAAGCCAGCGTGTACATATTGGCGGCATTGTCGGGATTGATGGTGCCGATGCCGTCGGCCGCGCTGGTATTGTGCTGGCCCGGATCGCCGGAAGTGGCGTTGGCGTGGGCCCAGCCAAGCGAGATGCTGTCAACCGGCGTCAGGTCTTGCGTCAACGCCAGCCAATAACCATTGCGCGAGCGCTCGTTTTGCTCTTTCAGGTAAGCCGGAATATTCCTGCGCATCACCTCATAGATGGCGCTGACGGTGGTTTTTGTGGGGAATGCGTACTGGACGCCGATTTTGTAAGCGTACTCATTGCCGACATCGTTGGGATCCAGTCCGATCGGATTCGCCAGCGCTTGCGGCGTCCCGCTTACATCCCCGGTGCGGTTGACTCTGGAATGCAGCTCATAAGCGCCGGTCACGTACAACGGTCCGTTTTCATAGGCGATGCTGGCACTGTAGGCGCTGCCATAACTGCCGTCGACGCAAGCGATCGCGCCGCCGCCGCTGCCCGGGATGTTGCCGCCGGTGCAGCTGGATTCGCCGCTGGCCTGGATCGAGTTTTCGTAGCCGCGGTTCTGGCCCGGCGATATCAGCGCATTAAAACTCCAGCCGCGCCACTTAGGCGATTCGTACCAGAGTGCATGATCAAGACGGGTGCCGAACTCGACGCGATTATCGCCGCCGGTGTTGCCCATGATGACCGAATAGTCGCCCCACATGCCGGAGAAGGGATTCATGCGAGCGGTTGACGTTTTGTATGGCGCATCGGTCTTCCCCAGCTTCACTGCGCCCCATCTGGCGTCGGCCAAGCCGACATAACTGTTGCGCGAGGTCAGCGCGCCTTTGACAGTAGTGTCCTGCGCACTGGTGGAGTTGGCTGAACCCGCGGTAGCGGTAATGTCGATCTGGGTTTCCAGTTGATAGATCAGCGACATGTTATCGCTGAGCGGATGTTTGCCGCGGATGCCGACATAGGAAAGGTTGGTGGACAGATCGGATTGCCAGCCGTTGTGCCCGACCGGCGACACGATCCGGGCGCCGCCCACATCGTTATAGGAATTTTTCAGGCCCTTGCTGCTGCCGTCGACCGATACATCCAGGTTGCCATAGAATTCGACGTCTTTGATCGCCTCAAAGAATTTCCTGGCGCGCTCGGCCAGCGCCGGCGGCACAGCAGCCGCTGCATCTGCGGGTGCCGCTTTTTGCTCCGACTTTTGCTCCGACACTTGCGTCAATTTTGTCGTCAATATTTTTACCTGTTGTTCCAGGGCTTCGATGCGCGCGTCGGTTGCGGCGTCGGCCAAGGCTGCGCTGGACAGCGTCAATGAGGGAATCGAAAATGCGACAAGCAATGCCGCTTGCAGCGGCTTCAATGTGAACTTCATAGGGTCTCCATCGTTATAGAATAATTTTTGGTACGACGGTTCAGAGTGCTGCCAATAAGGGATGCGGGGCGTTGACTTAGCTCAAGTTTTTAAAAAATAATCAGCAGCCACAGGACTTTCAGTGAAAATTCCTGTGGCTAATTTGCACGTCGCTGTTCTGCTGTTCCGGTTCGGATGCAAATTTTCTAACAAGATGTGCAGGGGCCAGGATTGACGGTCAGTGATATCCTGCTATACCGATTCAATCTGATTCACTCCAATTCAAGACCGATAATTTTTTCTGATCATGAACTTCCATACCTGGTTTACTTTTTTTGCCGCCTGTTGGCTGATTGCCATTTCTCCCGGTTCAGGCGCAGTGTTGTCGATGTCGCATGGCTTGTCGTATGGTGTAAAGAAAAGCTCCGCCACCATCGCCGGCTTGCAGCTGGGTTTGCTGCTGATACTTTTTGTGGCCGGCGCCGGTGTGGGGTCGATCTTGCTGGCCTCCGAGACTTTGTTCACTTTGGTCAAGACGGTCGGCGCGCTCTACCTGATTTATCTGGGCTTGAGTCAATGGCGCGCCAAGGTCGACGTCGCTGCGCTGCAGCAACCTGAGCCGGCCATGCAATCGACGCCGCCGACCTTGCGCAAGCGCATGCTGCTGGGATTCATGACCAACGCCACCAATCCCAAGGGAATCATTTTCATGGTGGCGGTACTGCCGCAGTTCATCAGCGCTGACAGCGCCTTGCTGCCGCAGCTACTGCTGCTGGCCGTGACCATGTGCGCGGTGGATCTGGTGGTGATGCACGGTTACGCCTTTGCCGCATCGACCATGCAGGGATATTTTCGCGATGCGCGCGCAGTCAAGAAACAGAACCGTTTCTTCGGCGGTGTGCTGATGGGAGTGGGGACGGCTTTGTTTTTTGTTAAGCGCAGTTCTTGAGCGCGGCTGCGGGACTGCGCATCCCGCGTATCGCTTTATTCTTTATGACTGACGTCGGCGCCGGGCTCAGTGCTCAAATTGACTGGAATACGTGCTTGCTGGCTGCGTTTATTTGGCACAATTGCGCCGCCGAGGATAATGCACAGGAGAAAACAGGCGAGGCATGATCCCAGGATTTTTGTTCTGGATGCCGGCGTAGCGCCTTTCTTTGCAAGTTGGGCCGGCGAGATCAAGCCGATCACCGCTGTCGGTATCATCAACAGAGCGATAAAAATAAAAACGCCACCGAGAAATTCCATAACTTCCCTTTGTTATTCAGCAACAGCGGGTCGTAGCGCCGTTGTCTGTTTATTGAGTTGACAATGTTTTATATGCCGGACAGCAATGCGGAAGAATTTTTGTCTCTTAAAAACTATTGCAGTAAATCTATCGAATTGGTAGTGAGGCAATATTAGTATGCATTCGGCAATATTGCTAGAAATCAGTGGCGGAAATGTGGAAATATCAAGGAAACGGCTGGGATGGGAATGGAACAAAAGAAAACGGCCACCATCGCTGGCAGCCGTGTATCTTTTTTGTGAGTAAAAACCAATCTTCCTGGTAACTGCTAAGTGATTGATTTCTATCTGGAATCTGGGGTGGCTGACGGGACTCGAACCCGCGACAACAGGAATCACAATCCCACACTCAACTCGTCGCACCACCGCTCCAATGCTCAATGCCGCAGAATAATTTTCCAACAATAGCCAAGTTATCGACAACGAATTACTTGGCTCTCCGGGCTTCCGTCGGAAAATTGTAGTCCGAACATCGCGGTCTTTCTTATTTTGCATCATGCCCACGAATGGATTTTGCTCGATCACGCCCCAGCGCATCCCATAGTTACAGATCGTCGACATCAATGCCATTTCCTTGTTGGCTTTGAGTGGGGCGCCGGCGCGCGCGGTCGTCGAGAAATTGGTAGCCGTGAACCATTTTCAACGAGTTGGGGGTTCATCCGCCCGAAGAAGGCGGCCAGATTCTTGTACGCGCTCTCTCGAACTGCCAGACCATCTTTTGATTGATCCAGGTAGTGAGTCGGCGCAATGTCGGTCTTGAAGCGGTCAATCATATCCGCGACTGATCCAACAACAATCAACGCCTCCTGAATGTCCAGGGCTTTGCGCTTTGCGATGCGTTCGGCCTCAGTGATGCCCTGACGGTCGCCAGTTTTCGCACCGGCCAGCGTTTCGCTGGTGCCGTCCGGATACCGGACAAGCCAATACCCAAAGCGCAGGCGGCAGCGATGGCGCCGATACCGCCGGCCGGCTACTTTCTTCAGAAGTGGACGGAGTTGTTAAGTCACTGATTTTGGAGATGGAGCAGGCGACTGCAACAGGAAGGGCGGCCCAAGCGTTCATCAAAGAAAACGGGATGGCACCTTGATTGGCCAAAGCAGTGCTATTTAGAGCGCTGCTTTTCTTGGTGAATCCAGATATTTTCTTTTAACTCTTCGTCGCCACCGACTCGGGGAATTATGTCGAAAATTGTTTCCAAATGATGAATCACATTGATTCAGAATCTAATAATTTAATTTGTAGAGCCGGAGACATTAATTCACCCCTCTCAGTAAGTATGGTAGCGCGCAATTGCTGAGATTTTGTTATTGGAAGCGCCTGCAATGTGATTACCGCGCCAAATATGTAGAACATAGCGTCTGGTTCGTGATCAATTTTTTTCCGCGCTTCGGCGAGATTGGCTTGTGGCGTTTCTATTTCTTGCAGCAGTTCACTATCGCGGAGGAGTCGAAATTTAAGAATATCGAATGGATCCTCTTTGGGTGTCTGCGCAGTCATTACCACGCATAATTTGGGTAGAATCACGGGAGCCGTCGATCCGGCCAGCCGTTGGATCTCCATTCCTGACACATACACCCCCGCATATGACAGTTTGTTGCCGACTTCCATCCTGACATCATCGCAGTAGATCGTGTTTATCAAACGTGGTGTGGGAGTCATTCAGTTGTCCTCGCCGATCGAACTCTCATTACAGCACTAAAAATGGTATTCAGTGGCAAGCCAAGTGCCGTTGCGAGCTTCTCGATAGTCGACATTTTCATATCGTCCTCGCCCGTTTCTAGCCTTGCAATATATGGCTGTCGACATCCCATGAGCTCGGCTAATTTGGTTTGAGAAAGACCCTTACTCAAACGCAATTGCGCAAGAGATAAAGCAATGTTGGTTTCCACTTCTTTGCTTAGTCTTGCGCGAGCTCGTTGCAAGGCCTGTGCCTTTCGCGGATCCTCTTCCCATTTTTGAACCAGGGTATTGATAGATTTTCCTGGTAATCCGGCTGGCCTTTCAGGCGCAGACATATCCAAAGAAAAGCGCATGAATTGTGTTGCAATAACGCCTTTAATTACTGTACCAGACGATTCTGCTTCAATAGGAAGGAATAGACAGCCGTTCGTAGTCGGCTCTGATACGGAGAACGATCGGGTGATTGTTTGCATAGTCGAATTCTCGATGAACTACTGCTAATACGTGAATCACGTCCTTTTG
>NZ_JAGQEG010000104.1 GCF_018305005.1 Collimonas silvisoli
CAAAAGTTCAGTAACCGGCTTATACGGTACCGTAACCGTTCCAAATAGGCACACACCGTAGTCGCTCAGGTTATCGCCCGATAGCAACTGCATACGCCATAACTCGGCGCGCGAATAAACTCCGACATTAAGCTCCTTGCCGTTCCACACCGGAGAAGTGCCGGCCAATGAACGCAGGGCGGCGACCGGCTGTTCGCACACCAAGATTAAGTCGTAATCCGCAAAATTATCGCTGGAAATACTCGACCCATAAACCACGATGGCATCAAGACCAGGAATCGATCGCCGCAGCCGCTCAACAAAACCAAACCGATCCGAGCGCGCCATGACTTTGTCGGCGAACATCGTTGCCGCTTGCGCGTCGGTCGAAACTTCCAGATTGTCGATAGCCGCCTCGAAAAGATCACGCACCGCAAGGAGTCGCTCCACGTCGGTGATCGTCTGATTGGTAGCAAGTTCAATGACGCGGGCTTTCAGGTCGAGTTTCCGGAGCTCAGGGACTACACCTTCGTCCGCAAGTTGTCCCGCTTGCCATAGCTTATCGTACTTGCTTGCGACAGTGCCTTGCGACCAGCGCGATTGCACGATTGCCGCCGACATCGTTACCGCACTCAGAAACAATACTGATTGAAGCCGGAACTGCACCTTGGCGAGCGCAGTTGAAAGCGGCAGGTGACAACACTCACTAGCTGGCGTTACCGCGTTGGCGACATTCTTTTTTACAGTCGCATCATAAAAAGCCGGGTTGAATACTGCAGAGAGTCCAATCAGGAATGGAGAAATTACTCGGGGATTCGGGTATGCATTGGCAATCGACCAAGAATAAATTTCGCGCATCTTCTTTCCAGATGGCTCGGTGCTAACGAGGATGTAAGAGAACTCGAACGGAGTTGGGCGCCATGTTGGCGGCCGTTTTTCTACGCTCACACTGATCACTTCATCTGGCGCACTTGTCATTGAATTTACACAGCGGATGATCACATGGACACCAGTTAAGTAGTTTGGTTCGGAATCCATCCTCCAACCATTCAAACATACACCGAAAATCTTGGCTAGGCAAAACTATACCCATCGCGCTTGGCGAACTGTTCGTAACCGGCGTTGATGCTATCGATGGTCGACTTGAGAAAGGCCATTGTGCCTTCTGCACCTTGGGGCACTTTTTTCGATACCTGGCTAACGAACTCGATGAGTTTAAGTTTGGCTTCTGCTATTTGCGCTTCTGAAGCCTTGCTCAACTCAGCATGGGTGCTGGTAGCGATACTGGAGAAATGACGGCCGTAAGCAATCGCTTTTTCTGTGTTCGGCTGGGCCAGTGCTGCACTCAGCGTGAAAAATTCTTGTGGGTCTTTGGCCGCAAACAATTTCTGGGTAGTGGCGTTCGAATCTGCCAGCGAAGCCTTGGCGGCGCTCAGGTTAAGGTCGATCAGTTTTTCCACGCCAGCAAATGCTTTGGTAGTGAATTCAGTGAATAGGGCCAGATTGGATTCGAAATTGGCTTTAGCGGCGGCTGAAAATTGTTCTGCAACGGTAGACATGGCTTCTCCAAGAAGTCGGTTTTGTAAAAACAGACGACATTAGTCGGGCGACGAAAGGCGGCTAAAGACTAGCCGTTGGTTGCCGAGCGCTATCGATTTAAATGACACATTGTGCGATGCAAAATGTGATTGTAGATTTTTGCTGCCGGATGTCTAGCTGGTAATTTTGATAGTGCCAACTGCGTTCTTGATGGATTGATCGCGTTTGACTTCTTTTTGTTAACGTAGCCCTGAAGCCGAGTAGCGGTCGGGCCGGATAGTGAAACTCCGGCTTTTATCGATCTTGTCGGTCAGCCGAACGCGCGCGATGCGCGCCACCCGTTGGGCAATTATGGCTGGAGAGCCGCTGTTTATGTTGCCTAAGAGAGAGACTAAAGCCGTTTGATGGCGGCGGCGTCACTCGCATTTGATCTGAGTAGGCTTTTAAATAAAGAGGGGGGGCGCTCAATTTTGTTATTTAAGGAGTTATCCCCAAAATTTTCCCAATTGGCTTGCGGATGCTAGTGAGCGAGATTTGACGGTTTAGTTTGCCGAAAACTCATTCTACGTTTGGTCCGGTTTTGCTGATGCAGATCATCTCTCTAGACGATAAATCGAAGTGGAAATTACAACTCCATCCGATAGCCGACTCCATAAATGGATTTTATCCATTCCTCGTTTCCGCCTGCATCAACCAGCCTGCGACGCAGATTTTTCACATGGCTATCGATGGTGCGATCACTGACGATACGATGATCGCGGTACAGGAGACTAAGTATTTGATCTCGTGAAAATACACGCCCTTGCGAGCGATGTAGCAGGCATAACAAGCGAAACTCTACCGGAGTAAGTTCCAGCATCGTTCCATGGATGCTGGCGCGATGTGTTTCATCATCTATCGTCAGCGGGCTTTCCTTCATTTCATTTGGAATCTGACGGTGGCGGCGTAACACCGTGCCAACTCTGGCGACGACTTCGCGCGGACTGAATGGCTTGCATATATAGTCGTCTGCACCGACATCCAGACCAAGCAAGCGGTCGATTTCTTCGATACGCGCAGTGATCATGATGATAGGAACGATATGGTTGCGGCGAAGCTCGCGACAAATTTCAAGGCCATCGCGTCCTGGGAGCATCAAGTCCAGTAGCACCAGGTCAGGTCGTTCTGCACGAAATGCCGGCAATGCGGCTGCGCCGTCGGCGACCCAATAGTGGGTATAACCGGCTGTAGTCAGGTAGTCCCCCAGTACTGCCGCGAGCCGGGGTTCATCCTCGACAATCAGAATGTGATTTTTGCCTGAGATCATTGTATTGTCAGTTCCAGAGCAATAGAAATACGCAGTCCACCCAAACGTGAAGCGCCGACGGATATTTTGCCGTCATGCGCTTCAACGATGTTCCGGCAGATGGCCAGGCCCAGGCCGCTGCCACCGTTGGCCCGGTTACGGGAGGATTCCACCCGGTAGAAGCGATCAAAAAGATGTGAAATTTTTTCTTCAGGAACGCCAGGGGCACTGTCTTCAATGACAATATTTACTGTATTTGTGGTGCGCAGGCAAGAAATATGGACTTGGCCGCCGGTGTCGGTGTAGCGCAATGTGTTTTCCAGCAGGTTGGCAAATAGTTGTTGCAGCCTACTTTCGTCACCGGACACAATCAGCGGCATGGTGGGAATATTCACGTCCAGATGCAATCCTGCAGAATCGAATCTTCCACGCATGCCGTTTAATGCAGTGTACAAGATTGTACTCACGTCTATCGACATGCGACGATAGGCAAGTGCCCCTACGTCAGTGAGTGCTAGGTCATGAAGATCGTCAATCAGTTTTCCCAACTGTTGCACCTCCTGATGCATTGCCTCCAATGATTGTTTGCTTGAGGTGCGAACGCCGTCTTGAATGGCTTCCAATTCTGCCCGCACCACTGCCAACGGGGTTCGCAATTCATGGGAAATATCTGCCATAAAAGTGCGTCGGGCACGTTCATTGTGTTCTAGAGCCTGAGCCATTCTGTTGAAGTCCTGAGCCAATGCACCGATTTCATCTGATGCTTCAATGGCGATACGCGAGGTATAGTCGCCGGTTGCCAAAAGATGGGTTCCATAGGCCAGGCGTCGCACACGCTGCCTCAAGGTGTATGTTAAAAGAAATGTGAACAATGCGATAAAACCGATAGAGGCCGCACCAAAAATCCACCACATCTTGCGTTGCTTTGCCAAAAAAAGTGTTTCGTTCGGGGACAGCATCTTTTGAAAGGGAACTATTGCAATCCACCCCACAACTTGGCCGTCAACGATGACCGGGCGCCGAATGGAGTTAGCGTCGACGAATCGATTGCCGGCGATTCTTACCAGATCTTTATTGAGCAATCCCATCCGTACTATGGCTCCGGTTTGATCCGCGATCGACGGGTCAATTTCCAGGCGGTCAATCTTTTGTTGCGGCATGACGAGCACAATCCACGCTTTAAAGTTGTCGTGTAGAAAATCCCAACTGCCAGATTTTCGATAGGCAACAGCGAGCCGCGGAAGTGTTTCGTCCATGCGGTCGAGCCCTTGAGCGTTCAGGTAGTCAAAAAAATCTTCTCGAACGGTGATTCGCAAGATGAGTGCTTGCGCTAAGAGCACCGCCGCGCAGGCTGTCAGCACCGCAAGGAATATTTTGGCGCTAATGCTTATTTTCATAAAAATATTGACGATTTGATTTGCCGCTGACTATACACGGCTACCGCTGCTGCCGTATTCCCTGGGGAGCAAACTCCACGCAATCTCCATATTTCCCACACATTCTCCCAGCAAAATATTCACATCGGAAATTCAATCTCTTTATCCATGCGCTCAGCGACAGACATTACTCGTCCTTTGTTCAAGATCATCCCTGCGGTCATGCTTTTGATTGTCGCCATGAGCGGATGCGCATTACAGAAGCCCTATCAAGCTCCAGAAATTTCTCTGGCGAAGACATGGCAGGCTGAATTGCCGCACGGTGGGCGGACCCAGGAATTGCTTAAATGGTGGGGAAGTTTCGATGATCCCGCCGTGGCTGAACTTATCAGCATCGCAGAAAACGATAGTCCCACATTGGCACAAGCCGTCGCGCAAATCGACGGCGCAAGAGCAACGCTGACTTCCAGCGGTGCGGCTGCGTGGCCGTCGGTCACCGGTAGCGGCGCATTGACGCGTAGCAATACGTCCAGCAGCAGTTCCGGAGTTTCCTCTGGGACTTCAAGCGTAGTCACTGCGCGTAGCGGCGAACTGGATGCAAGCTGGGACATCGATCTGTTTGGCAAGATACGTTCGAGCAGGGAGTCCGCCCACGCATTGTTGCAAGCGCGGATCGACGATTGGCATGATGCCCGCGTCTCACTTGCAGCTGAGGTGGCGGACGACTATGTTCAGTATCGCGCTTGCAAATTATTGCTCAAGGCGTATGTAGACACGGCAACGTCGCAAAGTAAGACGATGCGTTCGACGCGCGCGGCAGTGACAGCAGGACTGTCAGCGGAATCAGATGGCTACCTTGCCGAAGCCAATGCGGCAAGCGCCGCGGCCAATGTCGAGCAGCAAAGTGTCTCTTGCGAAGAGCTGGTGAAATCGCTGGTAGCGGTTACCGGTGCTGACGAAACGGCTTTGCGCCGAATTATTGATCGACCTGAGGCGCCGGCTTTGCCGGAACCAGCTAATTTCAATGTCAGTAGCATCCCGGCGGATTTGATCCGGCAGCGTCCCGATCTGGCATCGGCCGAACGGACTCTCGCATCGTACTACGCGGCCATAGGCGAAGCGCGCGCCGACAAGTTTCCCAGTCTTACTCTGTCGGGAACGATCGGCGTCTCAGCAAGTAATCTGACGTCGCCTTCCTCACCCTGGTCTTTTGGTCCAGGTTTGTCCGTGCCTATCTTTGATGCGGGAAAAAGAAAGGCCGCGGTGGATTCAGCGCAAGCGACCTACGACGCACAGCTCGCAAGCTACCGTAGTTCAGTACGCAGCGCAGTTAAGGCTGTCGAGCAGGCACTGGTCGATTTGAAGGGAGCGATGAACCAGAGTGAACACAACCTCCGCTCGGCTCAGATGTACCGGCGCTATGCCGTCTCGGTGGAAAAAAACTGGAGCGCAGGACTAGAAACGCTATTGACGCTCGAAGACGCACGCCGTTCAACCATATCGGCCGAAGTCACATTGATTGGTCAGCAGCGCGATCGCGTCCGCTATTGGATCGCGTTGTACAAAGCTTTGGGCGGAGGATGGAGCGTCGATGATGGCACATTACCTCCGGTTACCCAAACAACTTCATCCTTGCAAGGAGTCGTGTAGTGAGTGTAGTTCGACGTCATAAATTGCTATTAGTTGCGATGGCCGTAATTCTCGCCGCAATCCTGTGGCGGATATTCTTGTCTCCAAGTACCGCCGCTTCGATGTCGTCGACGCCGCCTCCGGTGTTGACCGTCAACGTGACTAATCCGACACGCGAGAACTGGTCTGAGGTAATTCAGGCCGATGGAATTCTGACGGCCTGGCAAGAGGCGGTAATCGGTGCCGAGACCGGCAGCGTGCGTATCACTGAGCTGCTGGCCGACGTCGGCAGCACGGTCAAGCGCGGCCAAGTACTTGCCAGGCTTGCATCAGCCAGCGCCAATTCCGACGTGCGCAAGCAGAAGGCGGCGGTTGCTCAGGCTCGTGCCAATTTGGAGCAGGCGCAGGCAGATGTGAAGCGATCGAAAGCGGCGGCAGACAGCGGCGCCTTGTCTGTTCAGAAAATCGATGAATATCGCATTGCCGAAGAGAGCGATCGCGCCTTATTGGATTCAGCTGAAGCGGATCTGCAAAGTAAGCAAATTGTTCTGGCGCAGACAAATGTACTCGCTGTTGACGATGGGGTGATTTCCTCGCGCTCTGCGCTACTCGGCAATGTAGTCAGTGTCGGCACCGAATTGTTCAGAATCGTACGGCAGGGGAAGGTAGAGTGGCAGGCAGAAGTGACTGCCCAGCAACTCGCACGCGTACAGGAAGGGCAAGAAGTCAGCGTCACTCTGCCAGGAGGAAAAGCGATCCATGGCCAGGTGCGATTGGTGGCGCCGACATTGTCTGCGAATACCGGGCGGGCGATTGTTTATGTCAGTTTGCCAGCAAATAGCGGGGCGCAGGTAGGTATGTTTGCTAGCGGCAGTATCAAACTGTCGAAAAAATGGGCGGTGGCGTTGCCCGAATCAGCGCTGGTGTTGCGCGATGGACGTAGTGACGTCTATGTCCTGGGTCCTGATGGCAATACGGTATCGCGGCGCACGGTAGTGACCGGACGTCGCGAGCAGGGGCTTGTGGAAATTGTTTCTGGTCTCGACACCGGCGCGCACGTCGTGGCCAGCGGCGGCGCATTCTTGTCCGACGGCGCATCAGTCAAGGTTGTGAACGCAGGACGGATGAATCGAGACGCAACATGATGAACGTCTCTTCCTGGTCTATTCGCAAGCCTGTACCGGCCATTCTATGTTTTTTTCTACTGACGGTATTTGGTCTGATCAGTTTTCACAAGCTGCAGATCCAAGACTTTCCTGACATGGATCTGCCAACCATCACAATTGTAGCGACGCTCGAAGGTGCCGCGCCTTCACAGCTTGAAAACGAAATCGCACGCAAGATCGAAGACAAGCTAGCGTCATTAACTCTGCTTGATCATATAACGACAACGATTACCGACGGATCGGTCACCATCAGCGTCACTTTTAAGCTCGATAAAAATTCCCAGGCGGCGCTTAGCGAAGTACGCAATGCGGTCGACAGTGCCCGTGCCAATCTGCCGACGGAGATGAGCGACCCTACAGTCTCCAAGAGTGAGGCTGCAGGCTCTGCATTGTTGACCTATACAGCGACGTCGTCCGCTCTCGACGAACAGGATCTATCCTGGTTCATCGACAATGATTTCAGCAAAGCCGTGCTTGCGGTCAAGGGCGTGGCTTCTGTCTCGCGGATAGGGGGTATTGATCGCGAAATCCGTATCGACCTTGATCCGGTGTTGATGGCCGGATTAGGATTAACTGCGGAGACCGTCTCCAGTCAACTCAAAGAGATGCAGCGTGAACGCTCCGGCGGCCAGACTGATATCGGCGATCAGAGGCAATCTACGCGCACGTTGGCCGGCGTTGGTTCTGTGCAGGAACTGGCAGCGCTTAGCATCGCTACCGGTGATGGTCGCCGTGTACGATTAGATCGGATTGCCCGTGTCAGCGATGGCGCGGCGGCACGTAGTTCGTTTGCTTATCGGGATGGAAAGCCAGTCATCGGGGTAAAAATCACCCGCACCAGAGGAAGTTCCGACGTCACGGTATTGCGCGATTTACGTACGGCCATCGCGAAATTCGGTGCCGCCAATCCTCAAGTCAAACTGATCGAGGCCAGCAATACTGTCGCTTCCATCGAAGATAATTACGAGGGTTCGATGAGCATGCTGATTGAAGGTGCGGTGCTCGCGATTATCGTTGTGTGGTGGTTTTTGCGTGATTGGCGTGCCACGCTGGTGTCCGCAGCCGCATTACCCTTATCGATTATTCCGACTTTTGGTTTTGTTTATCTGGCCGGCTATTCACTCAACACAATCACGTTATTGTCGTTGTCGCTGGTGGTGGGAATTCTGGTCGACGACGCCATCGTTGAAATTGAAAACATCGCACGCCATCTTCGCATGGGAAAAACGCCATATCAGGCGGCAATGGAAGCGGCAGACGAAATAGGTTTGGCGGTGATTGCCACTACCTTCAGCTTGGTTGCCGTCTTTTTGCCGACGGCATTTATGTCTGGGATTCCGGGATTGATATTCCGGCAATTCGGCATCACGGCGTCAGTGGCGGTGTTGATGTCGCTGTTGGTTGCCCGCCTGCTGACGCCAATGATGGCTGCTTATCTGCTAAAGACTGGTACGGAAGAGGAGCACGACAGCATCCTGATGGTGCGCTATTTGAGGTGGATGCAGCAATGTCTTGGAAATCGAGAACGTACCGTCTTGGCCGTTGCGGCATTCCTGTTGTTGTCCGCGGTAATGGCTTTGTCCTTAAAAACAAGTTTTATACCGGCTCAGGACAAGGCCCAAACGCAGGTGGCGCTTGAGCTCGTCCCTGGCAGCACAATCGAAGACACCCGCAAGATAAGTGTGCAGGCCGAACAGCTGCTGCGCACTATCCCCGCTGTGAAAACGGTATTTTCCGCTGTCGGAACAGGCAGTAGCGATACGTCCGGTAACGTGCGCAAGGCCACCTTGACAGTTGATCTTTCGCCGAGGAGTGAGCGCAAACAAAAGCAATCCGGTGTGGAAGAGGGCATGCGCATGGTTTTGCGCAATCTGCCGGGAACGCGCGTTACCGTTGGCGGCAGCAACAACGGAGAAAAACTTGATATAACACTGGCAGGCAGCGATTCCGGCTTATTGGAATCCGCAGCAGCGGCGCTTGAGGCACAACTCCGTACCTTGAAAGGTATCGGCAACGTAAGCTCTAGTGCCGGACTGCAGCAGCCGGAGGTTCAGTTCAAGCCAGATTCGGCGCGTGCCGCATCATTTGGCGTTACTGCGGGAGCAGTGGCTGATGCCATACGTATCGGCACTTATGGCGACTATTCCAGTTCCTTGCCCAAGCTGAATTTGCCGGAACGCCAGATAGCGTTGAGAGTGCAGATGGATCCATCACAGCGCACCAGCATCGACGACATCGGCCAATTCAGGGTGGCTGGAACCAATGGAAAAATAGCTATCGCGTCTGTGGGAGAGTTATCGATGGGTAGCGGTCCTTCCCAGATCGACCGTCTCGATCGTGAGCGCAACATCACATTATCGGTTGAGTTGAATGGTCGCACACTGGGTGAGGTTGACAAAGAAGTCAAACAGCTCGTCGCGTTCAAGCAACTGCCGGCTGGCGTACATCGGGTGCAGCAAGGGGAGTTGCAGAATATGAGCGAGCTGTTCCAGAGCTTTGGGATGGCGATGGCAATCGGCATTTTTTGTGTCTATGCGGTCCTGGTTTTGCTATTCCATGACTTTCTGCAGCCAGCGACAATCTTGTGTGCATTGCCTCTATCCCTTGGAGGAGCCTTATTTTCCTTGTTGATTACCCACATGAGCTTCTCGATGCCTTCGGTCATCGGATTGCTGATGCTGATGGGGATCGTCACCAAGAATTCTATCCTCCTTGTCGAATATGCGATTGTCGCTCTTCATCAACATGGGATGAGCAGACTAGAAGCCGTGATCGATGCTTGTCACAAGCGCGCACGCCCCATTGTGATGACAACCATCGCAATGGGGGCAGGCATGCTGCCGAACGCGCTGGGCCTTGGAGCCGAACCCAGTGTTCGCCAACCTATGGCGATCGTCGTCATCGGCGGTCTGTTGACGTCGACGCTATTGAGTCTGTTAGTGATCCCAGTCGTATTTACCTATGTGGATGACTTCGAGCAATGGCTGAAAAAACGATTCCAGAAGAATTTTTCGGATTCCCATCAACAGGCAATGCCGAGTGAAGGCTAGGGATTTTCTGGTGATTCTGATTTCTACGCATGTCAACGAAGGAACCCAGCTCACATAGGTGGACAGGGGGATTTATTTAAAAGAAGGAAATTGTTATGCCTGATAAAAAAAGTATTGTCGCTATTCTTTTACTTTCACTATTGTTTTCTGCGTGCACCAGCATACCGAAGAGTGAGACTCCGGTATCCGCATTCGGGGGGCTTGATTGCTCGTCACTTAAAACTGAATTTGCCAGTGCTAAGAAGACCGAAGCGATCGCAACACAAGCGAAGAAGGACTCATGGAAAGTCATCCTGCCAATTGGTATCGGTGCCCGCTATCTTTACAGCTCGTCATCTCTAAAAGAGGCTGAAGAACGAGAAAAGAAATTAGGCGAAGAACTAAAACGGAAAGATTGTCCAACCGAATCCTATTAGTAACCGTCAAACGGAGTGAGAATGGAAATTGGCAGCGTAAATCAACCAATGTTCAATCCGGCGTTTGAAAGAAATCTGACGGCTCGGAAATTCGCTTCGCAAGTGAATGCGGCGAAAACAAAGGAGGAATTCAGCATCGAAGAAAGCGGATGTCATTACCAACCCATGAAGACAATAATGAAAAAGCTCATTTGCGCCGTTCTGGTCTCGCTCCTTCTGGCGACGTGGCGCCTTACCGACCGGAATGCCGCCGCGCACGATCATGACTTAGCTCGAAGTAACTACTTCAGCCAATGTGAGAGGATTTCACAAGTCGACTGCTGCCAGCGCTTTGTCCTAGACAGTGAAGACTTCGATTTGCCGCAGCTAGGAGATAATTTTTTCTGGCTTGCGATGTTTGATCAGTTTGACTGGCTTCTCCAAAATAACAGCCTGCAAGGATGCTGACATTTCAGAAAAGTACTATGGCCTGAAGGCTATCTTCCAAGCACGACCGACAACTACGTTTCCAACGAGCAGTAGTGAAATAACCCTGGATATACGAGGACACAATATGAAATTTAGCTGGAAGCAGTTTGGCATCGCCCTTTGTTTGTTCCTGACGGGTTACCTGACATTCAACGGCAAGTTGTTTGCACAGACCCCAGAGAAGACCAAAGTGGCGATCGCGGTGGGTGGCAAGAACCTGTTTTATTACCTGCCGTTGACGATTGCCGAGCAGCTCGGTTATTTCAAGGATGAAGGTTTGGATGTGACGATTTCCGATTTCGCCGGCGGCGCCAAAGCCCTGCAGGCGCTGGTCGGCGGCAGCGCCGATGTGGTTTCCGGTGCATATGAACATACCATCAGCATGCAGGCCAAGAACCAGCACATCGTTGCGTTCGTGCTGCAAGGGCGGGCGCCGCAAATCGTCATGGGCGTCTCCAACAAGACCATGCCTAACTACAAAACGATTGCCGATCTGAAAGGCAAGAAGATCGGCGTCACCGCACCCGGTTCTTCGACCAGCATGATGGCCAATTTCGTCTTGGCCAAGGGCGGTTTGAAGCCGACCGATGTGTCGTACATCGGCGTCGGCGCTTCGGCTGGCGCATTGTCGGCGCTGCGCTCCGGTGCTATCGACGCGATCGTCAATGTGGATCCGCTGATCACCATGATGCAGCAGAATAACGAGATCAGGATCATCTCCGATACGCGCACATTGAAGGATACCAACGCCGTATTCGGCGGGCCGATGCCGGCCGCAACCCTGTATGCCTCCGCCGATTTCATTAGGAAATATCCAAATACCACCCAGGCCTTGACCAACGCCATGGTGCGCGCGCTGAAATGGCTGCAGAAAGCCGACCCTTCGGACATCGCCAAGGTGGTGCCGGAAAGCTATCAGCTGGGCGACCACGTCCTGTACCTCGAAGCCTTCATGAAAGTACGCGAGGCGCTTTCGCCGGATGGCGCTATTCCTGAGGCAGGCCCGCAAGTCGCGTTGCGCACATTGGAAACATTCGATCCCGAGCTGGCCGGCAAGAATATCGATCTGGCGCAAACTTATACCAATGAGTTTGTAAAGAAGGCCAACGCCAAGTACAAATAATTTGCGGGGGAGGGGAGCCGCAGTCGTTAAGATCTGCTGCTCTGTCCCTCCGTCATGCAAATGAGACATCGGGATTGCAGGCAATCCGGATGCTTGAACCGGCAGCAGCAACAAGCCAATCCCTACTCCCATGACTCCAGCTCTCCATCTTGACAACGTCAGTTGCACCTTCATCTCCAAAGATGATCGTTCCCAGCGCTACACCGCAGTGGCCGACACCAGCTTGTCGATTGCGCCGGGCGAATTCGTTTCCGTGGTCGGTCCCACCGGCTGTGGCAAATCGACCCTGATGAATGTGGGCGCGGGTTTGCTGCAGCCCTCGTCCGGCAGCGTCCAGGTGTTTGGCGAGCCGCTGCTCGGCATCAATCGCCGCGCCGGTTATATGTTCCAGGCGGAAGCCCTGATGCCTTGGCGCAGCGCGCTGCAAAACGTCATTGCCGGCCTGCAGTATCGGGAAACCGATGAAACCCGTGCGCGCCAGTTGGGAGAAGAATGGCTGGCGCGGGTCGGTCTCCAAGGGTTTGGCGACCGTTACCCGCATCAATTGTCGGGCGGCATGCGCAAGCGCGTGGCCCTGGCGCAGACCCTGATTCTCGATCCCGACATCATCCTGATGGATGAGCCGTTTTCAGCGCTGGATATCCAGACCCGGCAATTGATGGAAAACGAAGTGCTCGAACTGTGGAGCGCCAAGCGCAAGGCTGTGCTGTTCATTACCCATGATCTGGACGAGGCGATCGCCATGTCGGATCGGGTGGTGGTGCTGTCGGCCGGGCCCGGCACCCATCCGATAGGCGAATTCGTGATCGACCTGCCGCGGCCGCGCGATGTGGCCGAAATCCGCAGCGAGCCGCGTTTTGTCGAATTGCATCAGCAGATCTGGAGCGTGTTGCGCGACGAGGTGCTGAAGGGGTATCAGCAGCAAAAGAAAATCGCCTAGTCGGCCGGGCTGTTGCCAGCTGCCGGGTCGCTTTCGGAATCAGAAAAACAGGGATAAAACAGAATCATGTGGAAAACCATCAAGCCGAATCATAAGAATCTGCGGGCCTATCAAATCCTGGTGCTGTTGATATTTTTCTGCATCTGGCATCTGGCGACACGCAATCCGCAAACGGCGTTTTTCTTCGGCGAACCGATCAAGGTGCTGCAACGCATCTGGCAATGGTTTACGGTCGGCAGCGGCTCGCTGGAAATAGGTTTCGGCGACCACACCTGGCTCACGCTGACCTTCCCGGCGGAGATTTATTCCCACTTGCTGATCACGTTGACCGAAACCATGCTGGCGTTCGGCATAGGCACTGTGTTCGGCCTCGGTGTGGGTTTGTGGCTGGCCTTGTCGCCCCTGACGTCGGCCATCCTGGATCCTTACATCAAAGCTTCCAACGCGATGCCGCGGGTGATTCTGGCGCCGATCTTTGCAATGTGGTTCGGGCTCGGCATCTGGTCCAAGGTGGCGCTGGCAGTGACGCTGGTCTTTTTCATCGTGTTCTTCAACGTCTATCAAGGCGTCAGGGAAGTCAGCCCGGTGGTGCTGGCCAACGCCCGCATGCTGGGCGCCAACCAGCGCCAGCTGTTGCGCACGGTGTACCTGCCGTCGGCCACTTCCTGGGTGTTTTCCAGCCTGCATACCTCGGTCGGGCTGGCTTTCGTCGGCGTCATCGTCGGTGAATATCTCGGTTCTGCCCGCGGCGTGGGTTATCTGATCCTGCAAGCTGAAGGCAGCTTCGACATCAATACCGTGTTCGCTGGAATCCTGGTCTTGACGGCATTTGCGCTGGTGCTCGATACGGTGGTGGGGAAGATAGAAAAACGCCTGATGAAATGGCAGCCGAAGAGCGGCGAGACCGAGCGTTTGTGAGCCGGCTGCTATGCGCCCAACGTCTGGAATCGAACACCCGTGGCCGCAGCGTCGCTTGTGGCGTCTGGTGCCCAGCAAGCCAGCAGTCCGAAAGAAGCTGCTGTTGATGCAGACTTCGTGATCCCCATGGAGCGTGATAACCGTAAACGTGACTTCAGCACCGTGGTTGACATTGGTACGCAAGCCCCAAGCCTTACCAGAAGACGCGCCAATAAAGCGTTTGAAACCAGGCGAAATGCTTCCCCATTTCGGAACGTCTGTACGAGGTTGGGGTGATGATATAACATGACATCCATGTCAATTACTTGGAGTGTACTTATGATGGTTGATGAAATGGCGACCTGCCATGTTGTGAGGTCCGGTGACACCTACAAGGGCAAGCAAGAGCTGTTTTATAACGTGGGTATTTCGGCGGAAACTGTTGGCGCAAAAGGCATTCATATGCAGGTTTGCACTATCCCGCCAAAGGCAAAAGCCAAAGCTCATAAACATGAGGCGCACGAAACGGCTATCTACGCGCTAAATGGCGAGTCGGGCGTCTGGTACGGCAAGCAACTTGAGCATCATTGTATCGTGAAGCCGGGCGACTTTTTCTATATTCCCGCTAATATGCCGCATATCCCCTACAATCCGAGCGAGACCGAAGAGGTGGTGGTCTTGATCGCCCGAACAGATCCCAACGACCAAGAAAGCATTGTTCTTCTGCCAGAGTTAGATGGGTTGCACGCATAAATCTGAGCTTCTGGTGTCAGAAATTGAAACGTCATGCAGAGACAGGTACAACAGCAGATCCAGGCTAAAGAGCGACTGCATGTCAGAAGATCCTAGATATTGCCCAGAGTGCTGGTATTCCCTTGGATGAGTCGATGTGGCTGCAAGCGAAGGGGAAGAGCCGTGGAGTGAAAGCGAAAGTTGCGGTTCGTTACCGCCATCCTAGCGACGCGTCGTTACAATGGACTGGAAGAGGAAGGCAGCCAAAGTGGGTGCAGGAATGGGTATCAGCCGGGAAAGCCCTGGAAGAGTTGAGGGTGTAATTTATTCAGGGGAGTTGTGATGGCGCAGGTTGCTTGTCCGCCTATCCAGATACTCAACACACGTGGAGCGCGAACGTAAATGTGTATAACGATATGCACTTAAACGTGACCTTTCCTAATGGTGAGCGATCTGCTAACCTTGAAAAAACCTTTGGGGGCTGCAAATGGACAAAGAAGACTACGCTCGTCTTGAAGCTCTCCTCCTGCTGTCTATCAGACAACTCGCGCACGCACTCAAACGGAATGCGGATTCTGATCTTCCTGAGTCGCTGCGGCAACAATCGCTCGTGCAGCTAGAGGATGTGGCTCGCAACCTCACTCGATGCCGGCCTCAGGGGACAATGCAGCTGGTCGTTGACGAAGACTGGGAAGCGTCGACACTTGAAGACTGTCCGACTTGTGGTCACAGGCGTACCACGACATAGTACCGGTCCTTTATGTCGACAGACCAAATTTTCTCGAGTGTCGCTCTGAATCCGGCGCTACCAGCCCTACCTGCGCGTATCGTTTTCAGACGTCCGCCCGGTGGGCGCACTGAATCCAAACTTGTCCGCACCGTCCGCGAACGTATAGAGGACGATCTTGAAGTATTGAGAGCTGTACATTCTAACGATCCTGTCGGATGTTGTGACTTGATGGTCGATCTTCACGGTATCGCCCATTCGCTTACGAAGAGTATTCAAGATACGGAAGAGGAAAAAAGAATTTGCAACTTGGCGAATAGCCAGCTGGATGCGTTGGAGAAAAAGGTGTATCGCATCGCCCAAAAGCTAGTTCAAAAGTATTTCTGGAAACTCTGCAGACTAACGGTCCCTGCCGCTTGTGTTGCTATAGTAGTTGGAGCACTAATAAACCTATTTGAACCGGCCATTGAGCGTACATTGGTAGGTGCAGATGTCCCAACGGCGGGAATCGTGAGAGTAGCGGGATCGCTTGCGTTAGTTTTCGGGGGGGCTTTTTCCGGTGCATGGTTTAAAGAGGCGTTGTATTTCAAGTTATTGAGCAAAAAGCAGTTCAACAACGATCTCATTCTGAATATCGATGGCGGCCCCCTTACGATAATTCAAAGGTTGCTTATAACCATTTTCTTTGCCTTGATTGTTACATTGCTCCTGTACGGAGGAGCGTTGCAAATTAAGATCCTTGGAGTGGATGTCGGAGACTACAAGGGGGGCGATCGCTACTGGGTGGCGTTCGCGCTTGGTTTTGTTCTAGCTGTTGCTGAACTCAGATTCATGAAGCGCATCTATGACGTTTTTTCGAAGCAAGCGAAAATGGGTATCGAGGAGGAATAGCCGGTAATTGACAACGCCTTCTGCGAGGATTGGAATGACCGCCGAGTCAAAGCATTTTGTCAGTCTCCAGGTTCGTTCTGGCCTGCTTCACGCAGTGGCGTACAAAATGAGCCGTCGCGTTTATGTCAAGAGCATCGTTGACTGGCTGCTTTGAGCCGCTACCTTCGACGGGCAGGTCCTGGCCGATTGCCGAAATTCGCGAACGGCGGTAGCCGGCCCATTGCTGCCTATCGAACATCGAAAAACCGGACACTCAACGCAGAGTTAGGGGACGGCTTCATAGCCTGGCACTCCTTGTTTTCGTAGCACCTCTTTCACTTTCATTTGTACCTCCTGCAAGAGCCGAAGAACATCCGGTAACGAAAAATGTTCATCGTAAAGGCTCAGCTCCCACGTCGATGTGTTCAGCAGCTGCATGAATTTGGGTGTGAAGCTTTGGCCGTCATCCAGTGTAATAGACGTAGGCTCGTGGTCGTCAATCAAGCGATGAACTACCAAGCCACCAGTTTCGCCAATGCATTTGTCCAGTCGTTCGTCAAAGTGCTCGAAGAAGTTCCGAGCGCGACGAATGGTTGAGAAGTCTTCCGTTTTGACTCCCAAGGCTTCACGGAGCCGCGCAGCGCGAGTCCGTGTCTTGCGCGCGGAATCGCTACTTGTCAGTAACTTTGCGACGTTGCCCGCAAATACGAGCAGCATATGAGCTAGAGCCAGTAGTGATGGATGCTTTGGGTTGTTGGCAAAGATTTCCTGCATCTGTCCGAATGATCTATGGGCAAACTCACATTGAATCTCAATCTCGTTAAGGTACATCGAATCTGCAAAATCGTCTGGCTTCGGGCCGCAGCCCTTTCGATTCCAATGCCGAGTCAATATTCCGCTCACACGAGCCCCCTAATGTTGGAGTTAGATTTCACTTCTCTAGCCGAAGCAGATGCTCAGTTCGGAAGAATTCACGCAGGCCATCTTCCATCGTCCTCTTCACCTCAATCACGCGGGCAAACGCTTCGCGTATGTCCCTGTGGTACTTGTCATCGTAGATGTCGGATTTGATCGCGTTCTTGAAGTCGTTGAACGCTGCGATGGAGTCCTCATGGATCGAGAGCAAGTGCTCAGGCAGCACGAGCCGAATGCGGCCTTCACCCTCGCGAAACTCGATTAGCAAAGCCTCCAGTTGGTCGAAGAAAACGTCCTTGGTCTTGATGATAGTCCCATCTGGTTGCTTCAGGGCATCCTGGTTCACAACGTTCTGACAGAGCCGGTAGTGGCGATAGAAGATCGAGTAGTACTTCAACAGTAGGTCGACGTGCTTCGCGTAAGAAGACTCTCGCAGCTTGAGCTCGTGGCCAAGAGTTGCGAGAGCACGAGAAATCGCGGCACCTTCGTTCTGAATGGCCCGCTTTGTCATCCTATCCGCGAGGTAGTAGACGAATGCGCTGACGAGAATGGTCCAGCCGCCAAAGGCAGAGACGACCCACGTGAACAACGATAAGAGTTCGGCACTAGTGAATTGCATGCGGGTGATCGTGAAATTTAACGTTTAGCTTGAGGGGCTGGACAAAAGCGGCAAAGCCAGCTTTTGGACTGTCTTTTCGAAGCACCTGTAAGGAATCGTAATTGCGCTACTCACCGTGCTTCCCGAGTTTTCCGTGGGGAATCGGTGTCACGCCGTCCGGAAGCTCGGCAGCTTTGTGCGACATGGGCTCGATCACTTCCCCGAGCTGACCAGCTCGCCTTTAATCATTTCCTCAAGGACGAAGTGTGCTACTCGAGCGCTTTCTGATTTTAATGCCCCCGTCTCAAGCCATGCACCAGCAAGCCATAATCCATAATTTGCCACCTCATCGTTAGAATTACTAGCCTGACGACTCATTTTTTCCGAAGAAACTTGCAGCCCTCGTCCCACAGCCGCCTGCATATCCGTCGACCAAGTCGCCTTTTGAGTAAGTAATTCTGCGCGTTGTTTGAGGAAAACCTCAGATACGGCTTGCCGGAACCCCATATTGACTTTGGACAAGTCATTAATTGTTTTTTCTATTTTCTGCGCCAGCTCGTCGTCCCGTGTAGATTCGAGAGCGACCAAAAATGTACCTTTTGTAAGTGAAAGCAGACCCATATCTCCTCCCTAGTCAATCCAACGTTCGTAGGAATAAACAATTAGTGCCATAAAGGAATGTTGATATTGCTCCTCAATTGTTTTTCCTACTTTAACGCATCATTTTTGTCGGCCAATTTTAGCCATCCGGCCATGGGTTTCCCGCGTAAGTGCGCCAATGTCAAAAAAATGAAGCAAAACTACCCAATTTTGGCCGCGAGCTATGTTCCTACTGCGGTCTGAGTACTTCGAGTCCCGCAGCTAACAATGCGTTGCAGTAGCTGAGCCACAGATCGCTCTTTAACCCGCTGCTGATCGTTGAGGGGACGAACTGGAGATGAGCAGAGTCATCGTCGGGATAAGGGATGGCATTCGACGATGATCCTAAAGAGATCTACTCAATCGGGTAAAAAATTACTGGGTTCACTGATGATGTGTCAATGGCAGAGGTGCGCATTGACCACCTGCCTTTAAACGGTTGGGGGGCAACGGCCAATATGTTGTTATATATAAGAGAGGTAATTCATACCACTCTCTGACTAGGTATTCAAGAGTAGCTTCAATAGAGAGTTTTAGAGACCATTAGCTGTGAAATCGCCCACTACTTATCCATATCGGCCAGTACGCTCACCAGCCCCCTGTACAACAGGCTCGGCGCTACAGGCTTATGCAGCAGGGGTATCCCACTGGCACGTGCTTCGCGCAACCGCTCTGGTGCCGTGTCGCCGGTAATGAGAAGTGCTGGTAAATCTTTGCCAAACTCTGCACGTAACGCGACAATTACTTGTGCCCCTGTGCGCTGCTTGCGCAATCGGAAATCGCTAATGACGATATCCGGTCGATGGGCGCATGCTGAGACCAGAGCTTCCTCGATCGATTCAACCGCCTCGCACTTGCAGCCCCAATCGTGCAGCAGTTGCAGCATGCCTGCGCGCACGGCTTCATCATCATCAACTACCAGCACGCGTATGTTGAGCATTTGCATAGAGGCATGCGTACTTTCAAGCTCATCGCTTATTATTGGAGCGTACGCATTAGGCAAGGTCAGTCTGAACACGCTGCCGCGTCCTGGTTTG
>NZ_JAGQEG010000105.1 GCF_018305005.1 Collimonas silvisoli
TAGGCCTGGCGGCTGATACCCATGTGGCGGCAAGCCCGCTCTATGCTCAGTCCTTCGACTTGACCACTAGAGATAGCTTGCCTGAAGACTTTTTTACGGTCACCCCGTGTTCATCGCGCATGATGTTGATCACCGTCTCGAACAGGGCCGATTTCTGCTTCTCTTCCTTGAGTTGGCGCTCCAGCTCCTTGATGCGCTGTTCTGGCGTTAATGGCTTGCTCGGTTTGTTTGTCATCGTCGCTCTCCGCTTGCTTGGGCCCCTTGGTTGTGTCCAATCCTGCAGACCGTGTTTGCGACACCATACCAAAACTGTCGAGCGCCCCTGAATTCCATACCGCTTTTGCGCCTGCTTATACGTCATCTCGCCTTTTTCTACCTGCTCGACAACGCTCAATTTAAAAGCCAGGCTGTAATCACGTTGGCTGCGCCGCATCTCTTGCTCCATTTGACACTCCTTCTCTTCATCGAAAAAGTGTCAACCTAATTCAGGACGGGTCACTTACAGTAAAAAAGGCCGCACCGAAGTGCGGCCTTTCTTTTATGCGCCTATTTTATGCGCTGATTTCATGTACTTTTGCAGTTTTTGCCATTACAGCCAATACACCACGACGTACAGCCCGAGCCAGACAACGTCCACAAAGTGCCAATACCAGGCCGCGCCTTCAAATGCGAAATGGTGATCCGGGGTGAAATGCCCTTTCAGGACACGGAACAGCACCACTGACAGCATGATGGCGCCGATGGTGACATGGAAGCCGTGGAAACCGGTCAGCAGGAAGAATGTCGAACCGTAAACGCCGGAAGTCAGCCTCAGGTTGTAATCGTTATACGCTTCGATGTATTCGGCAGCCTGGAAGCCCATGAAAGTCGCACCCAGCACAATCGTCGCGAACAGCCAGAATGCTGTCTTGAAACGATGACCGGAGCGCAGTGCGTGGTGAGAAATCGTCAAGGTTACGCCGGAGGCCAGTAACAAAGCGGTATTGATGGTGGGGATCGGGAATGGTCCCATGGTGGTGAAGGAATCAACCGTGCCGGCCGGGCCGGCGTTGCCCCAATGCGCGGCAAAGTCTGGCCACAGCAGCTTGTTGTCGAGGTCGCCCAGCCACGGCATCGCAATGCTGCGGGCGTAGAACAAGGCGCCGAAAAACGCGGCGAAAAACATCACTTCAGAGAAGATGAACCAGCTCATGCTCCAGCGATACGAGGTATCGATACGAGCGCTGTACAGGCCGCCTTCGGATTCGCGGATGGAATCGCTGAACCATTTGTACAGCACGATCAGGAACGACAGGATACCGATCCCGCACAGTTCAGGTCCCCACACGACGCTATTGACCCACGCTGCAGCACCAGCCATCGTCGCCAGTAGCGATACACCTCCCAGCACCGGCCACTTGGACGGGCCAGGGATGAAATAGTAAGGTGCATTGCCTTGTTGAGAACTCATTTCCATCTCCCGATACAAATTTAGTTAGTTACTTGCTGTGAGTTACTGTACTGCGTTTATTTCGCGACGACCAGTTTCACGATGGTGATCAGGATCGCAATAAAAATCAAGGCGCCGAGTATTCCGGCTATCACTACATGCACCGGATTCAAGCCGGCTGCATCGCTTTCGTAATCTTTCCTTTTGCGCACACCGAAGAACGACCAGAATACCGCTTTCATGGTGGCGCCGAATGAGGCTTTACGGCGGCTTGCTTGCTTCAGATCCGACATTGAGTACCCCAGGTTACACTGCTGATCACGCTGCAGAATCAGCCGTGCTAAGTTGGTTTATCCGGTTGCCCCGCAATTTCAAAAAACGTATAGGACAAGGTGATCACCTTTACATCTTTAGGTATAGCAGGATCTATGTAAAACACCACCGGCATTTCCTTGGCCTGGTTGGGGCCAAGAGTTTGCTGGGTGAAACAGAAACATTCGACCTTCTTGAAGAAAGCCGCCGCCTGCTGCGGCGCATAACTCGGAATCGCCTGCGCATCCATCTTGCGCGATTGCTTGTTCACGACTTCATATACCACCTGCGTCATTTCGCCTGGATGGACCTGCAAGCTGCTCACTGTCGGCCTGAAACGCCAGGGGCCTTGCGAATTGCCGTCGAATTCCACGGTAATCGTCCGGCTCTTGTCGATCTGGGTATTGGCCGGCGCTTCCACCGTGGCGTCTTTCGGCGTCAGGTAATTGACGCCGGTGATCTCGCAAATCTTTTTATACACCGGCACCAGGCCATAACCGAAGCCGAACATCAGCACCGCAATCACCAGCAGCTTGCCCAGCATCTGACCGTTCAATTTTCTTGATTCGGCGGCGGTATCGTTGCCTTTGCCGTTATCTGCAGGATCGGTCATCTACTTGAACCACAGCATCTTGACGAAGATCGCAATGAAGAAGCTCAAGGCAAGCAGACCTACCAGCAATCCGGTACGTACGTTATCAGGCTTTTTTTTGGGAGCATTCATTTTGGCCAATCTCACAGAATTGGCGGGCCGTGTCTAGCACCTTAGCACCCGCCGCTGCCATTATTTAAAGGTCGGTGGCGTTTCGAAAGTATGGAAAGGCGCTGGGCTAGGCACAGTCCACTCCAGGCCCTCGGCGCCATCCCACGGCTTGTCGGCTGCCTTCTTGCCGCCCTTGATCGACGGAATGATCACGAAGAACAGGAAGTAGACCTGGCTCAGGCCGAAACCGAGAGCGCCGATCGAAGCCAGCATGTTGAAATCGGTGAACTGCGCCGGGTAATCGGCGTAGCGGCGCGGCATGCCGGCCAGGCCCAGGAAGTGCATCGGGAAGAAAGTCACGTTGAACCAGATCAGCGAATTCCAGAAGTGGATCTTGCCGCGGGTTTCGTTGTACATGAAACCGGTCCACTTCGGACCCCAGTAGTAATAACCGGCGAACAGCGCAAACAGGGAGCCGGCCACCAGTACGTAGTGGAAGTGCGCCACCACGTAATAGGTATCCTGCATCTGGATGTCGATCGGAGTGACCGCCAGGATCAGGCCGGTGAAGCCGCCCATGGTGAACACGAAGATGAAGCCGATGGCGAACAGCATCGGCGTTTCGAAAGTCATCGAACCGCGCCACATGGTGGCGATCCAGTTGAAAATCTTGACGCCGGTAGGCACCGCGATCAGCATCGTTGCATACATGAAGAACAGCTGCGCAGTCACCGGCATGCCGGTAGTGAACATGTGGTGGGCCCAGACGATGAACGACAGGATCGCGATCGAAGCAGTGGCGTACACCATCGATGCATAGCCGAACAGTTGCTTGCGCGCGAACGCCGGGATGATCTGCGAGACGATGCCGAACGCCGGCAGAATCATGATGTACACCTCTGGGTGTCCGAAGAACCAGAAGATGTGCTGATACATCACAGGATCGCCGCCGCCGGCAGCGTTAAAGAATGATGTGCCGAAATGGCGATCGGTCAATGTCATGGTGATCGCGCCGGCCAGCACTGGCATCACGGCGATCAGCAGGTAAGCGGTGATCAGCCAGGTCCAGCAGAACATCGGCATCTTCATCAGCGTCATGCCAGGCGCGCGCATATTGAGGATGGTGGTGATGATGTTGATCGAACCCATGATCGACGAGGCGCCCATGATATGGATGGCGAAAATCGCCATGTCCATGCCGGGTCCCATCTGGGTCGACAGCGGTGCGTACAGCGTCCAGCCGGCAGCAGTTGCGCCGCCTGGCACCAGGAACGAAGTCGCCAGCAGCAAGGCAGCCGGCGGCATCAGCCAGAACGAGAAATTGTTCATCCGCGCAAAAGCCATGTCGGAAGCGCCGATTTGCAGGGGAATCATCCAGTTAGCAAAGCCGACGAAAGCCGGCATGATGGCGCCGAACACCATCACCAGGCCGTGCATCGTGGTCAGCTGGTTGAAAAATTCAGGCTGGAAGAATTGCAGGCCGGGCTGGAACAGCTCAGCGCGGATCAGCAGCGCCAGCACGCCGCCCGACAGCAGCATGGTGAAGGAGAACCACAGGTACAGAGTACCGATGTCCTTGTGATTGGTGGCGAACAACCAGCGCCGCCAGCCATGGGGATGCTCATGTTCGTGCCCATGCGCGTGGTCATGGTCCTGAGAATGATCGTGTGCGTGATCGACTGCGGTAGTGCTCATCTCAATCTCCTAAGTATTACTTACGCGCAGCCAGCACTTCAGCCGGTTGGACAATATTTTCCTGAGCCTTGTTGGACCAGTTGTTACGGGTATAGGTAATCACCGCAGCAATTTCGGTATCCGACAACGAGCCTTTCCAAGGCGGCATTGTCAGGTTGCCGGTGATCTTGCCGTTCAACACAACATTGATCTGTTCAGCACGCGGGCCGTTGACGACCGGGTCGCCATCCAGCGCCGGGAATGCGCCGGGCACGCCCTTGCCGGTAGCCTGGTGGCAGACCGCGCAATTTGCTGTGTAGACTTTTTCGCCGCGTTGTTTCAGCTCGTCGATGGTCCAGGTCTTGGTCGGATCATCCGCCTGTGCGGCCATTTCCTTTTTCTTGCCGTCGACCCAGGCCTTGTAGTCAGCTTCGCTGAGGACGTTGACCACGATAGGCATAAAGGCGTGGTCCTTACCGCACAACTCAACGCATTGGCCGCGGTAGCTGCCGACCTTCTCTGCCTTGAACCAGGTATCGCGCACAAACCCGGGGATCGCATCTTGCTTGACGCCGAACGCTGGAATACCCCAGGAGTGAATCACGTCGTTAGCCGTGGTGATGATGCGGACCTTCTTGTTGACCGGGACCACCATCGGATTGTCGACTTCGATCAGGTAGTTGTCGTTCTTGACCTTGGTCGAGTCGACCACCTGTTCATGCGGCGTCGACAGATTGGACAAGAAGGAAATGCCGGAACCTTCGCCGCTCAGGTAGTCATAGCCCCATTTCCATTGCATGCCGGTGACTTTGATCGTGAGGTCGGCATTGGAAGTGTCCTTCATCGCCACCACAGTCTTGGTGGCAGGCAGCGCCATGCCGATAACGATGAGGAAAGGCACCACGGTCCAGGCGATTTCGACGCCGGTGCTTTCGTGGAAGCTGGCCGATTTGTGGCCGAGCGATTTGCGATGTTTGAGGATGGAGTAGAACATCACCCCGAAAACAGCCAAGAAAATCACCAGGCAGATGATCAGCATCAAATGATGCAGATCATAGATTTGCTGAGCAATTTGCGTCACCGGCGGTTGAAAGTTCATCTGCAGTACCGCTGGACCGCCCGGACTATCGACCACCGCCCATGACGGCATAGCTGCCGACAAGAGCGAGGCACCGAGCATCAACGATATAAGGCGCTTCGCATATTCCATGATTTCCTCAAAAGCCCAAAATTATAATTATGTCAACCGCTAGACACTCGGTCGCGCTGTAGCTCCTGCCGCAGCTCCAGAACAAACTCGCGCCGCTTCCGTTCCGTCAAAAACTGCCCTACTTCGACCCTGGCGCCAAGCGCCTCGATATCTATCAGGCCCTTGTTCGTCTCTTGCACCACAATCCGGATCGAACGCAAATCCAGCTTGAATTGTCGAATTTCCTGTGCCTGTATCACTTCCACAAGCAGATAATCGTCCAGCATCGCTATGTGCTCGCGGTCCGTGGCATGTCGTGCATAGATCAGAAACGCGATTGCTACCGCAGACATTTCCAAAACCGCAAACAGCAATACAAACCAGGCGCCGCGCAAAGTAAAGCCGATTGCCACGGCAAACGATGTGGCACAGAGGATCGCATAGAAAAAACCAAGTTGGCGCGGCGCAATTGCGCAGTTACGCCTCAAGTCCCATTCTCGCTTAATCATGTTGCACAATCGACACCTAGCAAGTGGCCCTACTCACAAGCTAAAACCTTCGAAGTATAAGGGGTAACTGAATATGTTATCAAGGAGAATCAAATGCCGGATACAGGCCGTTCGCTGGCCGGTAAAACTGCGTTTTTACCTCTGCACGACGCCAATTAACTCCCTGAGAAATCGCTGGATTATGGCTTTTTCGATATGTTTCATATGGGAAATTTCTTATATTAATGAAGGGGCCGGACAAATTGCCATGTAGTCAATCGACAACCCGTGCCGGCATTCCGCCGCCGCGTTTTGTCCTTATCAAACAAGAGGTTGCCGCTGACTCGCTAACCCAAGTCAGCCAAAGGATGCGACGCAGCGGTCCACGGATCGTCGAAAAACCCGTTCCCCCATTCGCTGCCCACAGCCACCAGCGTTGCCGGCTGCCATTTCGGCTGGCGATCCTTGTCGATAATCAGCGCCCGGATGCCTTCGGCAAAATCGGCACGGGCGGCGCAGTGCAAGGAAACCACATATTCCAGCCGGAAAACTTCGGCCAGCGACATATGCCGCGCCCGTTTCTGCAGAGCGTGCGATAGCCAGGCCGAACCCGGACTGCCGGCCGCCAGCGTAGCGCTGCCTTTTTGCAGCCATGGGTCATCGGTTTTCAATTCGACGATATTGCGCACAACTTCAGCCAGGGTCGGCGCACTGCACAGCCGGTTGATCAATTCAAAATGCTGCTGCAATGGCTTGGCCCCCGCCACCCATGCCGCGGCGCCCAGGCGTTCGGCGTTTTGCAATAGCCGGCTTAGCAAGACATCGTCCTGCTGTCCGTCCCACGGCTGGGTCAGCAAGCTCGCCAGCACGGACTGCTTTTGCCCATGACTGATCTGGTAATCGGCCAGCCGGGCAAAGACGGCGTCGGCCGCACCGATGGAGGCGCCGCTCAACGCCAGGAACAGACCGATCTGCCCCGGCATGCGGTTCAGGAACCAGGTGCCGCCCACGTCCGGATACAGGCCGATGGCAATCTCCGGCATCGCCAGCCGCGATTTTTCGGTCACCACGCGATGGCTGGCGCCCGCCATCAAGCCGATCCCGCCGCCCATCACGATGCCATGCCCCCACGCCAGGATCGGCTTGGGATAAGTGTGGATCAGGTAGTCGAGCCGATATTCGCGCTCGAAAAAATCGCAGGCGTAGGGATTGCTCCGGATATCCTCCGGCCCGCCGGTGGCATGCTGATCGAGCATGGTGCGGTACAAACCCTGTAAATCGCCGCCGGCGCAAAAAGCCTTTTCACCGGCTGCCTGCAGCAGCACCATCGCCAGTTGCGGATCGGCGGCCCACAGCCGTAGTTGCCGGTCCAGCAAATCGACCATTTCCAGCGATATCGCATTCAGCGTCTTTTCGACATTCAGCGTGGCGACGCCGATGCGCTTGCCATTGTCGGTTGCCAGTTCTTCGAACAAAGCGGGTGCTGCATTTGCGGTCAAATTTGCTTCTGCCATCATTGATTGCTCCACACGGCAGAACGCTTTTGCAAGAAGGCATTCACGCCTTCTTTTTGATCCTGGGTATCAAACAGATCAAGGAACAATTCGCGCTCCACCGGCAGCAAGCTCGCCAAAGGATTGCTGCGCGCGCCCTGGATCAGTTTCTTGCAGGCGCTGATGCTGGAAGGGCTTTGCCTGGTGACTTGTTCGGCCAGCGCCAGGGCGCGTTGCCTGGCTTCGCCTTTTTTTACCACCTCCTCGACCAGGCCGATGCGTAACGCCGTCTCGGCATTGACGCGCTCGCCGCACAAGATCATGCGCTTGGCCCAGCCTTCGCCCACCAGCCATGGCAGATTCTGGGTGCCGCCGGCGCACGGCAGCAGGCCGACCGAGGCCTCCGGCAATGCCATTTGCGCATGTTCCTCGGCGATGCGCAGATCGCAAGCCAGTGCGCATTCCAGGCCGCCGCCCATGGCGTAACCGTTGATGGCGGCGATCGAGACGCCGCGAAAGCCCGAGAGTGTTTCGAATGCCTCGCCAAAACGACGTGCCATTTCCCGCGCCATGACCTTGTCGCCATCGGCAAACAGTTTCAGGTCAGCGCCGGCGGAAAAGAATTTTTCGCCTTCGCCGGTAAGCACCAGGCTATAAATATTCTTGTCCTGGTTCAGCGTCTGCACCAGCCGTGTCAGATCGCGCAAGGCGTCGCCGGTCCAGGTATTGGCCGGCGGATTAGTCATCGTGACGACGGCGGTATGGCCGATGATTTCCAGGCGCAGGTTGGTGTAGATGGTGCTCATCGGATGTCCTCGTTGGATGCGTTGCTCAGTAATTGGCGGGCAATGATCACACGCATGATTTCGTTGGTGCCTTCCAGAATCTGATGTACGCGGACATCGCGGAAATGGCGCTCCAGCGGGTATTCGCGGATGTAACCGTAACCGCCGTGGATTTGCAGTGCCTCGTTGCAGATTTGAAAACCGATGTCGGTGGCGAAGCGTTTCGCCATCGCACAGTATGTGGTCGCGTTCGGGTCCTTGGCATCCAGCTTGCTGGCCGCCAGGCGCACCATCTGGCGCGCGGCCACCAGTTCAGTCTGCATATCGGCCAGCTTGAATTGCAGTGCCTGGAAATCCGACAGCGGCCGGTTGAATTGGCGGCGCTGGCCCATGTACGCGTGCGCTGCATCCAGGGCTGCCTGGGCGGTGCCGACCGAACAAGTGGCGATATTGATGCGGCCGCCATCCAGCCCGCGCATCGCCAGACGGAAACCTTCGCCCTCTTGTCCCAGCAGATGATCGGCGGGAATCCGCACATCGTCGAAACTGATAGTGCGCGTCGGCTGGCTGTTCCAGCCCATCTTTTCTTCCTTGCGCCCGTAACTGATGCCGGGCGTATCGGCCGGCACCACGAACGCCGATACGCCGTGCGCGCCGCCGGCGCCGGTGCGCGCCATCAAGACCAGAACATCGGTGGCGCCGGCGCCGGAAATAAACGCCTTGGAGCCGTTGATCACATACTCGCCATGCTCACCATTAACCAGTTGCGCGGTCGTTTTCAAAGACGCGGCATCCGAGCCTGAGCCCGGCTCGGTCAGGCAGTAGGAGCCCAGTTTCTGGCCGCTCGCCAGTTTTCCGCACCAGCCCTCGCGTACTGCCGGCGTGGCCCAGTTGGCGATCATCCAGCTCACCATGTTGTGGATCGTCAGGTAGGCCGTGGTCGAGGTGCAGCCGCGCGCCAGTTCCTCGAATACGATGGTGGCGTCCAGCCGCGACAGACCCAGGCCGCCCACTTCTTCCGGGGTATACAAACCGCAGAAACCCAACTCACCGGCCTTGGCGATGACGTCGGTCGGGAAGATGCCTTCGGCATCCCATTTGGCGGCGTGCGGCGCCAGTTCTCCGGCGGCAAAGTCACGCGCAGTCTGCTGAAATGCGCGCTGATCCTCAGATAATTCGAAATCCATGGTGCTTGTCTCCAATGCGGATGGGTGTTTGTTATTACTGCTGTCGGTAATATCTATCTCCGCAGAATAGCAATAATTGACGTTAACGTAAACGTCACCCAATCCATTTGGACGAAAAAAAAAAGGCGACCTGCCGTCGCCCTTCCTCGTGCTCTGCCATGCCGCCTGTAGCTACTTAGGCAACAACACAGTATCGATAACATTGATCACGCCATTCGACTGGTAAACGTCATAGGTGCTGATGTTGGCAACATGGCCGCCGTCGTCAGTGACGTAAATATTGTGCGGACCGTTTTGTGCAAAGCTCAGCATGCCGCCGCTGGCGGTTGGCAGTTCGGCTTTGCCGTTGCCTTTCTTGATGGCGCTTTCCAGCCTGGCGAAATCATATCGGCCTGGCACTACGTGATAAGTCAGGATTTTGCTCAGGGTTGCCTTGTTTTCCGGCTTGACCAAGGTGTCCACCGTACCGGCCGGCAGTTTGGCGAAAGCGGCGTTGGTCGGTGCAAATACGGTGAACGGGCCCTTGCCCTTGAGGGTTTCTACCAGGCCGGCAGCCTTTACTGCGGCAACCAAAGTGGTGTGATCGGCCGAATTGACTGCGTTGTCGACGATGTCCTTGCTGGGGTACATGCTCTGGCCGCCGACCATCACGGTATTTTCTGCGTAAGCCGCACTGGCGGCGATCAGAGCTGCGGATAAAGCGAAAGCATAGCGAAGTGTGCGCATGATGATTCCTTTGAAAGAAAATCAGTTTTCGGAGCCTGCACAGTCATATACGCAACTGTCTCGAAACTGGATTCGCCGGATTCAAAAAATCATGCGAGAGGCGTGGTGGCGATGCCGATGCCGCATCGCCGAAAGAAAATGAAGTAAGCCGATAGGCCGGATTCTGTTACGACGCTCAGGCTTGCGCCCTTGCGTTATGACAACCATTCCTCTAGGCGCTGGATTACTCCAGCGCTCAAGCTTCCTACCCGCACGCTCCGCGAGCAACATCAACGCGTGCCTATTTGGAATTGCTCCGAGTGGAGGTTACCGCGTTTCACCGTAACTTAATACGCTCGTCTCTGTGGCCCTATTCCTCGCCTCACGGCGGACGGCCGTTAACCGTCACCCTGCTCTATGGAGTCCGGACCTTCCTCCCGCCAACGCATTGCTGCGTCGGCCAGCGGCTGTCTGGCTTACTTCTGGCGGCATTCTACCGCAACGAGAGCAGCAGCTCGCGACATTTCGCTGCGCCCAGCTGATCAGACCCGGCTGACGATGCCAAAACAGCATGAGACAGAATATCTGCGCATACGTATAGTATTCAGAACTTTTTGTGCCGCAATATCGCAACATCAGCCGGTTCGATCGCGCCGGCAAGCACCATCACTAGACACTACCGCAACAGGACAGAACAAATGCACATCTGCGTACTAGGTGCTGGCGTCATCGGCGTCACTTCCGCCTATCGGCTGCTGGAAGCCGGTCATCAAGTCACGTTGGTCGACGCCGCGGTGCTGCCGGGCAGCCAGACCAGTCTGGGCAATGGCGCGCAATTGAGTTACTCCTATGTCGCGCCGCTGGCCGATCCATCGGTCTGGCGCCATTGGCCGGAATACCTGTTCAGCGCCGATTCGCCGCTGACGCTGCGGCCGAAAATGGATCCCGCCCAATGGCGCTGGCTGCTGAAATTCCTGGCGGCCTGCAATACCAAGCGCGTCAGGCAAACCACCGTCGACCTGTTGCGGCTGGCGTTCTTCAGCCGTGAACAATTGCAGCAACTGAGACAGGCCATTCCGCTCGATTTCCAGCACCGCAGCGCCGGCAAGCTGGTGATGTACGGCGACGCCAAAGGTTTGCAGGGCGCCCGCAAGCAAATCGAATTCCAGGCCCGGTATGGCTGCCGGCAGGAAATCGTCGACACTGCGCGCTGCGTGCAAATCGAATCGGCGCTGGCCAACGCCAAACGCGACTGGGCTGGCGGCGTGTACACCGCGAGCGAAGAAGCCGGCGATTGCGCGCTGTTTTGCCGGCAACTGGTGGACGCGATGTCGCAACACCCCGGCTTCCGCTTTGCCCACTCGCAACCCGTTCATAAGCTGGAAATGCGCAGCGGCGCTTTGGTCGCAGTGCACGCCGGCCAGGAACAGATAGCTGCCGACACCTTCGTATTGGCGTTAGGTGCGGCTAGCGCCGATTTCGCACGTCTCGCCGGTTTCTCGTTACCGCTCTACCCGCTCAAAGGCTACAGCATCACGGTGCCGTTGAGCGACGCCGCCGCCCAAGCCGCAGCGCCGCAGGTATCCATTACCGATCTCTCCCAGAAAATCGTCTACGCACGGCTCGGAGACCGCCTGCGGGTGGCCGGGCGGGTGGAACTGGTCGGCATGGATCGCAGCATACCGAGCAGCGCCATCGACGAATTGAAACGCGGCGTGGCTGAATTGTTCCCGGGTTGCGGCGATCTGTCGGACGGCGCAGACTTGTCGCCATGGGCCGGATTCCGCCCTGCCACGCCGAGCGGCGTGCCGCTGATTGCGGCGGCGCCGGTCAAGAATCTGTACCTGAATGTCGGCCACGGCAGTCTCGGCTGGACCCTGGCGCATGGCAGCGCAACGCTGCTGGCGCAGTTGATGGCAGGCGAAACTACCGCCATCGACGCCAGCCCTTTTTCATTTCGCGTTTAGCAAGGGAAAACCATGAAACTCATCACCAACCAGCAAGTCGCCGAGCTGATCAATATCGGCGACGCCATCGCCGCCATGCGCCAGGCTTTCGCCGGCATCGGACAAGGCGCGCAACAAGCAAGAATCCGCACCAGCGCCGGGCCCGTCATGATGTCCAGCATGGGAGCGTTGCTGCCCGCCGCCGGTATCGCCGGTTACAAGATCTACACCACCATCAATGGCAAATTTCATTTTGTCACCGTGCTGTTTTCCACCGAGGACGGGCGGCCGCTGGCGGCAATTGAATCCGATACCATGACCGGCCTGCGCACCGCCGCCGCCACCGCGGTCGCCGCCGATCATCTGGCCAGACAAGATGTCGCCACGCTGGCGGTGATCGGCACTGGAGTCCAGGCGCACTCGCATGTGCCGGCCTTGCTGGAGGTCCGAAAATTCAAGGAAATCCTGATTGCCGGCCGCAGCGGCCAACAGCAATTTGCCGAACAGATCACGCAACAGACCGGGATTCCGGCGTGCGCTGTCAGTATCGATGAAGCGGCCCAGGCCGGTGACGTAGTCGTCACCGTGACGCGCTCGGCCGAACCGCTGTTTTCCGGCGACCTGCTGCAAGCGGGCGCCTTCGTCGCGGCGGTGGGCGCCAGCAAAGGCAATCTGCGCGAACTCGACGATCGCGCGATCGCCCGCGCCGATGCTTTGGTGGTCGAATGGAAGCCGCAGGCGCAGCAGGAGGCTGGCGATCTATTGTTGTGCAAACCGGGCATCTTCGCTTGGGAACAGGTGTGGGAACTGGGCCAGATTGTCGACGGCAGCAGCACTTACCAGCGTCAGCAAAACGATCTGGTGATCTATAAAGCGATTGGCGTCGGCGTCGAAGACATCGCCCTCTCCGGCCTGGTGTACCATCGCGCCTGCGAACGTTTCGGCTGGTAAGCCCGGCTGTGCGCGGCATTGCTTGCCGCCGCCATGCCGTCGGTCTAGAATCGGGCCACCGATGACTACTGGCGACATGCACACATGGAATTCCATTTACTTAGTTTCCTGAAGACTGTGCTGTTTGTGCTTGCCGCACTATTGCCGATCATGAATCCGCCCGGCGGCGCGCCGATTTTCCACGCACTGACCAGCACTGCTTCCGACGCCACCCGCAATTCGCTGGCGCGACGGGTAGCTATCAACTCCTTCCTGCTGCTGGTAGGCGGCATGTTCATCGGCACCCACGTACTGGCTTTTTTTGGCCTGTCGCTGCCGGTGGTGAAAGTTGCCGGCGGCTTGCTGGTGATCGCCACCGCCTGGAAAATGCTGAACTCCGACGAAATGCCTAAAGGCGAAGCCGTGCCGGAATCGCTCTGGACCGAGGAGCTGGCATCCAAGAAGGCTTTTTACCCGCTGGCGTTTCCGCTCACCGTCGGCCCCGGTTCGATCTCGGTCGCCATCACCCTCGGCGCCGGCGTGCGGGTGCCGGATATTCCGCTACCGCTGTCCATGATTGCCGCCGTCGCCGGCCTCGCATTGGCGGCGTTGGCGGTTTATCTCAGCAACCGTTTTGCCGGTGTCTTGATTCGTTTGCTGGGCGATACCGGCACCACCGTCATGCAGCGCATGACTTCGTTTATCTTGCTCTGCATCGGCGTGCAAATCCTGTGGGACGGAGTTAGCGGCCTATTGTTGTTATGGCAAGCGCATTGATTAGACTTGCACCAAAACCTGGTGATAAGATTACTGCGTTTCCAACCCCCTAAGGAGAACACCATGCTAAAGAAGATGATGTTAATCGCAGCGATGCTTGGCGCGATCGGTGCGCTGTCAGCTTGCAACACCATTGCCGGCGTAGGCAAGGATGTCCAGACCGGCGGCGAGAAAGTTCAAGACGCGGCACAGGACGTGCAAAAGAAAATGTAATTTTCTGTAGCTGTCGCAGCATTCTGCAGAGACACAAAAACCCGACCTCGCGTCGGGTTTTTAATCTTGGATCAATCAATAGCCAGGGCACGCATCAAAGCCCGACGCGACAATGTAAACAATTGAAAAATCCATGTTTTGATAAGCGTTCTTTCATCGCATTGCAATAGACTGTGCATTCGTCCAGGTCGCCGCTTTAAAGTAAGTGTGCAACTTGAATTTGCAACTCACGACTTTTTTAAGGAAATAACTCCATGAACAAAACTGAATTGATCGACGCCATTGCCGCCGATGCCGACATCTCGAAAGCCGGCGCCCAGCGCGTGCTGGATTCGGTGATAGATAATGTGACCAAGGCCGTAGCCAAAGGCGATACCGTTCAATTGATCGGATTCGGTTCGTTTTCTTCAGGCAAACGCGCCGCACGCGTTGGCCGCAATCCACGCACTGGTGAAGAAATTAAGATTGCTGCCGCCAGAACCGTCAAATTCACTGCAGGCAAGGGATTCAAAGATACCGTCAATAAAAACAAGAAATGATGTCAGGCCGGCCTCTTGAAACCACTCCAGGGGCTTGCTCGTTTTGGCCACGATTCTTGCTCATCCGCCGTCTCATTTTATTGCTGGCAACCTGTGCCGCGATTCCTGCCAGCGCAGATACAACGATGCCGCCGCCGGTTCCTGATGCATCCAGCGGACAGAACCTGCCGCACGAACACGCTGCAACCGCCAACCAAAGCCTTCATCTTGATGAGAGCATGCGCTTGCGCTCCGATCTGGGTACCGCTGTCCAGCGCGGCACGGCCTCCTGGTATGGTCCGGGTTTTCATGGCCGCAAGTCAGCGAACGGCGAGCGCTTCAATATGCATTCGATGACGGCGGCGCATCCCAATCTGCCGCTGCTCAGTTGGGTTTTGGTGCGCAATGTCCGCAACAACAAGGTGGCGCTGCTCAAGGTGACCGATCGCGGACCATATAGCAGCAGACGGATTCTCGATGTCTCTTACGCTGCGGCGAAACAACTGGGTTTCGTCCGCAGCGGCACCGCGCAGGTCGAAGTCCGCCAGCTATCGTATAGCGAAGCCAGCTGGGTGCGCCATCAACTCGATGAAGGAATCGACGTACCGGCCGCAGATGACCCGCACTCCGCGGTCAACGCCAGCGACGAGTGATCAGCAAAACTTGCTGAAATCCGGCTTCCGTTTTTCGAAAAATGCCATGAATGCTTCTGCTGCTTCCGGCGCCTTCAGCATCGCACCGAAGTGCTCGATCTCTTGCTTCATCTGCGCTTCTACCGCAGCGGTCTGGCCGCCCTTCATCAAGCGCTTGGTGACGCGGATCGACGCCGCAGGCAGCGCCACCAGCTTGGCCGCCTGTGCCTGGGCAAACGCCAGCAATTCTTCTGCCGGCAATACTTTATTGACCAGGCCCATGGCGTTGGCTTCTTCCGCCGTAAACGCCTCGCCCAGCAGCAGCTTTTCAGCCGCGCGCTGATAGCCTGCGATCTGCGGAAATATCAGGCTGGACGCAGCCTCCGGGCACAAACCGAGTTGCGTGAACGGCATCGAGAAACGTGCATTGTCGGCGGCATACACCAAGTCGCAATGCATCAGCAAGGTGGTGCCGATGCCGACCGCGGCACCCGCCACCGCAGCCACCAGCGGTTTGCTGGCATGGCTGATGTGCCACAGGAATTGAAACACCGGGCTGTCGGAGCCGGTCGGCCGATTCTTCATGAAATCTTCAAGATCGTTGCCGGCGCTGAATATCTGCGGCTTGCCGGTAAACAAAATCGCCCTAACCGCGCTATCGCTCTCCGCATCTTTCAAGGCATCGACCATAGCCTGATACATCGCGGCAGTGATCGCATTCTTCTTCTCCAGGCGATTGAATTCAATCGTCAGGATACCGTTCTCTTTACGAGTCAATATATCCATCTGTTACTCCAATTCATTGAGCGTGACATAAAGCACGCATTAAGATAAATCGCCAAACCCTAGCCTTCGAATCCATATGAGGCGCGAGAACAAGGCGCATGAGCCGCAGACAGTACGCCAGTACGGCAAGGCCATGCAACGCAGTTATCGCGCCTCATATGGATTCGAAGACGAAAAAGCCGCACGGCGGTAGCTGTACGGCTTTTTTCGTCTTTGACGATTGCTTATGACAATCTGGTTAACTTGATTACATCCGCTCGAAAATACCTGCGGCCCCCATACCGGTGCCAACGCACATGGTCACCATGCCGTACTTCAAATTGTGACGGCGCATAGCGTGGATCGCGGTCGCTGAACGAATCGCGCCGGTCGCACCCAGCGGATGGCCCAGTGCAATCGCGCCGCCCATTGGATTGACCTTGGCTGGATCCAAACCGAGATCCTGAATCACTGCCAGCGATTGCGCAGCAAATGCTTCGTTCAATTCGATCCAGTCCAGTTGGTCCTGAGTGATGCCGGCGGCGCGACACGCCGCTGGAATCGCCTCTTTCGGTCCGATCCCCATGATTTCCGGAGCCACGCCACGCACCGCAAACGAGGCGAAACGCGCCAACGGCGTCAGGTTGAATTGTTTCAGGATCTTTTCGCTGACCAGGATCAGCGCACCGGCGCCATCCGAAGTTTGCGATGAATTACCCGCAGTGACCGTGCCTTTGGCGGCAAACACTGCCTTCAACTTGGCCAAGCCTTCCATGGTGGATTCACGCGCACCTTCGTCCCGATCGACGGTACGGGTCGTGATATCGATCTGGCCAGTTGCCAGATTAGGGAAGCGTTCAATGATATCGACCGCTGTCATTTCATCCTTGAACTCGCCAGCCGCTTGCGCTGCCAGCGCACGGCGGTGTGATTCCAGCGCAAACGCATCCTGCGCTTCGCGCGACACTTTCCATTGCTGCGCCACTTTTTCGCCGGTCAGCCCCATGCCATAGGCCATGCCGATGTTTTCATCCTTGAACACAGCCATGTTGACCGATGGATGGAAGCCCATCATCGGCACCATTGACATCGATTCGGCGCCGCCTGCGAACATCACATCGGCTTGACCGACGCGAATCCGGTCGGCCGCCATCGCCACCGCGGTGATGCCGGAAGCGCAATAGCGATTGATGGTGACGCCGCCGATGGTGTTCGGCAAGCCAGCCAGCAACACGGCGTTGCGCGCCATGTTCAAGCCTTGCGCACCTTCCGGGAACGAGCAGCCGATGATCGCGTCTTCGATCAGTTTCGGATCCAGGCCCGGCACTTGCGCCAGCGCCGATTGCATTACGCGCACCAGCAGATCGTCGGGGCGCGTGTTCTTGAACATGCCGCGCGGCGCCTTGCCGATTGGAGTGCGGGTAGCGGCAACGATGTACGCATCTTGAAGTTGTTTAGTCATTTCCTGCTCCTGATTTGATTAGTTGCGCACTGGTTTGCCGGTCTGCATCATGCCCATGATCCGCTCTTGCGTCTTAGGGTTGTTCAGCAGTTCGACGAACGCTTTGCGTTCCAGGTCCAGCAACCATTGTTCATTCACCACGCTACCTTCTTCCACTTCGCCGCCGCATACGATGTTGGCGATCATGCTGCCCAGTTTGTAGTCATGCGCGGAGATGAAGCCACCGTCGCGCATGTTGACCAGTTGCGCCAGGATGGTCGCAACGCCGTAACGGCCGATGACCGCGATCTGCGCCTTCAGCGGCGGACGGTAGCCAGCGTCGAACATGGCGCGCGCCTCGACCTTGGCCACGTGCAGCAATTCGTATGGATTGAACACGATCACGTCGTCGGCTTTCAGATAACCCATGCTCTGCGCCTGCAAGGCCGATTTCGAAACATTGGCGGTTGCAGCGTTCATGAAAGACGTCTTCAGGAATTGCAGGATGTCGTTGCCCTTGGCGTCGTTGGCGGCACGTACTGCCGCTTCCTTCAAACCGCCGCCGGCAGGGATCAAGCCAACGCCGACTTCAACCAGGCCGATATACGACTCGATCGATGCTACCCGCTTGGCTGTGTGCAGTGCCAACTCACAGCCGCCGCCCAGCGCCAAACCCGCCACCGCAGCAACTACCGGCACGCTGGCATACTTGAGGCCCATGAACGCTTGCTGCAATTCAGCGACCATCGGTTCGATCGCCTTGGCGCCGCCCGACATGAACAACGGCAGCATCGATTGCAGATCGGCGCCTGCCGAGAATGCGCCGCCTTCGGCAGCATCGGCGTGCCACAGCACCAGGCCCTTGTAATTCTTTTCCGCTTCGGCCACCGCCTTGTTCAAACCGGCGATGACCCCTGGTCCGATCACATGCATCTTGGTCTTGAACGACAGGATCAGCACTTCATCGTTTTGGTGCCAGGCGCGTACCGAGTCGTCCTCGAATACGGTGGTGCCGGCAGTCTTGCCGTCGGCCACGCCTTCACCCAGCAACGGTGCGCGGAACGCCTGGCGTTGATAGACCGGCAGCGTGGAACGGGCGACATTGGCTTTCTTCGCTGGCGAATAAGAACCGTCGGCGGCGTGCACGCCGGTGCGACCGTCGAATACCCAGGCTGGCAGCGGTGCATTGCACAGCGCCTTGCCGGCGCCGATGTCTTCCTTGACCCAGCCGGCGATCTGCTGCCAGTCGGCGGCTTGCCAGATTTCGAACGGACCGACGCTCCAGCCGAAGCCCCAGCGCATGGCGAAATCGATGTCGCGCGCGTTGTCGGCGATCGATTCCATATGCACCGCGATGTAGTGGAAACCGTCGCGGAAAATGGACCACAGGAATTGCGCTTGCGGATTGGTCGATTCGCGCAGGGTTTTCATGCGCTTGACCGGATCCTTGTCTTTCAGGATGCGCGCCACCAGTTCGTCGGCCTTGCCGCCGCCGGTAACGTATTCGCCCTTGGCAGCGTCGATACGCAGAATATCCTTGCCAACCTTCTTGTAGAAACCGGCGCCGGCTTTCTGGCCCAGCGTGCCCTGCTCGACCAGCTTGGCCAGCAGCGGCGGCGTTGCGTACACGCCGTAGAACGGATCGTCCTTCAGGTTGTCCTGCATGGTCTTGATCACATGCCCCATGGTGTCCAGGCCGACCACATCGGCGGTACGGAAAGTACCGGATTTGGCGCGGCCCAGCTTGGCGCCGGTCAGGTCGTCGACAACGTCGACCGACAGGCCGAATTTTTCAGCCTGATGCACCGTCGACAAAATGCCGAACACACCCACGCGATTGGCGATGAAGTTTG
>NZ_JAGQEG010000106.1 GCF_018305005.1 Collimonas silvisoli
AAACACTAGAAAACGGCAGAACTAAACCGTACTCCGTCAATGAGCACCCGAACCTGAGCTTCATTGCGTGGATTAAAGGAGCTAATAAGTGAGTGACGAGAAAATTGACGACGAAACTCGATTGCTTGCGGCTGTGGCATACGGCGAAGCATCCACGGCAAATGATTCTGATGAAATAGGCGGAATTGCATTTGCTGTTGCCAACCGGTGCCGCGCATGGGGCGGAAAAACTGTATCCGCGTTAAAAGCGGCAGAACCAAACTACGCCTATGCATGGGACGGTAGCAATGCGCGATTTAACAAATTAATGAAAACCAGCGAAAGCGCTATCAGGAAAGATGCTGGCATGTCACTGGCGGTTGATTGGGCCACTTCCGCTCTAAATAACAAAGGGACAGATCCATCAAATGGTGGATTTTGGTGGGATGGATTGGATTTCAAAACTAACTATAGCAACCACCCGAAAGTCCGCGATGGATTCAAGTTCGGAGACCAATCCCACAACATCTTCAAAGTTCAGGAAAAAAAGCGAGAGGTGATTGTTCGCTGGAAGATTAAAAACAAAAAAACTGGTCAAATTGTTGACGGTGCCGAACGTGGTCGCTACGACGCAGTGTGGGTTTCGACTTCCGCTCATGGCAGCACCATCTTTTGTAAACATCCGACCGAATACATCACTGCAACGGGGGGGAAGGCGTACAAATGAGTGCAACAAAAGCGGCTCTAGTGTCAATGCTGTCTATGGTGCTATTCACAGTCGGCGAAGAATCGTTGGCTTCAAGTGGTAATCCGCTCATGCAACTTGCATGGAAACCAAAAACTGAAGTCCTTGAATATCATTCATGCGGAGCTGCCGACGCATGTTGGGTGGCACAGGTCAAAAACAAAAAAACAAAAAGACGAATCGCAGTACTTCGGTGCGATGGTGAAAAGCTGTTTTCGATTCTTGGCAAGCACCCAGAGATAATTGCGGCTGAGGATTGTCACAGATTTGAAAACGAAAATAAGTTCCAAGAAATACCCAAGGCCCTTCGCACATTACTGCATCGTTGAAAAAATTTAAACCTACGCTGTCGCTCGACTTGAGAGCGGCTGCGGCGGGAGCCGTGTTAGTCAGGAGCGGGAAATTTCGAGGGTTGGGGCGTACAACCCCTAAACGCATTGCGGTTATCTGACAGACAACCACCGCCTCATAACATGGCGAAGCTGCTTGCGCGGCACTAACCCGGCTGTGCTGTTTAAAGCAGTTTTTGGCCCGCCACCAATATGCCGTCGGCGTCGGCGTATATCCAGGCGCCGGGCGCTACTGTAACACCGGCGATAGAGACGCTGACGTCGCGCTCCCCTACTCCCTTGCGCACGCTGCGCTGCGGATGGAGCGCCAGCGCGCGTACGCCGATATCGCAGGCGTTCAGCTCGGCCGAATCGCGTACGCAGCCGTTCACGATGATGCCGGCCCAACCGTTCTTTTGCGCCAGCACGCCGAGATTGCCGCCGACCAGGGCGCAACGCAGGCTGCCGCCGCCGTCGATCACCAGCACCTGGCCGCCGCCGGCGGTTTCCAGCGTGCTGCGTACCAGCACATTGTCTTCATGTACCTTGACGGTGCGCGCCGGGCCGCTAAATGCCTGGCGCTTGCCCAAGGAGATAAACACCGGCGGCAATACCGCCAGAGCGGCGGTGCCCAGCTTGTCTTCGTTGGCGTCGCATAAATCGCAGGTAGAAAAGGTCATTGCATCTCCGTCGCATGGCAGTGAAAAAAAGATCAGTCGTCCGACGAAAACGTCAGGCCGCCGAATTTCTTGACACTATACATCCGCTTGTCGGCCACCTTCAACAAGGTCTCCAGATCGGGGCCGTCGGCCGGATACAGGGCGCCGCCGATGGAAGCGCCAATCTGGCAATGTCCGCCGTTGGCCATCAGGATCGGCTTGTTCAATACGGCATAAATCTTTTCGGCGATCGCCAGCGCCGACTCTTCATCCGCCACGCCAGGCAGGTAAACGATGAATTCGTCGCCGCCGAAACGCGCCACCTCGTCTTCCTTGCGCAAGGCGTTTTGCAGGCGCAAGCCGACTTCAATCAGAACCCGGTCGCCCTCATCGTGGCCATAGTGATCGTTGACTTGCTTGAACTTGTCCAGATCGACGAACAGTACCGCAAAACGGAACAGATGCGGTTCGACATCGGTGCGCCGGCGGAATTCGATTTGCGCAATCAGGGAATCGCGATTCAGCAAGCTGGTGAGACGGTCGGTGCGCAGATGCCGCTCCATCTCTTGAAAACTCTGCGCCAGTTCACCGATCTCATCCTGGCGGTCGATATTCAGTTTGGCAAACGGCCGGCCGCTGCCTATGCTGCGTACCGCCAGCGTCAGTTTGCGGATATCGCGCAGCACCCAGCGCAATATCGCATAACCGAACAACAAGGCCAGCAGGATCACCAGCAAGCCCAGGTACAAGCTCTTATAGACGCTGGAATTGACCGCGCCCCAGAAATCGGAACGCGGCAGCGCAACCACCGCCACCCACTCCAAGCCGGCAGCATCGCGGTGGATCTGCGCCGCCACTTCGATCTGGCCGTACCTGCTGGGAAAGGCGCCGACGATCAGCTTGTCTGGCTTGGACAGGCTGGCAGCCGAGGCGACTATCGGCTCGATGACCGGCGCCGCCTCCCGCTGTTGCTGCAAATAGGCTTGCACCAGTTGCCAGCTCTGGCGCATAAAGGGTGATGCGGCATCTCTCAGATTATTTCGGAGGTGTTGGCTCTGGGCGTCTTTAGCCAAGGCAAATGCACCTTCGCCATTCGAAGATGCGACCAGATCGCCGCCGCGCTCGGCCACAAAGGCAACACCGTTTCTGTCCATGGGCAGCGCCTGCAAGTATTCTCGCAGCGGTTTCAATGACAATTCCCTGGCTACCACGCCACGTATTTCCTGACCGGCACCATACACTGGCCGCGCCAACATCAGCGCCGGCTCATTGCTGACGCTATCGATGAACAGCGGCGACCATGTGTCTTTTCTCCGATTGACGGCATTCAAGTACCAGCTCTGCTCGCGCGGCTCGTAGTCTTCCGTTTCCAGGAGAATCATTTCAGACGCCGGGCCGCGGCTGCGATATAAATGGCTGGCGCCGTCGCCTATGCCTCTAAGCCTGACCCGGAATTCATTGACGGCGGTTCTGCGGATGCCGACAAAATGGCCGTCCGCACCGGCAAAGCAGATCAGGCTGCCGACCGTTGGAAACAGCCCGCTGGCAATCCACATGCGTTCTTCCAGCCGGCCGATGCTGGCAGGAAACGGGATAGGGATCGGCGTCGGGGTCTTATCGGTAGTATCGGCAATTTGATCAGGCGCGACTACCCGCAACGCTGCACCGGCGTCGAACAATTGCCTGTTGATTGCGCTGTTGATGCCTCCCATCATGTTTGCCAGGACCTTTTGCGACAAAGCATCGGTGGCGTCCTGACCGGTTTGATAAAGCAGCCAGCCGACTGAAGCGGCCAGGCACAACAGTAGCGCTGCAAACGGCAAAATGAAGATGCGTTGCAGTGACGTTCGCTTCAAAATTGCCTCGAAATAAAACAAGAATTAGCGATATCCAGCTTCGGGATAATATTTCGGCATCTTTACCCTGCCGGGAAAAATGCTTACTCCCCCTCTTAATTCACACACAATGCGCAATTGATAACATTCAATTTTTAGCAGGCCAAGACCGTGGATTAAACAGCATGGATCTAAAAAAAAAGCCACACGGCGTAGCCATGTGACCTTTAATCTATAAAGCAACACGTTCAAGCCTGTCGCGATTCTACCTGTTTGCGTATGCAAAATCCGGGCTTAAACCGTCGCTTTGAATACGATCTCACCATTGTTAACAATTACGTGAATAATGTCCTTTGGACCAAACTTGCCTTCAAGAAGCAATTTTGACAAGGGATTTTCGATCTGCTGCTGGATCGCACGCTTCAATGGCCGGGCGCCGTAGACCGGGTCGAAACCTGCCTCCGCAATCTTTTGCAGACCGGCTTCTGAAATTTCCAGCCCCATATCCATTTTCGCCAAACGCTGTTCGAGGATTTTCAGCTGGATCTTGGCAATCGCGCCGATATTCTTTTCGTCCAAGGCATGGAACACCACGATTTCATCGATACGGTTGATGAACTCCGGCCGGAAACGGCTTCTGACTTCATCCATCACCTCCGCCTTTACCTCCGCCGGATCGCTGCTTTCCATCGCCTGAATCCGATGCGAACCGAGATTCGAGGTCATCACGATCACCGTATTCTTGAAATCCACGGTGCGGCCCTGGCCATCGGTCATGCGGCCGTCGTCCAGCACCTGCAACAGCACATTGAACACATCCGGATGGGCCTTCTCGATTTCATCCAGCAAGATCACGCTGTACGGCTTGCGGCGCACCAGCTCGGTCAGATAACCGCCCTCTTCATAACCGACATAACCCGGCGGCGCACCGATCAGGCGTGCTACCGAGTGCTTCTCCATGAATTCGCTCATGTCGATGCGGATCAGAGAATCGGCACTGTCGAACAGAAAGCCGACCAGGGCTTTGCATAGCTCGGTCTTGCCGACACCGGTAGGACCGAGGAACATGAACGAACCATACGGCCGGTCAGGATCGCTAAGTCCGGCACGCGAGCGGCGAATCGCATCCGAGACCGCGACAATCGCCTCGTTCTGGCCCACCACGCGCTTATGCAGCCCGTCTTCCATGTTGATCAGCTTGTCGCGCTCGCCCTGCAACATCTTGGCTACCGGGATACCGGTAGCACGCGAAACGATCTCGGCAATTTCATCGGCGCCGACCTGGGTCCGCACCAGCTTCGGCTTACCGTCCGCAGCGGGCTGCCCGGCGTTCAGCGCATCCTGTCTGGATTGGGTTTCCAGCGCTTTTTCCAGCTCATTCAACTTGCCGTACTTCAGTTCCGAAACCTTTTGCCAATCGCTCTTGCGCGTCGCTTCTTCAATTTGCAGACGCAGCTTCTCGATCTCTTCTTTCAGATGCTTGCTGCCTTGGGCGCTGGCCTTCTCCGATTTCCAGATTTCTTCCAGATCGGCATACTCGCGTGACAGTTTTTCGATCTCTTCCTCGATCAAGGAGAAGCGCTTTTGCGACGCTTCGTCCTTCTCGCGGCGCACCGCTTCACGCTCGATTTTCAACTGGATCAGACGGCGGTCCAGCTTATCCATCACCTCCGGCTCGGAGTCGATTTCAATCTTGATCTTGGCTGCCGCCTCGTCGATCAAATCGATGGCCTTGTCGGGCAAGAAGCGGTCGGTAATATAGCGATGCGACAGTTCCGCCGCCGCGACAATCGCCGGATCGGTAATTTCCACGCCGTGATGGACTTCGTATTTTTCCTGCAAACCGCGGAGAATGGCAATCGTGGCTTCGACGCTAGGCTCGTCGACCAGGATCTTTTGGAAACGCCGTTCCAGCGCGGCATCCTTCTCGATGTATTTGCGATATTCATCCAGCGTAGTAGCGCCGACGCAATGCAGCTCACCGCGCGCCAGTGCCGGCTTCAGCATATTGCCGGCATCTATCGCCCCTTCCGCCTTGCCGGCGCCGACCATGGTGTGCAATTCATCGATGAAGACAATCGTCTGCCCTTCGTCCTGAGCGATTTCTTTCAGCACCGCTTTCAGGCGTTCTTCGAATTCACCGCGGAATTTTGCGCCGGCCAGCAAGGATGCCATGTCGAGCGACAAGACACGTTTCGATTTCAAGCTGTCAGGCACTTCGCCGTTGACGATACGCTGCGCCAAGCCTTCCACGATCGCGGTCTTGCCGACACCGGGTTCGCCGATCAGCACCGGATTGTTCTTGCTGCGCCGCTGCAAAACCTGGATGGCGCGGCGGATTTCGTCGTCGCGGCCGATCACCGGATCGAGCTTGCCGAGGCGCGCCCGTTCGGTCAGGTCGAGCGTGTATTTTTTCAATGCTTCGCGCTGGCCTTCATCCTCCTGGGAAGCCACATTGGCGCCACCGCGCACCGCCGTAATCGCAGCCTCCAGCGCCTTGCGGGTCAGGCCGTTTTCACGCGCCAGCCGGCCGGCGTCGGACTTGTCGTCGAGCAGCGCCAGCAACAGCATCTCGCTGGCGATGAATTGATCGCCGCGCTTTTGCGCTTCTTTGTCCGCCAGGTTGAGCAAGGCCAGCAGCTCGCGGCCTATCTGTACTTCACCGCCGGTGCCGCTGACCTTGGGCAGGCGTTCCAGAGCAGCTTTCAGGGCGGGCCTCAGCGCGGCAACATTGACGCCCGCCCGTTGCAGCAGCGAGGTGGCGGCGCCGTCATCTTGATTCAACAGCGCGATCAGGGCATGCACCGGGTCAATATATTGATTGTCATTACCAACCGCCTGACTCTGGGCGTCGGCAATTGCTTCTTGCAATTTTGTGGTTAATTTATCGAAACGCATGGTTCCTCCAAAATATCTAATGCTTAGAAAATTGGGACAAGCGGACCTATTTCAAGCGCACAAAATACAAAATGCTAGGGCCTGTTAACATTTGATTTGGGAGATGCGTTCCAACCAACACGTGTGCTGGCAAGGGTGCAGCAGGGAATTCGTGCAGCATGCTGCACGCCTGCGTAACGATACCCGCATGCAGGCGGGTATGCGCCCTGCAAGGGCGTGGCGTAGCTGGGGCTGGTGCCCCAGCAAGCCATGCAACGCGGCCAGCGCACGTTTTGGTTGGAACCCTCCGGGAACGGCTGCAGGCATCGCATGCCGTTGTTGCAGCTCCTTGCCGTGGCACCGCCACGTCGCGTCGCTGCGCCTAGGCACGCAACGCCTGCCGCGCGTTCGCACTCCCAAATCAAATGTTAACAGGCCCTAACTACCAAAATACATGGTGAAAAAACGGATGGTGGCAAAGCCGGCGATGCACAATATGATCGAACCGAAAAGATGCAACAGGGTATGCCCCAGGAACCAGCCATACTGGCCGTGCTGCAACAGCACCATCGATTCGGCGGAAAAAGTGGAGAAAGTGGTCAGGCCGCCCAGAAATCCGGTAATCACCAGCAAGCGCCATTCGATCGGAAGCAAAGGATGCGATTCAAAGAATCCTACGGCCAGGCCGGCCAAGTAGCCGCCCGCCAGATTGACCAGCAAAGTTCCCAGCGGCAGTTGATTCTGATAGGCGCCCAGCCAGATGCTCGCGCCCCAACGTAGCCAGGCGCCGAGGATAGCGCCAACGCCAACCGCCAGCCAGCTCACTTCTTGCTTTCGCGCATAGGCAGCGGCAGCGGATCCTGGTCTTGGTCCTGGCCCAATTCCCATTTGGCCAGCGCCTCATCGTCGGTGCTACGGGCGTCGACCCAGCGCGCGCCTTGCTCCGTGTATTCTTTTTTCCAGAACGGCGCTTCGGTTTTCAGGTAATCGATAATGTATTCGCAGGCGGCGAAGGCGTCGCCGCGATGTGCCGAGCTGACGGCAACCAGCACGATCTGATCGAGCGGCAGCAAAGGGCCGATGCGGTGTATCACCAGCGCATCGAAAATATCCCAGCGCTGTTTGGCCTGGTCGACAATAGTCGACAAGGCTTTTTCGGTCATGCCGGGATAATGCTCCAGCTCCATCTGAGCAACGCTGCTGCCGTCGCTCAAATCGCGCACGGTGCCGAGAAAGCTGACCACGGCGCCGATTTTCGGATTGGACAGCCGCAGTTGCGCCAGCTCGGCAGCGAAATCGAAATCCTCAGTCTGAACACGGATCGGCATAGTCAAGACCTCAAAGATGACGCGACAGGCACAACATTAAAGTCGGCCATCGGTGGTCGGCCAACAGTAGTCAGCCACCGGTAGTTAGTCACCGGTAGTTAACCACCAGTAACCGGCGGAAAAAACGCAACTTCGCCGCCTTCGCTTAGAGCGGTATCGGGGTTCGCCAGTTCCTGGTTGAAGGCCATGCGCAAAGACCGGCCCTCGGCCAGTACCTCGGCCCAGACCGCACCGCGTTCGCGCAGGAAATTGCGTAATTCGCCGACGGTGGCGATCGAAGCCGGCAACTCCAGCGTTTCCTGAGACAAATTGAGCGCCTCGCGGATGCTGGCAAAAAAGCGCAGCTGGATTCTCATTACATTCTCTTTTTCAAACAATTGCAAGGATGTTCACAGTAGAGCAGAAAACGGCAAAAAGCGCAGCGAGTCGCCCTTGGCGATGGTCTTTCCTGCTGGATTATCGACCAGGCCATCGCCCCACACGGTCGATGTCAGGACGCCCGACCCTTGCTGTGGGAACAAGTCGAGGCCGCCATCGGCATTGATTTTCGCCCGCAAGAATTCCTGGCGGCGGTCTGCCTTGGGCCAGTCGAAATCGGCGCGCATGGAGATCGCTTGCGGCGCCAGTCCGCTTGCCGCCACGCCTTGCTGGTGCAGAATGAAGGGCCGCACAAAGATCAGGAAGGTGACAAAACTGGATACCGGATTGCCGGGCAATCCGATAAAGAAAGCCGTGGTTCCGGCGGCGCGGCGGACTTCGCCGAATGCCAGCGGCTTGCCTGGTTTCATGGCGATCTGCCACATGTTCAGGCGCCCTTCCGCCTCCACCGCCGGCTTGACGTGATCTTCCTCGCCGACCGACACCCCGCCCGAGGTGAGAATCAAATCATGCTCCTGGGCCGCAACCCGTAGAGCCTCGCGGGTCGCTTCGAGCTGATCCGGCACGATGCCGTAATCGCTGATTTCGCAGCCCAGGTTTTCCAGCAGACCGCGCAAGACGAAGCGATTCGAGTTGTAGATGGCGCCCGGCTTCAAGGGCTGGCCGGGCATGGTCAATTCATCGCCGGTGAAAAACATCGCCACCCGCAATTTGCGCAGCACCGGCAATGTTTCCAGGCCGACTGACGCCGCCAAGCCGAGATGCTGCGGCCGCAGACGCGTGCCGGCAGGCAGGATCACGCTGCCGCTGCGGATATCTTCACCGGCGCGGCGCACCCACTCGCCGGCTTGCGGTACATGTTTGATCACTATCGTATCGCCGTCGGCCTCGCACATTTCCTGCATCACCACGGCATCGGCGCCCTCTGGAATCATGGCGCCGGTAAAAATCCGGGCGGCGCTGCCAGGCTGCAGCGGTGCGCCGACGTGCCCTGCGGGAATCCGTTGGGAGATGGGCAGGCGAGCAGCGCCGCCGGCGCAATCCGCAGCGCGTACGGCGTAACCGTCCATTTGCGTATTGTCCGCCGGCGGCACGTTGAGCTGGGAGGTCTGGGCGTTTGCCAGTATCCGGCCATTGGCGGCCAGCGTCGGGATCGGTTCGATGGCGGCGCTATCGACCAGCGGCCGCGGCGCCGCCAGCAGCACGTCCAGGGCTTCAGTAACAGATAACATCGGTGGTTTTTGCATCATCTATCTGAGCGCAACAAGCTTACAAGCCGGTATGGCTGGCAATGAAGGCCTTGACCTGCGCCACGTCGGCCGCCATCACCTCGAAACGCTGCGGCAGCGCTTCTATGTTTTCAAAACCGGCCGGCCGCTCGGCATCGCGCCCCAGCGCTTCGCGGATGGTTTCGTTGAACTTGGCCGGCAAGGCGGTTTCCAGCACGATCATCGGCACGCCTGGAGTGACGTATTCGCGCGCCACCTTGATGCCGTCGGCGGTGTGAGTGTCGATCGTGACGCCATAGCGCTGCTGGATATCGCGGATGGTGTCCAGCCGGTCCTGGTGGGTCGACTTGCCTGATTGGAAGCCGAAACGGCCGATCTTGGCAAACTCGTCGCCATCGCTGCCGGGGCCGCCCGTCAGGTCAAATCCGCCGGTCGTTTCCACTTTATGGAACAAGGCGCGCACGCGTTCGCTGTCGCCATCCAGCAAATCGTGGATGAAGCGTTCGAAATTGGAAGCCTTGCTGATGTCCATGCTAGGGCTGCTGGTGTGATACGTCTCGGCCGATTTGCGTACCCGGTAGATGCCGGTGCGGAAGAATTCGTCGAGCACGTCGTTCTCGTTGGTGGCCGCCACCAGCTTATCGATCGGCAAACCCATCATGCGGGCGATATGGCCGGCGCAGATGTTGCCGAAATTACCCGAGGGAACGGTAAACGATACTTTTTGATCGTTGCTGGTGGTCGCACTCAGATAGCCGCGGAAGTAATACACGACCTGCGCCACCACCCGCGCCCAGTTGATCGAATTGACGGTGCCGATTTTCTGGCTGGCCTTGAACCCATGATCGTTGGAGACCGCCTTGACCATGTCCTGGCAATCGTCGAACACGCCTTCGACCGCGATATTGAAAATGTTCGGATCCTGCAGGCTGAACATTTGCGCGGTCTGGAAGGCGCTCATCTTCTTGTGCGGCGACAGCATGAAAACGCGTATGCCTTTCTTGCCGCGCATCGCGTATTCCGCCGCGCTGCCGGTATCGCCCGAGGTGGCGCCGAAAATGTTCAGCTTGGCGTCGTTCTTGGCCAGCGTGTATTCGAACAGGTTGCCCAGCAATTGCATCGCCATATCCTTGAAGGCGAGCGTCGGACCGTTTGACAGTGCTTGCAACAGCAGCTTGCTGCCGTCTTTTTCTTCCAATACGCGCAAAGGTGTAATCTGGCTGGCATCCTCGCCGGCCCGTACATTGCGGTAAACTTCGGCGCTGTAGGTCTTGTGCGCCAATGCCTTCAAATCGGCCGGCGGCACATCGGTAGCAAATTTCTTCAGTACTTCGAACGCCAGGTCGGCATACGACAAGCTGCGCCACTGATCCAGCTCGGCGCCGCTGACTTGCGGATATTCCGCCGGCAGGTACAAACCACCATCCGGGGCCAGGCCGCCTAACAGAATTTCGGAAAAATTTTGTGCGGCTGCATGGCCGCGAGTAGAAACATAATGCATAGTGTGGATGGTGTTTTGTGAGTTGCAAATCGAGGTAGAAAGGCCGCTGCCTGCATTATAGCGTCCGCTACCATGCTGCTGTCAGCTTTGCAGCCGCGCGGCCGGTCCGCAGCGGGTTTATTTTTTCTTCCAGTAATTCCCAGTCTCTTCGTAGCACTCGACCGTCAGGTCCAGGACTTTCGCTTCCATATGGGCCTGCGCATCAGCCACCGCCTGGTTATAAATACTGGGGCCGATCACCTGCAGGCAAAAATCGAGCAGCATACCGGCTTTCAGATCGCCGATCGGCTCTTCCATGTTTTCTTTGAAATAGCGCTGAATCGATCCGATCAGATCCTTCTGCTCGCTTTGCTGTAATTTGATCGCCATGGCACCCCCTTGTTATTTACACATCATCCAAGCGAGCGGCTAATGCCCTGCGCTTTTTTGAAAACCCATAAATGTACACCATGCCCTGGACAACCGTTATCACGCCGCCAATATATCCATCCTCCGCGCCAGGCAGGAAAATGCAAATCGACGCTGCAGCCTGATTGCCGCGCTGATACAATGTCACTCTTATATTCAGGCGTTTTAGATGCCTGACAGTTTGCACATTACTCAATTGTCATGACACCTCCACTTTTACCTACGTCCCCGAACGAACCGCTGAGCGGTTCGGCCATGCCGGACGAGCACCCCATGTCGGGCAGCCTGTTCATGGTGGTAGCACCTTCCGGCGCCGGCAAATCGACGCTGGTCAACGCCTTGCTGGCGCAAGAACAAGCAATCAAACTATCGATTTCCTACACCACGCGGCCACCGCGCCCGAGTGAGCAAAACGGCCGCGAATATCATTTCACCACGGTCGAAGACTTCCGCGCGCGCCACAAACAAGGCGAATTCCTGGAATGGGCCGAAGTACACACCAATTATTACGGCACTTCGCGTCTGGCGATTGCCGAGCAAATGCAATCCGGCACCGACGTTTTGCTGGAAATCGACTGGCAAGGCGCGCAGCAGGTGAAGAAACAATTCCCGCACGCGGTCGGCATATTTATCCTGCCGCCGTCGATTGCGGCTCTGGAAGAGCGGCTGAAGAAGCGCGGCCAGGACGAACCGCAAGTCATTACGCGCCGGATTCTTGCCGCCGGCGGCGAAATCGCCCACGCCCCCGAGTTTGAATATGTTATTATTAATCAAGAGTTTGCGTCTGCTCTGTCGGAATTAACTGCGATTGTCAAAGCTACCCGCTGCCGCTTTTCGCAGCAGGCAGTGCGCAACGCATCTTTATTTGCCCAACTGGGCATCCATGCCAATTTAAGTTAGTATTTAAATTAGTATTAAGCCAATGCTTAGCTGGCACCGTTTTTTGGAGAATATATGGCCCGTATCACCATCGAAGATTGTTTGAAGCAAATCCCTAATCGTTTTCAATTGACGCTGTCCGCGACTTATCGCGCGCGCCAGTTATTGCAAGGACACACTGCCAAGATTGATGCAAAAGACAAACCAACCGTGATTGCTTTGCGCGAAATCGCTGCAGGCAAGATCGGCATCGAAATGCTGAAGAAGGTACCTGGTTAATCATTAACATCATGCGGCTGATATCGATCCAGTATGAACCTGACATCTCCAGATTCAAGCCTGTCATCAGCCGCAACCGCTAAAAAACGGGCGGCCTCCCCCCGCTCAGCCAGAAAACCCGCTAATACGCCCTCCTTGTCAGACCACCAGCCCGCCCTGCAACCCGGCGTCGCCTCGATCACTCACCTGACCACCAAGCTTGCCGAATACCTGACCCCAGCCGAGCTGAAGAAGGTCAAGGAAGCGTATCGCTTTTCGGATGAAATGCATCTGGGTCAGATGCGTAAATCCGGCGAACCCTATATTTCTCACCCGATTGCCGTCGCTGAAATCTGCGCCGACTGGAAGCTTGACGCGCAGGCGATCATGGCTGCTCTGCTGCATGACGTGATGGAAGACCAGGACGTCAAGAAAGACGAGCTGATCGAACGCTTCGGCGCGCCGGTGGCCACCCTGGTGGACGGTTTGTCGAAACTGGACAAGATCGAGTTCCAGAGCCAGATCGAAGCCCAGGCCGAGAACTTCCGCAAGATGCTGCTGGCGATGGCGCGCGATGTGCGCGTGATCCTGGTCAAGCTGGCCGACCGCTTGCACAACATGCGCACGCTGGGCGTGATGATCCCGGAAAAGAAGCGCCGCATTGCGCGCGAGACCATGGAGGTCTACATCCCGATCGCGCATCGTCTGGGTCTCAACAATATCTACCGTGAGCTGCAGGAACTGGCGTTCTCGCATCTGTATCCGCTGCGCCACCGCACGCTGGCCAAGGCGGTCAAAGCGGCGCGCGGCAACCGGCGCGAGGTGGTCAGCAAGATTCTGGAATCGGTCAGCACCACATTGGCGGCAACCGGCATCAATGCGCAAATCGACGGCCGCGAAAAAAGCCTGTTCGGCATCTACCGCAAGATGCACAACAAGCATTTGTCGTTTTCCCAGGTGCTGGATGTCTACGGTTTCCGCATCGTGGTCGATACTTTTGCCAATTGCTATCTCGCGCTCGGCACCCTGCATGCGCTGTACAAGCCGATGCCGGGCAAGTTCAAGGATTACATCGCGATTCCCAAGCTGAATGGCTACCAGTCACTGCATACGACTCTGATCGGCCCTTACGGCACGCCGGTGGAGTTCCAGATTCGCACTCAGGACATGCATCGGGTGGCCGAATCGGGTGTTGCCGCGCACTGGCTGTACAAGGATGAAGAAGGCAATCTGAGCGATTTGCAGCAACGCACCCATGCCTGGCTGCAGTCGCTGCTCGACATCCAGAAGCAGACCGGCGATTCGGCCGAATTCCTGGAACACGTCAAGGTCGACCTGTTTCCCGATTCGGTTTACGTGTTCACCCCGAAATCGAAAATCATCGCCTTGCCGCGCGGCGCCACCGCCCTCGATTTCGCTTACACCATCCATACCGATGTCGGCGACCAGACCATCGCCGCCAAGATCAATCACGAACCGGCGCCGCTGCGTACCGAACTGCACAATGGCGACATCGTTGAAATCATTACCTCGCCCAGTTCGCGCCCCAGTCCCAACTGGCTCAGCTTTGTGCGCACCGGCAAGGCACGCTCTGCGATTCGCCATCATCTGCGCACCATTAACCTGAGCGAGTCGGTGGAACTCGGCCAGCGGCTGTTGTCGCAGGCGCTGGCGATGCTCAACCTGAATCCGGTGCTGGCGCCTATCGTCGTCGATCGCCTGCTGAATGAATCCAGCGCCAAGTCGCTGGATGAAATCTATGCCGACATCGGCGTCGGCAAACGCATGGCGACCCTGGTTGCCCGGCACATCATGGGCCTGCTCGAAAACGAACCCTTGGTGACGCCGTTGCTGGACATGGAAGGTGTCGTCGCCCCGGCCAAAATGGAGCCGGTGGTGATCTATGGCAGCGAAGGCGTGTCGGTGCAACTGTCGCCATGCTGCCAGCCGATTCCCGGCGACCATATCACTGGCCAGCTCAAACGCGACCAGGGTCTGGTGGTGCATACGGAAGACTGCAATATCGCCAAGCGCCAGCGCAACAAGGATCCGGAGCGCTGGATCGAAGTGCTGTGGGGTGAAGACCTGAACCGCCGCTTCGATTGCCGCATCAAGGTGCTGGTGCATAACGACAAAGGCATCCTGGCCAGGGTCGCCGCCGAAATCGGCGATTCCGACGCCAACATCATCTACGTCAACATGGATGACGACAAAGACCAGCTGATGACCCAGCTGATCTTCACCATCCAGGTTGAAGACCGGGTCCATCTGGCCAGGTTGATGCGCAATGTACGCCGCGTCCGCGGCGTTACGCGGATTTTGCGCGACCGCGGCTGACCCCCGCCGGCAGCACTGACGATAGCCGGCTTATTGCAGCGACTGCTTGCGCGGGATTGGCAGCGGCAATTGAAAAACCTCGATGCCTTCCTCTGCCAGCTCTTCGCATTGCTGCGGCGAGGCAATGCCGCGAATCCCGTGCTCGGGGACTTCACGGTAGTGGATCCGGCGCGCTTCTTCGACAAAACCTGCGCCGACATCCTCCGTATTTTCCATGACATGACGCGCCATGTCCTGCAGCCGCTGCTGAATTTGCGCCACCGCCGGCGAACTCAAATGCGCATCGCCGGCAGCAGCGGAATTTGATTTGGCGGCGGATAAATTCAGATGCGGGGCGGAAGGCAGTCTGTCCACCTTGAAGCTATCGCATACCGGGCAGGTAATCTGCTGCCGCGCTGATTGCGCAAGAAAATCCTCCTCCGAGGAAAACCAGCCCTCGAAGCGATGATTCTGTTCACAAGCTAAATTGTAGACTTTCATAGTGAGCGACAATTCTTCAGCGCGGAAAAGCAAGGATCTTACACTAACCAGCATATAACTTATTGCCGCCCTCCGCTGCTTAAAACTGCTTCGCGGCCCGCAACATTTCGCTAATCCGCCCTGAACTCACCGCCGCCTCGCCGTAGGTAAATGTGCCATGCTCGCGCATCTCTTCAGCTGCGAGCAAGAATCCCCCCAATGCGGCGCGCGCCAGCGAACCGCCGACGCTCACCCGCTTGACGCCGATTGCGGCCAGCTCTTGCAAACTGAGTTGCACGCCTTGCAGTCCCATGATCACGTTCACCGGCTTGTCCAGTGAACTGACCACTGCGGCAATCTCCTCTTTGCTTTTCAGGCCTGGGGCAAAGAGCACGTCGGCGCCGGCCTCCTGATAGGCTTGGAGCCGCTTGATGGTGTCTTTCAGATCGGAGCGGCCATGCAGATAATTTTCCGCGCGCGCAGTCAGCGTAAAAGGAAAATCCAGGCCGCGCACCGCTTCCGCAGCCGCGCGCACACGCTCCACCGCGAGTTCCAAGGCATAAATCGGATCGTCGCGATTGCCGCTGGCGTCTTCGATAGAACCGCCGACGATGCCGGTGGCTGCGGCCAGCCTGATGGTCTCCATGACCGTGGCCGGCGCCTCGCCAAAACCATTTTCGAGATCCGCGCTCAGAGGCAGTTCGGTAGCCGCCGCCAGTTCGGTCAAATGCGCCATCATTTGTTCGCGCCCGATATCGCCATCCAGTTGACCGCGTGAAAAAGCAAAACCCGCACTAGTGCTTGCCAATGCTTCAAACCCAAGCAAAGCCAGCAATCTGGCAGTGCCGATGTCCCATGGATTGGGGATGATAAAGGCCCCTTCGCGTTTATGAAGTTGTTGAAAGACACGTGCTTTTTCGATCTGAGACTGCATCCAATACCTCCGTTAGAAAATCGATGCCGAGGGATTTTCCGGCACGGAAAATCCTTGTTCATTGCCAATCTATTGCAGTAGCGGTATCAGTGGCTATAGCGCTATCCGGACCCAAACATTACCACCGGCAACTATTTTCCGCTGTGCATTGCCAAAGATGCAGGGAAAGCCGCCCGGCATGGGGATTCTCTATTAGCTTAGCCGCGCTTTGTTTCCTAGAATGAAAACCTGAGAGGTGATCGTATTTGATTGATTTGAATCAGCAAATCGGAGGCGATATGGGAAAGATACTGCTCGCCTTGCTGCTAGGCCTCCTTATTGCAGGAATACCGAAGCGCGCCATTGCCGACAATAGTTTGGGCGTAACGATTAGCGACGCGGCAGCGATGCTATCAGTGTTCCGATCGACAGCAACCCAGCCCGCGGCCCGGCATCTTCCAACGGCTTTTGAGATTGGCCGGGCTAGTTGAGAACAACTATGCTCGGCCTGAAGCAGGATTAGAGGGGTTACATTCCACGTTATTAAAATCGCGGCAAATCAGCCAGCGTGCGACCAGACACACCATGATCGGCAATGCCGATACCTTCAATCCCGTGCTCGTAAATCACCAGCGCGACGCTGGGGCCGCGCACCATTTTTCCATCGACTGAAAATGCGGTGGCGACCTCGTCGCCGAAATGCAGGGCGTCCACCACCAGGCTGACGTCCTGCTCCGACGTCTTGTGTTCCCACCCGATGGAACCGTCGTCCTTGGGCTTTGCCCGCCCCCAGCGCACTTCCTCAACTCTGTCGCCCGCGACATTAAAACGAACCGCTTCAATCATATGAATGGACATGCGTATTTCTCCGGGATAGGAAGTCGAATGAATTTTCGCTTCATGGTACGCGCCATGTTAATCGGCAGCAAGATGCCTGGCAAAAATTTGATGGCGCCCAGTCATCACGGCATACATATAAAAAAAACGCTACCCAAGGGATAGCGTTTTTCGCAGGTACTGCGATCGGATCAGTATGGCGCGTCGCCCGGAACTACCCGCAACCAGCCGCCTGGGCAACTCGACACCTCAGGGTAATAGCCGGCAGGATCGTTACAGTAGAAGCTGTAATTGCTGCTTGGCGCCACGTACATGGTTCCGGCCGGATAGAACGTCGGGTCATAGTAATACGGGGTCCAGAAGAAAGGGCCGCCTATGACGATCACGCTACGTCCGCGAAAATCGTGAAATCCGTGGTGAAAGCCGTGGCGAGCCTCATGTCCACCGCCATTGTGCATCCCGTTGTGCATTGCGCCAGCGCCGCCATGAAAACCGCCTCCGTGGTGATCGCCGCCATTGAAGGCAAGCGCCGTACCCGTAGCTGCAGACAATATCAACGCAACTGCCGCGCACCACAATATCAAGAATCTTTTCATAGCAACACCTTTTACTTCCCGTGCCGCCGCGAGGACGGCGGCACAAACTGCCTTCCTGTATTCAATATAGATTACGCAATACAAAGGGGCACTACTAATCGGTAATGTTTGCAACAACCTGTATCAATCTGCGAAAAGGCGAACTGCGGGCGATCTGCGGCAAAACGAGGAGCGCGGATGCATTTCATCCCCTTGTGTGGTTACGGTATACTTGCCCGTCCCAAACGCAGAAAGAAAGCAATAGAAATGACAACCTACAAAGAGCTGCAAGCACAAATCGAACAATTGAGAAAACAGGCGGAAGAACTGCGTCAGGCCGAAATCGCCGACGTCATCACCGAGATCAAAACCAAGATGAATGAATATGGCATTACCGGAGCGGATCTGGGTCTGATGGGCAAGAAACGCGTCATGAAGACCAGTCCTGCGATGGAGCCGCAGACGGCAATGGAAACACAAACGCCTGCGCACGCCGATATGCCGGCCGGCAGCGGAATGTAATGGCAAGATAGGTGTGAATTCAGGCTATTGTCATTGACGGAAAAAGCGCTGGCGGCAGCTTTCCAAGATACCCGTCAATGACAACCGCTGTTCAGATCAATCAAGCGCAAACCGCAACCCCAGCGCCAGCACATTATTACGCAAGCCGCCGCTGCCCAGCTGCGCATCGTAGTTGAGATACCAGCCCCAACGCCTATCCACCGCCGTACTCAAGCCCAGCCCGGCCCAGCCCGAACTGCGCGCCAAGCCTATCCCCTGCACCGTAAATCCCGCCGCCGGCGCGCCCACGTAAGCCGCGCCGAAATCCAGCCGGCCGTCGCTGAACGCATGCTGCCAGGCCGCATACGCCTGCACCACGCTCAGCCCGCCCGCCCATTGGAAACTGCTGTCGCCGCGCAAGCCCAGCACAGCCGCCGTCTGTTTATACGTCTGGCTGTCCGCCGTCAGCCCGAACACGCCGCCGCTCTCCGTAAAACCGCCGCGCTTGAGGCGGTCATACGCCAGACCGACGTAAGGCGTCAGCCGAGTGTCATCGGACAGCGGCAACACATACCCGCCCTCGGCATAGGCCGACCACAGGCTATCGCTATGGCTGGCGCCCAGGTTCTGCTCCGTAGCGCCGATCAGCGCCGTACG
>NZ_JAGQEG010000107.1 GCF_018305005.1 Collimonas silvisoli
TGGTGCAATCCGTTCGGATCTACAACCGGGAACGGCCGCATACGGCCCTGAAATACAAAACGCCCGATGCGGTGCATCGAGCGTTTGTGTTGTAATAAAACCTGTCAACCTATTTTAGGACTGGACATGCATTAAGGTAATGCCTGCTCACTCTATTTTTGCTGCGCATGCCTATGTTGAAAATGGTGCAAAGATCCACAGGCTGGCGTTGACCAGGATCAAGCGATGGACAATTCCCTGAAAATGAAATCTATCGCTGCTCGGTGAAGAAATAGAGTAGCGCAACGACGGGCAAAGCGAATCCTAGCCAGGACGCCAGAGCCCATCCTCCATGGGCGAAAGCCAGGCCGCCAAGTGCCGAGCCGAGCGCGCCGCCGACGAAGAACGTCGCCATGTAGAGGCCATTGAGACGGCTTCGATATTCAGCTCCCAATACAAAGATGGCGCGTTGTCCCAGCACCAGATTGGTAGTCACGCCGAAATCCAGCAGAATGCCGGCTGCAACAAGCAAGCCCAGGGACAATGACGAGCCATAGGCGCCGATATGCGTGATGAGAAATGAAGTGGCAACGGCCAGCATCGCGAATGCAGTTGCCGGCCTGCTCCAGCCGCGATCAGCGAAGCGGCCGGCGATAGGCGAGGCGATGGCGCCCGCGACGCCGGCCAGAGCGAACAGCGCAATGCCTCCTTGCGATAGCCGGAATTCAGGCCCGGCCAGCAACAGCGGGGTAGTGGTCCAGAACAGGCTGAAGGCCGCAAACAGGCAGGCTTGATATAAGGAGCGGCGCTGCAGGACCGGCGTGCTGCGCATCAGATGCTCCATCGAAGCCAGCAGCTTGCCGTATGAAAGCGTCGACACGGGTTGACGCGGCGGCAAGGCCATTCTCAGCAAGAACGCCAGCAGCGTCATCGCAGCTGCCGACATAAAAAACACAGCGTGCCACGAGGCAAACTGGGCGATGAAGCTGGAGACCGGACGCGCCAGCATGATGCCAAGCATCAAACCGCTCATGACATTGCCGACCACTCTGCCGCGCACGGACTCGGGCGCCAGATGCGCCGCATACGGCACCAGCACCTGTACCGCTACCGAGGCGAGGCCGATGCAGAGCGTCGCCGCGAAGAACGGCAACGGGTGCGTCGACAGTGCCGCCGCCAGCAGCGCCAGGGTGACCAGGCCGATCAGGGTCAGCACCAGGCGGCGTGTTTCAAGCAGATCGCCGAGCGGTACGATAAACAGCAGCCCTGCGCCATAGCCGACCTGCGTCAGGGTGACGATCAGCCCGGTTGCGCCTGGCGACAAGCCTAGCGCCGAGCCTATCGGTCCAGCCAGCGGCTGGGCGTAGTAGAGATTGGCAGCGATCAGCCCGCAGGCGAACGCCAGCAGGATCATCAGCCGGGCCGACACAGTCTGCTCGGGCTTGGCGTCGACGGCAATTGCGATGGTAGTCATTGGGCGTCCTTTAAAAAGGAAATGATTGTTTCCTAAATGGGTAAAAAAATCAGATGAGTGTCTTCATTGCGATATCCACCAGTGCCGTCATTTCATCCTGGGACCGGCCGGTTTTGCCGACCAGGCGCATGCCCTGGATCAGGCACAGCATGAGGCGGGCCGTCGCCGCGCCGTCGACATGCGGCGGGATCGAGCCATCCTCCTGGCCTTGCCGGATCAGCTCGTCAATGAACACTTCGTTCCTGGCCAGCGCGGCAGTGATCCACCGCCCGACTTCCTGGTCAAAGGTGGCCAGTTCCGCAGCGCCGCCGGCAACCAGGCAGCCCTGACGTCCGGCGGCGCCATGCGATGCTTCGGCATAAAAGGCCAACGCTAGACGTACCCGTTCTCTGCCCGTCGCGCCGATGCCGATTGCCGCCCGCAGTTGCGCGTCGCGCACGGTCTTGTAACGATCGAGTGCTGCCAGAAAGACACTTCTTTTATCCTTGAATGCCTTGTAGACGCTGCCCGATGCGAGTTGCATGGCATGCGTCAGGTCGCACACCGAGGTGGCGTGGTAACCGCGCTCGCAGAATATGCGAACCGCTTTATCGAGCGCCTGATCCATGTCGAACTCGCGCGGCCGGCCGCGGCAACGAGAGGTATCGACAGGTTTTGCTAGGGTATTTGGCATGCGTTGATTATGGAAACGTTTGTTTCCTAAGTCAAGCATCGAAACAAAATTGCTCTGCATTGGTCGAACCCAGGCACTTCGCACCCAATCCAGTGAAAATGAGGTTCTAGTGAGTTTGAAAATTGCCATATCTAAGGAAATATCTAAGAAAAACAGAGTAATTCGGCGTTTGGCGCTGGTATGTACGTTTTTTTGCTTGTCTCCCTTGGCTCAGGCGGGGGATGTTTCGGCGGTGCCGCCGTTGGCGCCGGCTGGCGACAACGGTTATGCCTCGGCCGCGCTCGGCAACGGCATACTGTACGGCACCAGTCTCGACGGCCAGAAACCCATGCGCTGGCGCGCTGCGGAAATCCGGTTCGGGCCGGGCGTCGATCTGTTCGGCCTTGGCGCCGGCGGACATCTGCCGGCGGACAGCAGCACCCGGCTTGACTATGTGTATTACAACGAAGGCCATCCCGACAATAATCACCGGGACGGTTATGCGCTGCAGATGGCCTATCGCCAAAAACTGCACCCCGGTTTTGACCTTGAACTGGCCGCCGGTCCGTATTTCAGCATGAACCGAACCACCGTCAACGGCACGGAAAAAGACGATGCGCGCTTAGGTGGTTTGCTTTCCGTGGCGCTGCTGGCACGCCTGGATCAATATTCGCCCGGCCTGAGCATTCGGCTGGCATACAACCATGTGCTGATACCTGGCGCGCCTTCGTCGGACGCCTTGCTGCTCGGTGTCGGCAAGGAACTCGGTGCAACGCATGTTAGTGCGGCTGATGCGGGTAGCAACCACGGGCTGTGGCTGGCGGCGCTGGGCGGTTTTGCCCAGACCAATCAATCGGGACCGGGCAAGCGCCTGATTTATGCGCTTGAAGCTAAAAAATATTACGGGCCCTGGGCCGCTTCGGTTGCCGCGATTGAAGAGGGCGATGACGGCGTGCGCGTGAACCGGCACGGGATCGCCGCGCAGGGCTGGTATGTGCAGCCGATTGCTGAACACTGGAATATCAGCGCCGGCGCCGGGCCGTATCTGGCGGCCAATCAACGCGAGTCGGGCGATTGGAAAGTCAATGGCTTGATCAGTTTGCAGCTTGGCCGCGATTTTGGCAACAACGTCAGAGGTTTCGCCAGTTTCGGCCGGGCAGTCACCTTCAGGAACAAGAACGACGCCGATCTGATGACAATCGGCGTCATGCAGCGCTTTGACCTGTAGCGTGGCGCTGAAACGCCACAACGGCCGTCACTCAGCGCAGCGTCTCGACCAGTTTGTTGTCCTCCATGCTGCGCCCTAACACCACCCAGAAAATGCACAGGGACAGCAAGCCGGCGACGGCGTAGACCGAGACGTCGAGATAGTTGCCGCCGATTTTTAGCGGAATCAACGGCGCGTCGCTGGTGCAGATCATGTTGGCGGCGTACATGCCGACGTAGTGCATGCTGCACACCGCCAGCGCCATCACCAGCGCCGCCACGACTCTATGCAACAGCCGGGTCAGGTTGAATGCCAGCCACAACGCCGCAGAGGCGGCGGCAATTGCGATGACGATCGAGATCACGACGATGGTCGGATTGAGCAGCATGGTGGCGCGCAGATTCATTGCATACATGCCCATGTAGTGCATCACGCACACTCCCACCCCGGCCAGCATGCTGCCCGCCAGCCAGCCGGATACCTTGAATTTGCCGTGACCGCCGGCCAGGTATAGCGCAATACCGGAAATCAGGATCGCTGCCAGCAACGATGCTGCGGTGAGCACCGCATCGTAGGCAATCGGCACAGTCAGACGATATGCTTGCATGGCCAGGAAGTGCATCGACCAGATGCCGATGCCGCCCAGCGAGGCGGCGGCGCAGATGGTCATGCCCAGGTCCAGCGTGCCATCCTTGCGAAACATGGATTTGGCGCATTGCAGGGCCAGCAAGGCTCCCCAGAACGAAATCATGTATGACAGCAAAACCAGAGCGGCGTCATATCTCGGCGTTAACAATTGGCCTAGCAATGGATCCATGGCTTTCTCCCTGTTGTATGAATGTCTGAGGCAAAAGGCGGCGCACTCTTTGTTGTTGTTTTTGCAGCAATATTGTTATTGAAACCGAGCCAGATGACTTACGCCATGGCGCATATCGATCGCGTGAATTTATATTTCCCCATGGAAATAATATAGAGATAAAATTTCCACACGGCAACTTGTTTGCGGGATTTTTTTGTAAATTCAAGTTGCAGCTCAAAGAGAGCTATGAGCGGGCCTGCTTTGACAAATGTACGACTAGGCGCGCGAGTATAGGTACAATGTGCGGTTCATTCATCCAATTGACTGCGTGTTGCCGCCGTAGTGCTCCGCAGATCTTTCTTTTTCTGGTTTCATCCAAATTATGGCTGTCATTTCTATCACCAATGCGCAACTCGCCTTTGGTCACGTTGCGCTGCTGGACCGCGCTGAATTTTCCCTGGAAGCGGGGGAGCGGGTCGGCCTGATCGGCCGTAACGGCACCGGCAAGTCGTCGCTGCTGAAAACCATCGCCGGCGTGTCCAAGCTGGACGACGGCTTGATGGTGATGCAGCAGGGGATCAAGATCGCCTATGTCGATCAGGAGCCGCATTTCGAATCCGAGATGTCGGTGTTCGACGCGGTGGCGTCCGGCATGGGCGAGATGCAGGCACTGTTGAACGAATACGATGCGCTGACCGGCCAGTTCGGCGGCGGCAACGACGACGCCATCATGGAGCGCATGCACGAGATACAAAGCAAACTCGACGCCGCTGACGCCTGGAGCCTGACCAACAAGGTCGAGACCACGCTGGATCGCTTGAATTTGGATAAGAATCTGTTGATGGGACAACTCTCGGGCGGTATGCAAAAGCGCGTCGCGCTGGCTTGCGCCTTGGTGAGCGCGCCCGATGTCTTGCTGCTTGATGAGCCGACCAACCATCTGGATTTCAGCTCAATCATGTGGCTGGAGGGTTTGCTGCGCGACTACAAGGGCAGCGTGCTGTTCATTACCCATGATCGCAGTTTCCTGGATAACGTCGCCACCCGCATCGTCGAACTGGATCGCGGCCGCATTCTGTCCTTCCCAGGCAATTTCACGGCATACCAGGTGCGCAAGGCCGAGCAGCTGGAAATCGAAGAAGTGGAAAACGCCAAGTTCGACAAATTCCTGGCGCAGGAGGAAATCTGGATTCGCAAGGGCGTGCAAGCGCGCCGCACCCGCGACGAGGGCCGCGTCAGGCGCCTCGAAGCCTTGCGCCTGGCGCGCAGCGCACGCCGCGACCAGCAAGGCCAGGTCAAGCTGGATGTGTCCTCGGGCGAACGTTCCGGCAAGATCGTCGCCGAGCTGACCGATGTCAACAAGGCTTATGGCGACAAGGTCATCGTGCGCGATTTCACCGCCACCATCATGCGTGGCGACAAGGTTGGCTTGATCGGCCAGAACGGCGCCGGCAAGACTACTTTGCTGAAACTGATCCTGGGAGAAGACCAGCCGGACAGCGGCACGGTCAAGCAGGGCACTAAATTGCAGATCGCGTATTTCGACCAGATGCGGGCGCAGCTGAACGAAGACGCGAGCCTGGCCGACACCATTGCGCCGGGTAGCGACTGGGTCGAGATCAACGGCCAGCGCAAACACGTGATGACATATCTGAACGATTTCCTGTTTGCGCCGGAACGCGCCCGTTCGCCGGTCAAATCGCTGTCCGGCGGCGAACGCAACCGTCTGCTGCTGGCGCGCTTGTTCGCCAAGCCGGCCAACGTGCTGGTGCTGGACGAGCCGACCAACGATCTGGATATCGATACCCTGGAATTGCTGGAAGAATTATTGGAAGACTACAGCGGCACCGTATTCCTGGTCAGCCATGACCGTACCTTCCTCGACAATGTGGTGACGCAGGTGATCGCCGCCGAGGGCGACGGCATGTGGCGCGAATATGTAGGCGGCTACACCGACTGGGAACGTGTGCGTCCGACCCAGTCGGCGGTGATTGCCAAAGCCAAGGCGGAAGCGAAAGCGGAGCCGGTTCAGCCTGTCGCCAAGCAAAAAAAACTCAGCTACAAAGAGCAGCGCGAACTGGAAGAATTGCCGCAACTGATCACCAAGCTGGAAGCAGAACAGAAAGCTATTTCCAGCCAGCTGGCCGATCCCGATCTGTACAAGCAAAAACCGGATGAAGTGAAACGCCTGAACGAGCGCTTCGCTGAAATCGACGGCTTGCTGCTGGAGAGCCTGGAGAAATGGGAAGTGATCGAGGCGCGCAGTAAGGCGTAACGCGGCAAAACCTTGTCGCGGGTGGGAATGCGGCGGCTTCATTTAATATCTAGCTAATCTTCATATAGAGGCATAGTTCAGCAATGAGTGAAACAGCAGCTTTCCCAGTCATCCAGACCGAACGCCTTGTTCTGCGCGAAATAGTCGAGCGCGATGCCGAACAGATTCTTGCCATGCATGGCGATCCTGAATTGATGCGATGGTTTGGCACAGATCCGTTAAAAGATCTGGCGGCCGCACGGGCTTTGGTCAAGCGCTTTGCCAGCTGGCGTCTGGATGAAAATCCGGGAGCGCGTTGGGGGATTCAGGTCAGAGAACAGCCTGGATTACTGGGCACATGCGGCTTGTTCAGGTGGGACAGGAACTGGCGCAAATGCATGATCGGCTATGAGCTGGCAACCCATGCCCAGAAACAGGGTTTCATGCGCGAGACGCTGACCGCCGTCATGACCTGGGGTTTTGCCCAGATGGCGCTGAATCGCATCGAGGCCATGGTGCATCCCGATAACCTGGGCTCGCTCAAGCTGCTGCGCCAGCTTGGTTTCGTCGACGAAGGGTGTCTGCGTCAGGTTGGTTACTGGGGCGGGCGCTACCACGATATGTTGCAGCTATCGCTGTTGCGCAGCGAGTGGCCGGCTGCTAATACCGATTAATTCAAGCGCCGGCACGCCTCGCGCAACTCCGCTGCCTGCAGGAGCAAGGCCGCTGCGTCAGACGCCTGCGGCCGTTGCGCCAGATAATTTTCCAGATCTTCCAAGGCCGCTTGCGGGCAATCCAGTTGCGCGAACGCCAGTCCGCGGTCGCGCCGTTCGACGGCGTCGCCCGGCAACAGGATCAACAGCCGTTGCTGCACTTCCAGCAGCCTTTGCCAGTAATTGCCTTGCTGGTAGATGGCTTTCAGATTACGCAGTATGCGTACCAGGATGTCGTGCGGATGAGCGATTTGCAGGTAGCTGATCAGCGATAGCCGGCTGGCCGCTTTTTCCTCGTCGCTGTTTGTCGGCAGATAGGGTTCCAGCCGTTCTTCCAGTTCTTCGCGCGACAGGCTGGCGCCATTGGCCGGATCGATCATGATGTCGCCGGACGGCACGGTCAGCTTCATCAGGAAATGACCGGGGAAGGATACGCCTTTGACGGGCAAGCCAATCTGCTGCGCCAGTTCCATGTAGATCACCGCCAGCGAAATCGGAATGCCGCGCCGTTTGGCGATCACCCGCTGCAGATAGCTGTTGTCGGTATCGTAATAATGATTGACGTTGATCGCGAATCCCAACTCCTGGTAGAAGAAGTGATTCAGCTGGCGCAATTTCTGGATCGCCGAAGCGTCCGGCGGCAGGCGCTGGCGCAAGGTATTGGCCAGCCGGTCGAGCTCGTTCTGGGGCGCATCGAAATCCAGCTGGGGATAGGCGTCTTGCGCGATTGCCAGTGCTGCCTCAAACAAAGGAACATCGTTGGCTTGTTGCACCAGCGAGGTAAAGTAGTCTAGAGATGTGATCGTCATGGCTCTATCCTAGCAAACTATTTTCTCCTGCGCTGTTAGCTTAGCGTGCTATACGCTTGAAATCGCGGAAACGAAATCCCATCGCCAGCAGTGCTCCAAAGTAAGTAATGCCGCAGGCTGCCAATACCGCGCACAAGGCGGCGATGCGTGCCAGGGAGCTGGCATGCGGGCCGGTCCAGTCGAATTGCTGGCCGCTCCACAGCGCCACCGCCGCCATCAGGAACAGGGCGCCGAGCAGGCGTATGGAATAGCGGATCCAGCCTGCTTCCGGCTTGTAGATGCCGCGCCGCATCAGGCTCCACAGCAGGAAGCCGGCGTTCAGGCAAGCGCCGACGCTGATCGACAGCGCCAGGCCGGCCACCGCAAAAATCGGCACAAACAGGTAATTCATCAATTGCGTGGCGATCAGTACGCCAACCGCAATCTTGACCGGCGTCCTGATATCTTGCTTGGCATAAAAGCCAGGTGCCAGGATCTTCACCACGATCAGGCCGATCAAGCCTACGCCATAGGCAATCAGAACCTGGCTGGTAACCGCAACCGAGGCGGCGTCGAATTTTCCGTGCTGGAACAGGGTCGCCGTCAGCGGTACCGACAAGGTTGCCAGGCCGACCGCAGACGGCAGCGCCAGCAAAAAGGTGAGGCGCAAGCCCCAGTCCAGCAATGACGAATACTCGCCATGGTCTTTATCCGCATTGGCCTTGGACAGGCTGGGCAGCAAAATGGTGCCGAGAGCGACGCCCAGTAATGCCGTCGGAAACTCCATCAAGCGATCGCCGTAGGTCAATAAAGACACGCTGCCATGCCCCAGGCGCGAGGCGATATTGGTGTTGATGAGCAGGCTGAGTTGGGCGGCTGACACCGCAAATACCGCCGGCCCCATTTTTTTCAGCACCCGTTGCACACCTAGATCGCGCAAGCCGATCATGGGATTGAGCGCAAGCCGCGGCAGCATGCCAACCTTGATCAGCGCCGGGACCTGCAGCGCCACTTGCAGCACGCCGCCGACCAGCACTGCAAACGCCATCGCATAGATGGGATGTTGCAGATAGGGCGCAACGAATAGCGAAGCGACAATAAAGGCCAGGTTCAGCAGCACCGAGGTGAAGGCCGGAATCTTGAATTCTTGCCAGGTATTTAAAATGCCGCCGGCCAGGGCCACAAAAGACATGAAGCCGATGTAGGGGAACATGATTCTGGTCATGAACACCGAAGCGCCGAATATTTCCTTATTGTCTTTAAGGCCGGTGGCGATGAAGTACACCAGTACCGGCGTGGCCAGAATGCCGATGATGCAGGTGAACAGCATGGCCCAGGTCAGCACGGTGGCGACGTGGTCGACCAGGTTCTTGGTCGCCGCTTCACCCTTCTGGTTTTTGTATTCGCCCAGGATGGGCACAAAGGCTTGCGAAAAAGCCCCTTCGGCAAACAGCCGGCGCAACAGATTGGGAATACGGAAAGCGATGGCGAAGGCGTCTGTATAGCCGTCGGCGCCGAATGCGCGCGCGTAAAGGATTTCGCGAATCAGGCCTGTCACACGCGACACCATGGTCATGCCAGAGACGGTGGCAAGCGTTTTATGCAAGTTCATGGAGCGGCATTATAGCTGGAGCAGATCGCCTGCCGCAGCTTTCTCGGAGGGTGAAAAAGCGGGAATTATTGCTGGGTTCGCCTGCCGGATTCTGCTTGCTACCGGCAAACACTGACTGTGATAAAGTCCGGGCTGGAATGTTCCCGTGGCAAACATAATATCGGCTTGCCGCTCTGGCAAGTGTGCTTTCTTGCGACAGAATTGTCCTGGAAGCAAGGGGAGTTTGCCTGTTTTTCAAAAACTGGTTATAATCCGTGGCTTTACAGAATTCTGCGTCGCGGTCTGGTTTGTTTATGCCGCGTAAGCATTCCCGACCTCGTTTTAGGAAATATAAATGGCAAATACCGCACAAGCACGTAAGCGTGCTCGTCAAGCAGTTCAGCAAAACCTGCACAATTCCAGTCAGCGTTCGACCCTGCGTACAGCTATCAAAGCTGCCCGAAAGGCAATCACTGGCGGCGACAAGGCTGCAGCAGCCCTGGTTCTGCAAAATTCCGTATCGGTTATCGACCGTATCGCGGACAAAAAAATCATCCACAAGAACAAGGCTGCACGCCATAAGAGCCGTCTGAACGCTGCTCTGAAGGCGCTGGCTGCTTAATAGTATTTGACGGGCAGCCCAGCTGCCGGTTTTACTACTTTGTTGTTGGATTAAGAAAAACCCTGCATGACATTCGTCATGCAGGGTTTTTCTGTTTTGTTTTTTTAGTTATGGCGGCGGCAAGTGCTCAGGCTACTGCCGCCGGTGGTGCTTATAGTTGTGGCAAACCTTGGATCACAGTGCCTGGTTTGATATTCTTGTCCTTGAACCAATTCTTGTTCATCTCCAGCGCATAAGATGCTGCCCCTTGGGCGCAATGTGAATCCAGCGTCTGCGCCTTCATTTCCTCGACATTCAGGATTGTGCCTTTTTGGTCGATGAATGCGACCGACAGCGGGATCAGGGTGTTTTTCATCCACATGCAGATGCCCGCAGGCGCATCAAACACAAATACCATGCCTTCGTTGCTGCCCATTTTCTTGCGGAACATGAGACCTTGTTCGCGTTGCGGTTCCGAGCGCGCCACTTCGGCCTTGATCACATGGATGCCGATATTCAGGGAAGTTACCGGGAGTTGCTGGATTTCTTGCGCGGATGCCGGTAGTGCGGCAACAGCATAGGTTGCGATGCATGCGATAGCTGCTGCGAAGTAAGTGGCGCGAATTTTTCTCATGTTGTTAAAGCTCCTTAGGATCCGGAGATTATACAGAGAGGTAAATCGGCAGAGGGGCGCCGGCGGCGGATATTAATTGTTTCAGGACGTAAAAAAGGCAGGACGCGCCTGCCTTTTTATTGAAGCTGATGCTGGAATTACTTCGCAGCAGGAGCGGCTTCAGCTGCTGGAGCTTCAGCTTTTGCAGCTTTAGCTTTAGCGGCTTTCTTAGCCTTCTTAACTTTGTGAGTTGCTTTCTTAGCGGCAGGAGCCGAAGCTTCTGTTGCAGCAGCAGCAGGGGCGGCAGGTGCAGCAGGAGCTGCGTCAGCAGCGAAAACGGAAGTTGCGAACAGGCCGGCAATCAGAGCAGCGATCAGTTTTTTCATTTTCAAATCCATTCAGTTAGCGAGTTAATCAATCGATGATTCACTTGAATCACTGCAATTAACGACGCTCGAAAACAGATGGTTGACAGGTTTATTTAAAAAACGCCGAAAAATGTATTAATTTGTATCCGCAGCTACTTCCTTGGGGCTGTCAGATCGGCCGGATCGATTTCAACCGACTCGCCTGGCCACAGGGGATGACTCTGCAGCGATATCTTGCCAATCGCGACCCGCACCAGCCGCAAGGTCGGCAATCCCACCGCAGCCGTCATCCGCCGCACCTGGCGATTCTTTCCTTCAGTCAGGGTTAGCGCCAGCCAGCTGGTGGGCTTGTCCTGGCGCTGGCGTATCGGCGGATCGCGCGGCCACAACCAGTCCGGCGCCTCGATCTCGCGCGCCTGGCATGGCTGGCTGCGGAAATCGCCAAGATCGACGCCATCCCGCAAGCGCGCCAGCAAGGCTTGTGTCGGGATGCCTTCAACCTGCGCCATGTAAGTCTTCGGCTGTTTCAATGCGGGGTGGCTGATATTGTGCTGCAGCTGGCCGTCGTCGGTGAGTAACAATAATCCCTCGCTATCGGCATCGAGACGTCCTGCCGGATAGATGTCGGGGACGGTTATATAGTCAGCGAGGGTGGGGCGGCTGGGATGGGCCGAAAACTGGCACATCACTTGAAATGGTTTATTGAATAGAATCAGGGGCATGCCGCTAGTATAGTGTCTGATCATTGGTGTCGCAAAAACATAGCGTCTAGTAAAATACTAGTGCATAATACGAAATGCTTGTCTTATGTCTTATATAAGACCACCTGTGCTTCAAATCAAACCCGTCTAGCTGCTTTTACCTCCTCAACTCCGGAGATACACAGATGTCCCAACATATCAAAGTGCCTGCTGAAGGCAAAAAAATCACCGTCAACGCCGATTTCTCGATCAACGTCCCTGACAATCCAATCATTCCTTACATCGAAGGCGATGGCACCGGTGTCGATATCAGCCCGGTCATGATCAAGGTGGTGGATGCTGCTGTCTCCAAGGCTTACGCGGGCAAGCGCAAAATCAGCTGGATGGAAGTGTTTGCCGGCGAAAAGTCTACGCAAGTGTACGGCCCGGACGTCTGGTTGCCGGAAGAGACATTGGCTGCGATCAAGGATTACGTGGTGTCGATCAAAGGCCCATTGACCACGCCGGTCGGCGGTGGCATCCGTTCGCTCAACGTGGCGCTGCGCCAAGAGCTGGATCTGTATGTCTGCTTGCGTCCAGTGCGTTATTTCAAGGGCGTGCCTTCACCAGTGCGTGAGCCGGAAAAGACCGACATGGTGATTTTCCGTGAAAATTCGGAAGATATCTATGCCGGCATCGAGTGGCAAGAGGGCAGCGACGGCGCCAAGAAGCTGATCGACTTCCTGATCAAGGAAATGGGCGTCAAGAAGATCCGTTTCCCGAATACTTCCGGTATCGGCGTCAAGCCAGTCTCGCGTGAAGGTACCGAGCGCCTGGTGCGCAAGGCAATCCAATACGCGATCGACAACGACAAGCCATCCGTCACTATCGTCCACAAGGGCAATATCATGAAGTTCACCGAAGGTGGCTTCCGTGACTGGGCGTATGCACTGGCGCAAAAGGAATTCGGCGCTGAATTGATCGACGGCGGTCCATGGGCGAAATTCAAGAACCCGAAGACCGGCCGTGAAATCATCGTCAAGGATTCGATCGCTGATGCGTTCTTGCAACAAATCCTGCTGCGCCCGAACGAATACAGCGTAATCGCCACTCTGAACCTGAACGGCGACTACATTTCCGACGCACTGGCAGCACAAGTCGGCGGCATCGGCATCGCTCCGGGCGCCAACCTGTCGGATTCGGTGGCCATGTTTGAGGCAACTCACGGTACCGCGCCAAAATATGCTGGCAAGGACTATGTCAACCCGGGTTCGCTGATCCTGTCGGCAGAAATGATGTTGCGCCACATGGGCTGGGTCGAAGCTGCTGACCTGATCATTGAATCGATGCAAAAATCGATCACATCGAAAAAGGTTACCTACGACTTTGCACGCTTGATGGAAGGTGCAACTCAGGTTTCCTGCTCCGGTTTCGGCGAAGTCCTGATCGAAAACATGTAAATTTTGTTGTTCTTATAAGAAAAAGCCAGAATTTGTTCTGGCTTTTTTTACGCGCTGTTTTGCCACATCTTGACCGCACGAATAAAAAAACCTCACCGCGGTGAGGTTTTTTACAAAAACTGCTTAGTAACGCGAAGCGAAATTAAGGAGCTTGGATGTTAGAAGCTTGCTTGCCTTTAGGGCCTTGCGTGACTTCGAACTGGACCTTTTGACCTTCTTTGAGGGTCTTGAAGCCGTTCATCTGGATTGCGGAAAAGTGTGCAAACAAATCTTCACCGCCGTCATCCGGAGTGATAAAGCCGAAGCCCTTAGAATCGTTGAACCACTTGACTGTACCTGTTGCCATAAAATAGCGTCTTTCAAATAATGACTAATCACACGAGCCGTAAAAGCAAGAAGCCTCGCGTAACGCTGCCCCTTCTAGAACTTGCTCACTTCTATTAATAAGCTAGAAACATGCTTATCAATGAATGTCATTGTTCGCGTTAAAAATAAAAAAGTCAAGTAATTTCCTTTGTGCAATTAAATCTGTGGTTTTGCATTGTTTTTTACTCTTGATTTAATCTGTTCTATCGTCATCTGCATAGCAATCGGAAAACGCGTAATATCGATATAAACATTTATTTATTCAGTGTTGCGCGTTGCGCATTTGGCGGAAGGTTTTAGAATAGGCGCATGGTAACCAAGCACGAAGACGGGACAGTAGCGACGCGACAAGAGCAAAAGCTCAAGCCGCCCCCCATGTATCAGGTATTTTTGCTCAATGATGACTATACGCCAATGGAATTCGTGGTTGTCATCCTGCAGGAATACTTCAATAAGGATCGCGAAGCCGCAACGCAGATAATGCTAAAAGTGCATCGCGATGGCAAAGGCATGTGTGGTGTGTATCCGAAAGATATCGCATCCACCAAGGTTGAATTGGTATTAACGCACGCACGCAAAGCGGGGCATCCCCTGCAATGCATGATGGAGGAAGCATGATTGCGCAGGAATTGGAAGTAAGTTTGCACATGGCGTTTGTCGAAGCACGACAAGCAAGGCACGAGTTCATCACTGTTGAACACCTGCTGCTGGCCCTGCTCGACAACCCGTCCGCGGCAGAGGTGCTGCGAGCCTGTGCGGTCAACATTGACGATATGCGCAAGACGCTGACTATCTTCATTGGCGATAACACACCGACGGTGCCGGGTTCGAATGAAGTGGATACCCAACCGACCCTGGGTTTCCAGCGCGTCATCCAGCGTGCCATCATGCATGTGCAATCGGCTTCCAACGGCAAGAAGGAAGTCACTGGCGCTAACGTGCTGGTCGCCATCTTCGGCGAAAAGGATTCGCACGCGGTGTACTACCTGCACCAGCAAGGCGTGACGCGGCTTGACGTGGTGAATTTCATCTCGCACGGAGTGCGCAAGGATCAGCAAGCCGACTCGCAGAAATCCTCGGAAGGCGCGGAAGAAGTGCAGGCTGAAGGCCAGGCTAAGGAAAGCCCGCTGGACCAGTTCACGCAAAACCTGAACAAACTGGCGGCCGAGGGGAAAATCGATCCCCTGATCGGCCGCGAGTACGAGGTCGAGCGCGTGATCCAGACCTTGTGCCGCCGCCGCAAGAACAATCCCTTGCTGGTCGGCGAAGCCGGCGTCGGCAAGACCGCGATTGCGGAGGGACTGGCATGGCGCATCACCCAAGGCGATGTTCCTGAAATTTTGCAAAACGCGATTGTCTATTCATTGGACATGGGCTCGCTGCTGGCCGGCACCAAATACCGCGGCGATTTCGAGCAACGCTTGAAAGCAGTGCTCAAGCAATTGAAGGACAGTCCGCACGGCATCTTGTTTATCGACGAGATCCACACGATCATCGGCGCCGGCTCGGCTTCCGGCGGTACGCTGGATGCGTCCAATCTGTTGAAGCCGGCATTGTCGAGCGGCCAGTTGAAATGCATAGGCGCGACCACCTACACCGAATTCCGCGGCGTCTTTGAAAAAGACCATGCTTTGTCGCGTCGTTTCCAGAAGATCGACGTCAACGAACCGACGGTCGAGCAAACCGTGCAAATCCTGCGCGGCCTGAAATCGCGGTTTGAAGAGCATCATGGCGTCAAGTATTCAGCTTCCGCGCTGACCAGTGCAGCCGAACTGGCGGCGCGCTTCATCAATGACCGCCATCTGCCGGACAAGGCGATCGATGTGATCGATGAAGCCGGTGCGGCGCAACGCATCCTGCCGAAGTCGAAACAGAAAAAGACCATAGGCAAGGGCGAGATCGAAGACATCATCGCCAAGATTGCGCGGATTCCGCCGCAGTCGGTGAACCAGGACGACCGCAGCAAGCTGCAAACCATAGACCGCGATTTGCGCAATGTGGTGTTCGGCCAGGATCCGGCGATCGACGCCCTGGCGTCGGCGATCAAGATGGCGCGTGCCGGTCTGGGCAAGACCGACCGGCCGATCGGTTCTTTCCTGTTCTCCGGTCCGACCGGGGTCGGCAAGACCGAGGTGGCCAAGCAGCTGGCGTTCATCCTCGGCATCGAACTGATCCGTTTCGACATGTCCGAATACATGGAGCGTCACGCTGTGAGCCGCTTGATTGGCGCGCCTCCGGGTTATGTCGGTTTCGACCAGGGCGGTTTGCTGACCGAAGCCGTGACCAAGAAGCCGCATGCGGTATTGCTGCTGGATGAAATCGAAAAAGCCCATCCGGACATTTTCAATATCCTGCTGCAGGTGATGGATCATGGCGCGTTGACCGACAATAACGGACGCAAGGCCGATTTCCGTAACGTGATCATCATCATGACCACCAACGCCGGCGCGGAAAGTCTGCAAAAACGTTCGATCGGTTTCACTGACAAGAAAGAAGCCGGTGACGAGATGGCGGATATCAAGCGTATGTTTACGCCGGAATTCCGCAATCGCATCGATTCCATCATCAGCTTCCATGCACTGGATGAAGAAGTCATCTTGCGTGTGGTCGACAAGTTCCTGATGCAATTGGAAGAGCAGTTGCATGAGAAAAAAGTGGATGCGATCTTCACCGAGAATTTGCGGAAATTCCTGGCCAAGAAGGGTTTCGATCCCTTGATGGGCGCGCGGCCGATGGCACGTCTGATCCAGGACATGATTCGCAAGGCGCTGGCCGACGAACTGTTGTTCGGCAAGCTGGTGACCGGCGGCCGGGTTACCGTCGATCTGGACGAAAAGGATCAGATCAGCCTGGACTTTGCAGAAAAAGATTCGTCTTCGCCTGCAGCGCCTGAGGAAACGGTGGAAGTCGAATAAAGCAGGCGGGATAACTTCCGCTTCAGCCAGGCGTTTGTCTGGCAAGTTAAAAAGCCTGAATTCACGAAAGTGATTCAGGCTTTTTAATATGTACAACTACTGTTGCGTCATTCCCGCGCACGCGGGAATCCATTTTAGTCAGCAACTTGGATCCCCGCGTGCGCGGGGATGACAGAGTTTCAGAGTTGGGCTTAAGGCAGCAGGGCAGTTTCAGTTGCCTGTTTAGCCTGGATATCCGAAACGGCTTGCCGGATTGCCGACAGGCGGTAGTCGGTGCCGGGATGGATCGCCGTGTAGGCGTTGAGCACGCTGGCCGGATAGCTGGTCGCCAGCCGTTGCCAGAAGGCTGCGGCATCGTCGATCTTATAACCGGCGCGGGCAACCATGTACAACGACAATTTGTCGGCCGCTGCATCCAGCTGCTGCGGGTAAGGCTTGACGCCGGCCATGCCGTTCAAGGCTGCGCTATCCGGCCGCAAGCGGATCAGATTGTCGATGACGCCGGTCATGGTGGCGGTGTTGCGTTGACGGGCCGGATGGGTAAGCGTGTTGTGCGCCATTTCCTTGGCGATCACAAGAGCCAGTTCATCGTCGCTCTTGGTGAATTTCATCATGCCGCTGCTGATCAGCACGCGGCGGCCATCGGCATAACTGACCACATTCTCGGTGTTGCCGAGCTCGATGCCGAAGGCGCAAGCGCGGGTCAGAGGGATGTTCAAGGTCTGGTTGCTGCCGTTGCGCGCGATCGTCACCTTGATGCTATTGCGGCCGTTCACCAGCGGGCCGAGCAGCATGGCGGTCTGGCGTTCGGCATCGGCGCCCACCGGTACCGGCTTGTCCTGGATGGAGACCAGCAGATCGCCGCGTTGCAGACCGACCTTGGCGGCGCCGCTGCCGGTCAGCACGCCGGTTACTTGCAGTTGATCGCTCAGGCCCAAGGCGCTTGCGGCGTCAATGAATTCAGCGGTATAGGAATATTTTGTCTTGGCGGTGAAACCCAGCAGATTGCGCGCATTGTTTCTGCACAATACGGCGTTGTTCACCAGCAAAGGAGCGGCGACGTCGTACAAGCGGTCTTGCAAGCCGATCAGCGTTTTCAGTTCGCTCTGTTTTGGCGGCGGCGTCAGCACCACCGGCTTGGGAGGGGCGAACGGCAGCGTGACCTTGCCCGTGGTGGAGCTGCTACTCGGCTCCTGCGTAGCACAGGCCGCCAGAAGCAGCACCGGCATTGCCAGCACCGCATAACGCTTGGCTCCTTGCCATCCGGCGCCGCGCGTCAAATTCATCAATCTCATTAATTTCTCCATCAATCTTTTCCGGTGCTGCCGAAGCCGCCTGCGCCGCGTTCGCTGCTCTCGAAATCTGGTACGACATTAAACTGGACACGAGCTACGGGCACAATGATTAATTGCGCCAGCCGTTCCATCGGGTTGAGGGTAAATTCGGTAGTGCCGCGGTTCCAGGTGGATACCATCAGCTGACCTTGGTAATCAGAGTCGATCAGGCCCACCAGGTTCCCCAGCACGATGCCATGTTTGTGGCCCAGGCCGCTGCGCGGCAGGATCATTGCCGCATAAGCAGGGTCGCCGATATGAATCGCCAAGCCGGTCGGGATCAGATGGGTTTCACCGGGTTTGATCGTCAGCGCGGCGTCCAGGCAGGCGCGCAGGTCCAGGCCCGCACTGCCTTCGGTAGCGTAAGCCGGCAGTTGATCTTGCATGCGAGGGTCGAGAATTTTGACGTCGATGGTATTCATTGAATTTTGTAACAATCTATTAAGTGGAATGATAGGGATAGCTGCAGCGAACATGACAGCGGCAAACATGGCAGGAGCAATCGCGCACGGTGCCCGGTATTCATCAAACTACTGCTGATTTTCGATGCAAATCGCGGGCGATGAAACCCGTCGCGAAACACCGATGCGCCGATGTGCCGATACTAACCAAGACGAGCGGCAATTGCGGCGATCAACTGGCGCGCCAGTTGTTGCTTACCGGCGCGCGGCAAACTGCTGTGGCCGTTTGTGTCAAACAATACCAACTGGTTATCGTCCTTGCCAAACGTGTCATGGC
>NZ_JAGQEG010000108.1 GCF_018305005.1 Collimonas silvisoli
TGTCCTTGGCTTTTGGCGTCGCTTCCAGCCACTCCATGCCATCCTTGGCCTGGCCTTCTTTCAGGATGAAGTTTTTTTCCAGGTCGTTGCTGCCGAACAGAATCGCCGCCGGCGACGAACCGAGCGCATTGCCAAGGCTCTTGGTGGTGACCTGGTTCAAATCCTTGTCATAGATGTACAGCTTGTCGCCGTCGGCTTGCAAGATCTGCTCGTACGGTTTCTGATAAGTCCAGATGAATTTACCGGGCCGGGCAAAAATAAAAATGCCGCTGGATGTACTGGAAATCTTCGGCGTCTTGCTGGCGGCGTCGATTTTAACCAGTTGCTGATAGAACTCGCCCTTGGCCGATTGCGTGCTGCTGACAAATGACTTGAACTGTTCCAGCGCGCCGGCATGCGCCAGCGACGGCAACAACGCCATGCTCAGCGACAGACCGACAATCAAGCGCCCCGATTTGAATTTTGCAAACATATTGCTCCTGTTGCCGCCGATCGCGCCGACGATAATTTTCTTGTGCATGCTTTTACTCCGTATTACTGCTGTTACCACTATTGCTCGTTGTTGCCATTGCCCGCCGGCACCAGGATTTCCCGGTTGCCGTTGGATTGCATGGTTGAGACCAGTCCGCTGGTTTCCATCTGCTCCAGTAAACGCGCCGCGCGGTTATAGCCGATGCGCAGGTGACGCTGCACCAGCGAAATCGAAGCGCGCCGGTTCTTCAGCACCACCGCCACCGCCTGGTCGTACAGTTCGTCGCCTTCGGTGCCGCCGGTAGCTGCGCCGCCGATCGCGCCATCGGCGCCATCTTCCAGCACGCCGCCTTCGAGTATGCCTTCGATGTAATTCGGTTCGCCTTGTTCCTTCAGGTAATCCACTACCCGATGCACTTCCTCATCAGAAACAAACGCGCCATGCACCCGGATCGGCAAGCCGGTGCCCGGCGGCATGTACAGCATGTCGCCCATGCCGAGCAGCGCTTCCGCTCCCATCTGGTCGAGAATGGTGCGCGAATCGATCTTGCTGCTGACCTGGAACGCAATCCGGGTCGGCACATTGGCCTTGATCAGGCCGGTGATTACGTCTACAGATGGGCGCTGCGTCGCCAGAATCAAGTGAATGCCGGCAGCACGCGCCTTTTGCGCGATACGCGCGATCAGTTCTTCCACCTTCTTCCCGACCACCATCATCAGATCGGCCAGCTCGTCGATGATGATGACGATGGTCGGCAGCTTTTCCAACGGCTCCGGCGCGTCCGGCGTCAGGCTGAACGGATTCGGGATTTTTTCTTCGCGCTTGTCGGCTTCAGCGATCTTCTGGTTGTAGCCGGTCAGGTTGCGCACGCCCATCTTCGACATCAGCTTGTAGCGGCGCTCCATCTCGTTGACCGCCCAGTTCAGCGCATGGCCGGCCTGACGCATGTCGGTCACTACCGGCGCCAGCAGATGGGGAATGCCCTCGTAGATCGACAGTTCCAGCATCTTCGGATCGATCAGGATCAGGCGCACCTGGTTCGGATCGGATTTGTAGAGCAAGGACAGGATGGTGGCGTTGATCCCCACCGATTTACCGGAACCGGTAGTACCGGCCACCAGCAAGTGCGGCATCTTGGCCAGATCGGCGACTACCGGGTGGCCGGCGATATCCTTGCCGAGCGCGATGGTGAGGCTGGAGACGCCGTCGTTATACACCTTGGAGCCGAGAATTTCAGTCAGGCGCACGATCTGACGCTTAGGATTCGGCAACTCCAGGCCCATATACATTTTGCCGGGAATCACTTCGACCACGCGGATCGAGGTCAGCGACAGCGAACGCGCCAAGTCCCGCGCCAGGCCGACAATCTGGCTGCCCTTGACGCCGGTCGCCGGTTCGATCTCATAGCGGGTAATCACCGGCCCCGGGTAAGCTGCAACCACTTTGACCTGCACGCCGAAATCGGAGAGTTTTTTCTCGATCAGGCGGCTGGTGAATTCCAGCGTCTCGACGCTCACGGTTTGCTGCTGCGGCGGCGCTTCATCCAGCAGCGACAAAGGCGGCAGATTGGTGTCCGGCAAATCCGTGAACAAGGTGCTTTGCCGTTCTTTCTCTACCCGTTCCGATTTCGGCACTGCCACCACCTGCGGCTCGATCCGGATCGGCGACGCCACCACGATCTTGGCGCGCTCCTGCACCACCACTTCTTCACGCTTGACGGCGGCGACCTGCCCCACTTTGCGGTCTTCGCGGGCGACATAGAAATTCTTCAGCCACAGCGCAGCGTTTTCGATGCCGGCGCCGATACGCTCCGCCACCGTCAGCCACGACACATGGAAAAACAAGCTGATGCCCAGCGCAAACAGCAACAGCAGAAATAGCGTAGAGCCGGTAAAGCCAAGCGCGCTTTGCGCGCCGCTGCCGATCAACTGGCCGAGGACACCGCCTGGCGCGCGCGGCAACTGCATGTGCAGCGACGACATGCGGGTGTATTCGATGCCCATGCTGCCGATCAGGATCAAGACAAAACCGGCGCCGCGGATCAAACCCTCCTGGTGATGCTCCGGCTCGGCCGCCTGCTCCACCAGGAAACGCTGCGAAATGCGCCGGTAGCCATGCCACAAGGTACGCAACAGCAGCGCACACCACCACCATGCAGAAGCGCCGAACACGAACAGCATCAGATCGGACAGCCAGGCGCCGATGCGGCCGCCCCAATTGTGCAGATGCGGCACCACATTGGCGTGCGACCAGCCCGGATCGGCTTTCGAGTAACTGGCGAAAATGATGATCAGATAGGCGGTGATGACCGCATAGATGATCCAGCGCGCTTCATACAAAAGCCGGACCAGACGGCTCGGCAGCGGCTGCGCCTCTTGCGGTTTAGTGTTGCGGGTATAGGCTTGGCTTGTTCTAGTCATAAATCCGGTTAATGTCACTTCGTTATTACTTTACTGGGTGGCCAGAATACATTCACATGTTGAAATTATGCACCCAATACCTATATGTATAACCAGTGTTTGATGTTTCCATTTGAAACATGAGCAAAAAACCAGGCGCGGCGATCGCGGATTTTTGATGCGCTGCACACCAGCAATCTCTTGCTCGACTATAATCTTACCGAGTTTTTGAGCGCAATTTGATGATCTTGACAATATTTATCCGCCACAAGCGCCCATAAATCCGCATTCATCCGTATTCCACAAGCAGTTGCTTGATATCTGTTACCTAAGGCAAACCATGACCACTACCAAACCTGCCAAGCACGCCCATGTCTTGATTCTCGGCTCCGGCCCCGCCGGTTATGCCGCCGCTGTCTACGCCGCCCGCGCCAACCTGAAGCCGGTGCTGATCACCGGCGTCGAACAAGGCGGCCAGCTGATGACCACGACCGACGTCGAGAACTGGCCCGGCGATCCGCACGGTGTGCAAGGCCCGGAACTGATGCAACGCCTGCTCAAACACGCAGAAGAATTCAATACAGAAATCATTTTCGACCATATCCACACCTCCAAGTTATCGGAAAAACCATTTCGCCTGATCGGCGATTCCGGCGAATACACTTGCGACGCCCTGATCATCGCCACCGGCGCCTCGGCGCAATACCTCGGCCTGCCGTCGGAAGAAGCGTTCATGGGCAAAGGCGTCTCCGCCTGCGCCACTTGCGACGGGTTCTTCTATCGCGGCCAGGAAGTGGCCGTGGTCGGCGGCGGCAATACCGCGGTCGAAGAAGCGCTGTATTTGTCCAACATCGCCACCAAGGTCACCCTGATCCATCGCCGCGACAAGTTCCGCGCCGAGCCGATCCTGGTGGACCGCCTCAACGCCAAGGTGGCTGAGGGCAAGATCGTCATCAAATACAACCACACGCTGGATCAAGTCACCGGCGACGACAGCGGCGTCACCGGCATCAACATCAAATCGACCGCCGACGGCAGCATCACGCCGATCAAGCTGCACGGCGTCTTCATCGCCATCGGCCACAAACCGAATACCGGCATTTTCGATGGCCAGCTGGAAATGCATAACGGTTACATCAAGACCAACACCGGCCTCGAAGGCATGGCCACCGCCACCAGCGTGCCAGGCGTATTCGCCGCCGGCGATGTCCAGGATCACATCTATCGCCAGGCCATCACCAGCGCCGGCACCGGCTGCATGGCTGCACTGGATGCGCAACGCTTCCTGGAAGACTAAAGCGTTACACTGTTAACTTAACCGGGACGGAAGCCTTGTGTTTCCAACCCGTTAACAGACCCTGCAACACTCCCAGAAGCACACATCATGGCTGGCCCGATCAAAGACTTCAACGCCCTAAAGTCACTGCGCAAGGAACTCAAAGCGCAGGACGAAGCACGCCAGGCCGCCGCTACCGAGCGCCAGCGCCGCGAGCAGGAAGCAGAGCGCGACGCCGATATCTTCCGCAGCAGCATCGGCAACGTCAAGCCGCTCAGCGTGCCGCCCAAATTCACTCCCAACGCACCACGGCCGCTGCCGATCGCACGCCAGCATCTGGCGGATGAACAAGCTGCGCTGCAAGAATCGCTGTCGGACGACTTCACCATCGAAACCCTGTTGGATAGCGACGAGGCGCTCAGTTTTGCGCGCAACGGCATCGGCCCCGACGTCATGCGCAAACTGCGGCGCGGCCACTGGACCATCCAGCAGCAGCTCGACCTGCATGGCTTGCGGCGCGAAGAAGCACGCGAAGCCCTGGCCGAATTCCTGCGCCTGGCCGCCAAGCGCGGCTGGCGCTGCGTCCGTATCATTCACGGCAAAGGACTGGGCTCGGTCAACAAGGAGCCGGTGCTGAAATCCAAAGTCCGCAACTGGCTGGTACAGAAGGAAGAAGTGCTGGCCTTCTGCCAGGCCACCGCTGCCGAAGGCGGCTCCGGCGCCTTGCTGGTGCTGTTGAAAGGTCAGAGCAGCTCCTGATGCTTAGCCGTCCCCGCTAAAACAAACCCAACTGGCCTGACAGCCGATCTTTTTCCGGCTGCACATACGGCCGCCGGAAGCGGTTCGCATCCAGAGTCGCGAACGAGCCGCGCTGCCCCATGCCAAACCTGATCAAAGCTTTTTCAAAGCGTTGCCGCAACAGATCCGCCCACACGCCCTCGCCACGCATGCGGGTGGCAAAATCGGCGTCGTAATCGGCGCCGCCGCGCATCTCGCGGATACGGTTCATCACACGCTTGGCGCGCTCGGGAAAATGGGCGTTGAGCCAACTTTGAAACAGCGGATTCACTTCCCACGGCAAGCGCAATACGATGTAACTGGCGCGTACCGCACCAGCCTCGGCCGCCGCTTCTATCACATGTTCCAGATCGGGTTCGGTGATAAACGGAATCATCGGCGCGATGCTGACGCTGACCGGGATGCCTGCCTGCGCCAAGGTGCGGATGGTGCGCAAACGGCGCGCCGGCGCTGCCGCGCGCGGCTCCAGCGTACGGGCGATGGCGGCGTCAAGCGTTGTGATAGTGACCGCCACCACCGCCTGCCGTTTGGCCGCCATGCTGGCCAACAGATCGATATCGCGCTCGATCAGCGACGATTTGGTAATCAGGGCCAGCGGATGTTCGCAATCGTGCAGCACTTGCAAGATACGCCGGGTCAGCTTCAATTCGCGCTCGCAAGGCTGATAGGCATCGGTGTTGATGCCCAGCGCAATCGGCTCTGGAAGATAGGAAGGCTTGGCCAACTCCCGCAGCAATACTTCAGGCGCATTGACCTTGGCAAAAATCCGGCTCTCGAAATCCAGCCCGGGCGACAAGCCCAGGTAGCTATGCGATGGCCGGGCGAAGCAATAGATGCAGCCATGCTCGCAACCGCGATAGGGATTCAAGGACACGTTGAACGGCAGATCCGGCGAGGCATTGCGGCTCAGGACGGTTTTTGCCTGCTCTTCGGTCACAATAGTGCGCACTGCTGCGGGCTCAAGCAGCCCTTCCTCTGCAGTCCAGCCGTCGTCAAAATCCTCGCGTTGCGCAACTTCATAACGGCCTTGCATATTATTGGTCGCACCTCGGCCTTTGCGCGCTACGGCGGGCGCCTGGAAATGCATCGGCTGAGACGAAGGCTTTCTTGGGTAATCTGACATCGCGGCACCAAATACTGTACATACATACAGTATGTTAGCGCAAACCGGATTTTTTGCAACAATAAGCTAAAGCAAGCAATCACAAGATTAAATCTTCAATCTCAAGATGCACAGATCATCCCTCTTCTGACGCAAAATCCGCATTTTTTTGCACCATTGCAGAACACTAAAAACTCACCTATCGCACCAAAAAAATCAAAAAAATATCGCTAGAAATTGCTGGAACGGCAAAAAAATGTCGGTTTATGAGTCCTGAGTATTTATTGAAGCCATTTTATAAATCAGTGGCATACGGTGTTTGCCGTGTGCTGCGTGCCGCTCTCAATATCATTCAAGGGTGTCCAATGCTGCTTATTTGATGCTACGTCACAGGCATGGATGCGGGAAATAGCCGCTGTTTCTTTTTCTCTTGCTGGCGTTGTTCGGAAGCGTCTGACTACGATATTCCATGAAACCATGGCGCTCATGCACTTGGAATGATTTTTTTGCATACTAATTATTTATCCAGCATGTCAAAAATTTAACAAAATTCATGGTGACAGTAGATTCGATGGGCTAATATTGATGTATTGTTAACAAATATTGTTAACCGTCATCGCTAGGAGTCGCTATCGCCATGCTTACATCCCCACGAACGCTCATCGCAAAAAGTGCTGCCATCCCGGACGTAATGGGGCAGCCTGGGTTGATCCCGGTGAGCATCAAAGGCGCCGAATCTCTCAATAGCTTGTACAGCTATAAAGTCATCCTCAAAACACCGGATGCGTTAGTCAATTTCGGATCAGCAGCCAACTATGATTTGGACGCATTCTTAGGCAAGGAACTGACGGTAGAAATCCAGCTGGAAGGCTCAGGGAGTTTTGTCGCAGGCATGCCGGGCGGCAGCGGGTTAGCCAACGTCGGTGCCGGTGTCCGTGAAATCTCCGGTCTCATCAGCACTGCGACCATATTGCGCCAGGTCGGACGGTATGTGTTTTACGAAATCACGCTGGAGCCGTGGTTGAAATGGGCTGACGGCAACGCCGATTGCCGGATTTTCCAGGACAAATCCGTTGTCGAGATTCTGGACGAGGTGCTGTCCAAGTACACTTTTCCGGTCGATAAGCGTCTTTTCGATACGTACCCCAAGCGAGATTACGTCACCCAGTTTTCGGAATCGGATTTCACTTTCTTCAGTAGACTGTGTGAAGTCGCGGGGATCAACTATTTCTTCGAGCACAAAGACGGCAAGCATCGCCTGGTGCTCACTGACGGCAACGCCGCGCATCAACCGTTTCACAGCGACGCCTATCACGTCCTGAACTACTACGGCGAAAAACCAAGGATCGACCAGGAATTCATCCATACGTTTTCACCCACGCACCGCGTGACTCCGGGCCGCTACACCTCGCGCGACTACGACTACACCCGGCCGAGAAGCACGCTCGAAGTCAGCCACAGCGACCATCGCGTCTCCGACCATAACGCCGAGGTCTACGAATATCACACGGACGCCCATTACGTACAGCCGAAAGCAGGCCCCCAGCAGGCGACCAACGATCCTTTGGAAGAGGGCAAGAAGAACGCCCGCATCCGCATGGAACGCCTGCGCAACAACGCCCAACGCGCCAGCGGCGCCGGCCATGTGCGTGCCTTGGTGCCGGGTTGCACCTTCACGCTGGGCCGGCATCCGGCCAGCAAAGCCAACATCGAATATCTGATCGTCGCCACGCGCTTCGAGATGGAAGACGTCGCGCAGGAAACCCAGCGCCCGGACGGCGACCCGCAACAATTTCGCGTCAATGTCGATTTTGAAGTCGTGCCGCTGCGCGGCGAACAATACCGGCCCGAACGTGTTACGCCAAGACCGGCCATGCACATCCTCACCGCCATCGTGGTGGGGCCGGAAGATCAAAATATCTGGACGGACGCACTAGGCCGGATCAAGGTGCAATTCCAATGGGATCGTCTGGGGCAAGCCGATCAGAACAGCAGTTGCTGGGTAAGGGTGTCCAGCCCTTGGGCGGGCAATCAACTGGGGGCGAGTCATATCCCCAGGATGAAACAGGAAGTCTTGATCGATTTCATCAGCGGCAATCCCGATTTGCCGATCTGCACCGGGCGCGTACACAATGCGCTCAACATGCCGCCTTGGTCGTTGCCGGGCCAGAGCGCCTTGTCCGGTTTCCGCAGTCGCGAACTGACGCCGAATGGCGGCAATAGCGCGGCTGGCCGCAGCAATCACCTGGTCATGGATGACACTGAAGAGAAGATTCAAGTCCAGCTCAAGAGCGATCATCAGCACAGCCAGCTCAGTCTCGGCAATATCACCCGCATCGAAGACAACGCCGGCCGTAAAGATCCTAGAGGCCAAGGTTACGAATTGCGCACCGATGGCCACGGCGCGATCCGCGCTAAGGAGGGTTTGTTAATTACCACCGAAGGCCGCAGCAGCGCCCAAGCCCATATTACCGATATGGGCGAGACGGTACAGCGTCTGACGCAGGCCCGTGAGCAGCATGAAAATCTGGCAGATCTTGCGCAACAGCATCAGGCTCAAGAGAATAACGGTGACCAAAGCGACGTCGCCAAGATCATCAAAACCCAGAACGATGCCATCAAGGGCAGCGGCGGCGATGCGAAAGAGGGGAGTTTCCCGGAACTGGCCGAACCGCATTTAATCCTCGCCAGCCCTGCCGGCATCGAAACCACCACGCCGCAATCGACCCATATCGCCAGTGGCGAACATATTGCACTGACCAGCGGGCAGCATGTGAGCTTATCGGTTGGACAGCGATTGCTGGCAAGTGTCAAAAACGGGATTCGCCTGTTCACCCATCGCGGCGGCGTCAAAGCCACTGCTGCACAAGGTGATATCGAGATTCAAGCGTTGAAAGACAGTATCAACCTGTTAGCGAAATTGAATATCACTCACACCGCCAATCGCATCACCATTACCGCGCAGGAAGAAGTGATGATCAACGGCGGCGGTAGTTATGCGAAATGGAATGCCAGCGGCGTTGAGAATGGCACTACCGGCAGTTGGGCGGTGCATTCCGCCAGCAAAAATTTGACTGGGCCGAAAAGCATAGACCAAGCTTATCCAGTGATGAACATCGCAGAAGCAAAGTATGCAGAGAAATTTTCAATCTTTGAGCCAGCCAGTGGTTGGTCACTTCCGAATCAAAAATACCGCATCATTTTTGATGGTGGGCGCACGGTTGAAGGTGTCTCCGATGCGCAGGGGAAAACCAATATTGCCGCTTCGGAAGTGGTGCAAAACACCCGCATCGAACTCCTGCGCGGGGCAAGCAATCATGTGTGGTCGTCATTTCTCTGGACAGTCATAAAACCACAAAATCCTAACGCATAGGAAGAATATGAAACAACCAATATCCGTAATAAGCAGTGAAAAAAAGGGCGTGAAAATTGGTGGAGTCGTACACACCGAGCCAACACTGGAAGACATTCGTACTCATGCTGTCATCACATGCGACGCCAACAATTGGGGAATGCGTGAATCTCACATGCTGCCGAGAAATGGCAAAGACCAATGGGAATACCCTGTGGCGAAAGCCTATGTGCAAGGCATAAAGCCCGCGCTAGAAAAATTGCCCTGGTCGCAAATGGCTTGGCCGTTTAACGAAGAACAGCAAAAGCAAATTGCATTTGTATTAGAACTCCACTTGCGACAGGCTTGGGCTGCAACTGAATTTGGATTGCCACAAGCGGCTTTTGCTGAGATTATTTTTGCAAAAGATGTTGAGAGTTCAAAGCAAGGTCAGCACGGCTCTTTTAATGCGCAAGATTGGAAAATCAAGCTGGAAAAACTGGATTTTGAAATTTTATTGGATAGAAATAAAACAGCGGATGCACGAGCACAAGCGATCCGGGAATTGGCATCGACACTGTTCCATGAAGGTCGTCATACTCAACAATTCTTTTGGATCTACACGTCTGTCTTTGCGTACCCGGAAGATTATGCCGATTATGCACTCATACACACGTTGTTTACAGAACGGGTGCAAGAAGACGCTTTGGCGGCCATGAAAACCAAGAAGATACCTGACGAACCGTTCGCAAAAATTTCGATCAAGCGTTTGACCTTGTCTGCCTACTACCGCAATTTATGTTTCTATCTCGATGGAAATTATCGAACCGATTTAATTGGAAATGAAAATGATCCCAACTCCGAAGTTTACAAAGTACGGTCTGAACTGGAGCGTTTCTATCAAAATGTCCCCATCAAAAAAATTGGGCATGATAGAGACGGTGGATACCGCATACGTCCTACCGAAGAAGATAGCTTCGCATTGGAAAAAATTGTTGAGCACTATTGGTATGGCCGTGACAGTGGTATTCCCAATCCATCTCAGTGCACAAACCTCTACCAAGGCGTCGTCCGAGCCAGCAACCCATAAAATATTGACGGTGGAAGACATGAAACAACACGATGAACAGTTTCGCCGAGAGTATCAAGCGTTTCGCTATACCGATGACATGCGGTCAAAAATACTGGAATTGCTCCAACTGGTCGAAGACGTAATGGCTGGGATTCAACCTGTTGGGGAGCTAGAAAAGAAAGTATGGATTAGTACCAGGGGCGATAGCATCAATTATTATCGGGGAAATTTTTTAAGTAAATGGGGAGTGTTCACTCTGCGCTATCGGTCCGATGCCCCCCGTCCCAACGACATACAACCGAAAAAATTCTATTTCCAATTTTCTCCCTCAGTGGATGGCATTAGTCTTGGACAACTTGAGTCCACATTGCAATTAAATCGGAATCTCAAGAAAAGCCCGAGGATACAGGAACCGAACTTCAATATGGAAACGGGAAATATAACTGGTTCGCATAGCAGCTATCTTAAATTTTTACGCTGCGGGGACTTCTTACTGAATATTCGGATTAATTACGATGCGAGAAATATGGATGAAATTGCCCACCCAACTAAATTAGATACTATCGACATAGACCGAATTGATCTCTCTGATGAAGATCGCAAACTCCGAGACAAAATGTTTTTTGGAGATTTACCCAGAACGGGTGACATGTGCCACCTGACCGGCTATTACCTTCCGATTTTTCCTAATCAAGAAAAATTTGCGTGGGCAACGGAACGGCCCTTGTCGCGGCAAGTGTACAACTATGCCGCTGGCCTTCCGTTCCAAGATTTCTCTTGGTATAACGCAAAAACCGGCAACTACGAGAACGAACCGGTATTCTGGAAACTCATGCCAACTGAATTGGTACGTGGGCCACTTAGCTGACGCGATCGGCTTTGTTGCATAAATCAGTCGGCGCGACACTCAGTGCCAGCGATTATTTATGCAACAAAGCCGATGGTAATTATCGAGCCGATTTGAGCGGAAATGAAAATGATCCCTACTCAGAAGTTTACAAAGTACGGTCTGAACTGGAGCGCTTCTATCAAAATGTCCCCATCAAGAAAATTGGGCACGACAAAGATGGGGGATACCGCATACGTCCTACGGAAGAAGATAGCTTCGCATTGGAAAAAATTGTTGAGCACTATTGGTATGGCCGTGACAGTGGCGTTCCCAATCCATCTGCATGCACAAACCTCTACCAAGGTGTCGTCCGAGCCAGCAACCCATAAAATATTGACGGTGGAAGACATGAAACAACACGAAGAGCAGTTTCAGCGAGAGTATCAGGCGTTTCGCTATAGCGATGACATGCGGTCAAAAATACTGGAATTGCTCCAGCTGGTCGAAGACGTGATGGCGGGAAATCAAGCGGTTGCAGCGTTAGAAAAAAAATTGACTATTAACGTCAAAGGAGAAAACAGAATTTACTATGACGGCGACTTTTTAAGCAAGTGGGGAGAATTCACTCTACGCTATAACTCTAATCCCGCCTTCCCCAACGGAATAGAACCTCGCAGCTTCTATTTTCAATTTGGGCCATACCTGGATGGCATTAGCCTTGAACAGATCGAGTCCACGCTAGGATTAGACCGCAAGCCAGAAAGCGAAGCAAGGATCAACGTGCCTAACTTCAATATGGAAACGGGAAAAATAACGGAGTCTGTCAGCCTATACCTCAAATATTTGCGTTGCGGTGATTTTTCTCTCGGCGTTACGATGGGGTACGATGCAAACGACAGTTATGAAGTTTCGCACCCAACAAAATTAAAGACAATAGAAATATACCGAGTCCGTCTATACGATGAAACCCGCAAAATCCGCGACCAAATGTTTTTTGGAGATTTGCCCAGAACGGGCGACATGTGCCACTTGACCGGCTATTACCTTCCAATTTTTCCTAATCAAGAAAAATTTGCGTGGGCAACGGAACGTCCGTTGTCGCGGCGAGTGTAGAGTGGCCGGATTTCTAAACTGGGATGCGCCACCGGCATGTAAGTCACGCCCAGTTCCACCTGCTGCGTCAGCAGGCTTTGCAGCATCACGCTGGGGATCAGGGTATGCAGCACGATCCTGACTTCCGGATAACGCTTGCAGAAAATCGCCACCGCGCGCGGCATCAGAGACTGTCCCAGATTCGGGCTGCTGGCGATGCGCAGTTGGCCGATGCGGTTTTCGGCCAGCGGTGAGCGCTTAGTCGATTAGCGCACCGTTGTCATGGAAAGGATACGGGCCTTCAAAACTACCGCTAGGCGCCAGATGCGTCACCACACGTCCGCGCCAGTCCCAAGCGTGGATGCGGAAGCCAGGCGGTTCCAGCGTCCAGGCCGACTGAGCGTCGGGCGCCAGATCAAGGCAGACCTGGTGCGCCGGCGCCGGCGCGGTGGAGGCAATGCTGCCGCCGAAACGGACATCGATGGCGCGGTGCAGGTGGCCGCAAATCACACGCTCGACATTGCCGTATTGTGCGATCAACGCTTCCAGCGCTTGCGCCCCTTCCAGCAAACCGATCTCATCCATGTGGCCAATCAGCGTCGCGAACGGCGGGTGATGCATCGCCACCACCACCGGCTCGTCGCGGCTCTGGTCGAGTTGCGTCTTCAGCCACGCCAGGCGGCTCTGGCACAAGGAGCCGTGGCTATGGCCGGGCACGCAGGTGTCGAGCGTGAGCAGCCGCAAGCCGCCGACGCGCACCGAATACTGGACGAAGCCGTCGCTGCCCAGATAGCTATGGCTGGGGAAGCTGCGGCGCAGTTGATCGCGGTCGTCGTGATTGCCGGGCAGCAGATAGACCGGCATCGGCAGCGGCGCTAGCAGCTGTTCGAGGTGGCTGTATTCGGCGGCGCGGCCAAAGTCGGTCAGGTCGCCGGTGATCACTACCGCATCGGGCTGCTGCTTCAGCTGCAGGATGGATTGCACGGCGCGCTGCAGGTACGGCGCCGTGTTGATCCGGCCGTAGGCTAGGCGGCCCGGCTCGCGGATGTGCAAGTCGCTCAGTTGAACCAGAAAACTCGTCATGCGCTCAGCTCCTGGGAAGTCATCAGGCGCTCGGGATTGATGCGGATGCCGACGCTCTCGCCCGGACCACAAGCCACGTCGCGGCCAACGTCGGCGGTGAGCAGCGCTTGTTCCTGCGTATGCAGCACCAGCTGGATGCGGTCGCCGAGAAAGGTGCGGCGCATCACTTTGGCCTGGCCCCAGCCATCCTGGTGGACGCCGATCTGGATGTCTTCGGGCCGGATGAAGAAGGCTTCATGCGTCTGCCACGCCTGCGGACAGGCAACGCTGGCACCGCCCAGATGCAGCACGCCTTGGGCGATGGCCGATGGCAAGCGTTCCAGCCGATTCACCCGGCCGAGGAATTCGGCGACGAACGGATGTTGCGGCGCGCGGTACAGATCTTCGCCGCGCCCGACCTGCACGATACAACCGCTGCGCATTACCGCCAGCCGGTCGGCGATGGCCATGGCTTCTTGCTGATCGTGCGTGACGTGGATAGCCGTGATGCCCAGCCGCCGCAGCAGTTCGGCCAATTCATCACGCAACGATTCCTTCAGCTTGGCGTCCAGCGCTGCCAGCGGCTCGTCGAGCAGCAGCACACGCGGCCGCACCGCCACCGCCCGCGCCAGAGCCACGCGCTGGCGCTGACCGCCAGACAGCTCGCCGGGGCGCTTTTTCTCCAGCCCGCCGAGCCGTGTCAGATCGACCAGTTCACCGACGATGCGCTGTTCTTCCGCCTTTGCTACCCCCCGTATGCGCAGGCCATAACCGATATTGGCCGCCACCGTCATTTGCGGAAACAGGGCGTAGCTCTGGAATACCATGCCGACACCGCGCTGCTCCACCGGCCGCCGCGTGACGTCTTGGCCGCCGAAGCTGATGCGGCTGCCCTCATCGGGCGACTCCAGGCCTGCAATCAGGCGCAGCAAGGTAGTCTTGCCGCAGCCGGAGGGGCCGAGCAGCGCCAGCACTTCGCCGGGTTCGACCTGCAGCGTGGTCGGCTGCAAACCGCGGGTGCCGTCGGCGTAGGTTTTCGAGCAGTTGTCGATATCGACCGCAATGCGTTCAAGTTCCATGATGATTTTGTACCAGTTTGGCAAGAGATTGCAGTCCCCACAGGACCGGCAGGATGACGATGAAAAAGACCAGCGTGTAGGCCGAACCCACCTCCAGCCGCATCGATGCATAGCTATCTGCAAGGCCGACAGGCAAAGTGCGGGTCAGCGGCGTCTGCAGCATCCAGGTCAGATTGAACTCGCCGACCGACAAGGTGAACACCATCAGGCTGCCGGCCACGATGGCCGGAAATACTGCGGGCACCAGCACGCCCAGAAAGCGCTGGCCGAAACTCGCGCCCAGCGTGCGGGCGGCTTCTTCCAGTGCATGCAGGTCGTCGCGCTGAAATGCCGCCGCTACGATACGGACCATGTAAGGCAAGGTGAATACGATGTGTCCCACCAGGATGAAGGCAAAGCTCTGGCGGAATGCGCTGAACTGCCCATAGGCCAAGATCAGCGCCAAACCGGTGGCGAGCCCGGGCACCGCCACCGGCAGCGTCAGCAGTTCCTCAAAGGCACGCGCACCACGGCTGCGGCTGCGCGCCAGCGCATAGGCACAGGGCACGCCCAGCAGCAAGGTGCCGCCCACGCAAGCCACGGCCAGCGCCAGCGACCAGCCGACGGTATTGCCGTAGACCTCCCAGACTTCCAGCAGCCAGCGCAGCGTCAGCCCGCTCTTGAGGCCGACGCTGTAGTTGTTGACCAGCCCCGCCATGATCGAGAGCAGCATCGGCGCCAGCATGAAGGCGCTGACAAGCAGCGTGATGAGCAACAAGATGGGGGCAGAAGATGTAGTTGTGCGCATTGCGTTCCTCCTTGCCGTTACCGTTGCGCGACGCCGGTGCTGCTGCCGAAGCGGCGAGCGACGAACAGCACGGCCCAGGTGACGATGCCGAGGGTGATCGACAAGGACGCCGCCAGTGCAAAGTTGGCATAGTTGGTGAACTCGTTATAGATCGTGATCGGAATCACTTCGAACTTGCTGGCCAGCGTGAATGCAGTGCCGAAGGCCCCCATCGAAGTGGCGAACAGGATCGCGCCGCAGGCCAGCGTGGTCGGCGCCAGCTCCGGCAGCCAGACATCGCGCACTATCTGCAAGCGCGAGGCTCCCAGCGAGCGGGCGGCTTCTTCCAGCTGCAGATTCATCGCTTCGGCCGCTGCGGCGTAGGTGGCGATGGCGCGCGGCAGCGAGAAGTAGAGATAGGCAAGAAACAGTCCGAGCAAGCCATAGGCGAAGGTGATGCGTTCCATGCCAAAGGCGGCTCCCAGGTCAGCCACCAGTCCTTGCCGGCCGCCGAGCAAGATCACGAAAAAGCCGATGATCACGCCGGGAAAGGACAGCGGCAAAGTCAGCAGCGACAGCAACAACTGCTTGCCCCAGAACGCCCGGCGCGCCAGATAGATGCCGATGGCGCTGCCGAGAACCAGGGTGAATAAGGTCACCGCGACCGATAGCGCGAGCGTGTTGGCCATGCTCAGCAGATAGCGGCCGTTGCTGAGCACCACCAGGTACGTGCCCCAGCCCTGCTCTGCCGGCAACGCCACCAGGCGCAGCACCGGCAACAGCCAGAATGCCAGAAAGAACATCGCTGCCGGCGCCAGGCAAGCCGGCAGAAGCCAGCGCTGATGGATCATTTCAACGCACCTCTTTCAGATAGCGGTCGGAGAAACCGCGTTGGGCTTGCGCCATGCGGCCGTAATCGATGCTGTGGGCGCGCTGGTACTCGGCAGCCGGCAAGAACTGCGCTTCGATATCTTTCGGCATCGCGCCGGCGCGCACCGGCCGCAGATAGGCCTTGGCCCAGATCGCCTGCCCTTCGTCCGACAGCACGAAGTCCAGCACCTTCTTGCTGTCGGCGCCGTGCGGTGCCTTGGCGACCAGGCTCATCACATAGGGCACCACTACCGTGCCTTCGCTCGGAATCACGAAGGCGACGTTGGCCTTGTCCTTGTATCTGGCGCGATAGGCGTTGAAGTCGTAATCGAGCAGGATCGCGATTTCTCCCGACAGCATGCGCGCATACGAAGTCTGTTTGGGCACGATGGGTTCGTTCTTTTGCAATGCCTTGAAGTATTCGATGGCGGGCCCGAAGTTGTCGAATGAGCCGCCACGCGCCTGGTTGACCGCAACCGCGCCGACATAACCGACGAAAGCCGAGGCCGGATCCAGATAGCCGATCAGCCCCTTGTATTCAGGTTTCAGCAGATCGGCCCACGACTTCGGCACCGGCTTGCCGTGCAGCGCATCGACGTTGACCATGAAGCCGAGCGTGCCCGAATGAATCGCGAACCATTGGCCGGCCGGGTCCTTGAGGCCATCGGGAATCTCTTTCCACGCGGCCGGCTTGTAAGCCTCGGTCACGCCCTCTTTCTGTGCCTGGATGGCGAAGGTGACGCCGAGGTAAGCCATGTCGGCAACCGGGCTGGCCTTCTCGGCCACCAGCTGCGCCAGGGCCTGGCCGGAATTCTTGTTGTCGGGCGGCACCGTCACGCCGGTCTTGGCCTTGATGGCGCGCAGTTGCGTGCCCCAGTCGGCCCATTCGGTCGGACAGTTGTAGCAAATCGCATTCTGGGCGACAGCTTGCAATGGAACGGTCGAAGCCGCGAGGACGATAGCTGCCGCCATCGCACGAAAAGCATGTGCTGAACGCATGCCGATTCCTTTCTAGGATAATTGCGGGAGATGAATTCGGTATCACTAAGTCGGTATCACTGAGTCGATCACTGGAGCGCAGGCGCGAATGATATTCGCCGGGACGTGTGCAGCCGGTACGGGGTCGTCATCGTGTGAACGGCTCCGTGATTTCCTTTAGAACTCATTTCATCAATATCCGTGAGATGCGTTCTTGCCAGAAGAGGTGCTGGCAAGGCGTGCGACGCGTCCAATAGCGAGCTATTGGCAAGGAGCGCAACGCGGCCAGCGCCTCTTCTGGCAAGAACCCTTCGGGAACGGGCTATTTGGGTGTATTGCTGCGTTGCGCCGCTTGCCAAGGGAACCACCCTTGGCTGCCCGACGCGCCTTGCACTACCTCCCACACGCCGCGTTCGCACTCACGGATATTAATGAAATGAGTTCTGACAATATAGCGTCGTTTTGTTACAGCGGAATGACCTTGTGCAGGCAGATCGATTGGTAGCCGGCATTTGCCGGGAAGGCAATAAGGAGCGGCCGGATCAAATGGCGCGTGACGCCAGGAAGCCGGCGCAGACAGAAACGCAGCGGCGTGCGTCTGGATTGCCCATGAATTCATGGTCAAAGCACAACGGTCAAAACGATCAATAGCCGCTTGGCGCAACTTACTGATTGCCGAGATTACCGCCCTCACCGCCTATGCCATCATCTGCGTCACCATCTATACCACCCGCGATATCTTCTATCGAATTGAACTGTTCCAGGCGATAACCGTAGCGATACACCGGACGCAGCCGATAACCGTTTTCCGGCCGCAGCTGCAACTTGCTCCGCACGCGCGAAACGTGGGTATCCATGGTGCGCGAGGGAATGACGGCGTCGCGCGACCATACCGCCTCCAGGATATGCGCCCGTGAAAGCGGATGGTCGATATTACGAAAGAACAATAGCGCCAGCTCGAATTCCTTTTGCGTGATCTCGATTGATTTGCCGCGCAAGGTGAGGCAGCCGGAGCGTGTGTCAAATACATAATCGTTAAATACCAGATGCGTGCTCGGGCTTTGCGCCGGATACGCGCGCCGCAGTATGGCGCGCACCCGCGCCGTCAATTCGCTATGCCGGATCGGCTTGATCATATAGTCGTCGGCGCCTGCAGCCAAAGCTTCAACGACACCTTCTTCATCGGCGCGATTCGTAACGAACAGGACCGGCAGGGTTCTGGACAGTTTG
>NZ_JAGQEG010000109.1 GCF_018305005.1 Collimonas silvisoli
ATGCCACGTTGCTGTTGGTGGTGCTCAAGCCAGTCGAGGTCGAAGTCGACAACGAGCCCACACTGCTGTTGGTCGTGCTCAAGCCAGTCGACGTCGAAGTCGACAACGATGCCACGTTGCTGTTGGTTGTGCTCAAGCCAGTCGAAGTCGATGTCGACAACGATGCCACACTACTGTTGGTCGTGCTCAAACCAGTCGAAGTCGAGGTCGACAGCGAGGCCACGCTACTGTTGGTTGTGCTCAAGCCAGTCGAAGTCGAGGTCGACAGCGAGGCCACGCTACTGTTGGTTGTGCTCAAGCCAGTCGAAGTCGAGGTCGACAGCGAGGCCACGCTACTGTTGGTTGTGCTCAAGCCGGTCGAAGTCGACGTCGACAACGATGCCACGCTACTGTTGGTCGTGCTCAAACCAGTCGAAGTCGAGGTCGACAGCGACGAAACACTGCTATTTGTGGTGCTCAGGCCGGTAGACAACGAACCAATTTGCGAAGTGACAGAACCGACCGACGACGACAGCGAAGTCACCGCAGTGTTGGTTGCATAGAGCTGCGAACCATTGATGGCGTCGGTGCTGGTGGCGCTGATCTGGCCTGCGGCCACATTAGTGACCTGGCGCTCCTTACCTGCACTGCCTACCGATACCACACCTGCCGGCGCCCCGCCGGCGAAGGTATAAGCCGTACCGCCAATGGTCGCACCGGTAGTCGGCACCGCTGCTGCCGCCACCGTACTGCCCTGGCCCAGCGCCACGTTGCTGCCCGTGGTGCCGGCTGCAATGCTCGCACCTTGACCCAATACTGTCGCATTGGCGTTGCCGTTGTCGGTCGACTGATTACCCAGTACCGTCGATGCGGCGCCCGTCGCACTCGCACCGAAACCGCCGGCGCTGGCATTGGCGCCGCTCGATACCGGTTGCACCGCCGTCACGCTGTTGTCCGAGACGAACGGACCAGTCTTGCCGTTGGTGATGTTGGTGACTGTCGTGCCCAAGGCATTTACCGCTGTGTCGGTCGCAAACAGTTGCGAACCGTTCACTGCGTCAGTGGATGTTCCGCTGACCCGGCCGGCTGCCACATTGGTGATCGTCCGTTCGTTACCGACACTGCCAACGCTCACCGTGCTGGCCGGTGTGGTGCCGGCAAAGTTGTACGCAGTGCCGTTGATGGTCGCACCGGTAGTCGCGACCACAGCAGCCGTCGTGCTGCCAGCACCCAAGGCTACCGCACTCACATTGGTGGATGACGCCCCGGAGCCGAGAGCGACCCCTTGCGTCGCTGCAGCCGATACTGTTGCCGCATCTCCCAAAGCAATTGAGCCAGCGTTGTTCGCTTGCGATACATTGCCCAGGGCCACAGAACCCTGACCTGTTGCGACGTTGGTATTACCAAGTGCCACGGCACCTTGACCATTGGCAGTATTGTTGGCGCCCATCGCCACGGCGCCGGTGCCGGTGGCTGTGTTCGGGTCGCCGATGGCTACCGCGCCGTTGCCACTCGCGGTATTGCCGACACCGATCGAGACTGCCTTGCCGCCCGTCGCAGTGGCTGTCTGGCCTATCGCTATCGCCCCGGCTGCATCCGCCTTTGCTCCAGTGCCCTGGGCTATCGAATTGCCTCCTGTCGCTTGTGCGCCATTGCCCAAGGCAATGTCGTTGGCCGTCGCCGGTGTGCCGCTGACGCCAGCCACCGCATTCAGACCTTGAGCGATCGAGTCATTGCCATAGGCATTGGCCACAGGTCCCGCCGCAATCGCATTGGCGCCGGTCGCACCGTTGTTGGTGTAGTTCGCCAGCTGCGCGCCCCCGTCGTTGACACTGTAATAGTGCGGCGCGCTGACCGAGAGCGTCGAAATCGCTTGATTGGTGGCGAACAACTGCGAGCCGTTGACGGCATCGGTGGACGTCGCCGACAGCCGGCCTGCGGCCACGTTAGTGATCTGCCGTTCGCCGCCTGTGCTGCCCACGCTCACCACGCTCGTCGGCGACGCACCGGCGAAAGTATATGTCGTGCCGCCAATGCTCGTGCTCGCGGTAGGATTGGCCGCCGCCGTCACACTACCGGATCCCAGCGCCACATCGCCGACACTCGTCGTCGCTGTCGCGCCGTTGCCAAGCGCGACGTTGCCGCTGGCCTGCCCTGTAACGCCTGCCGTCGAATTCTGGCCGAGCGCCACCGATCCCGGTCCATAGGCAGCGTTGGTGTTGCCGATGGCGACCGCGCCATTGCCGTTCGACGTGTTGTTCGCACCTACGGTCACTGCACCCGTACCGGTGGACGAGTTCGGATCGCCGATCGCCACCGCGCCGTTGCCGGAAGCAGTTTGCTGTTCACCGATCGCTACAGCGCCGGTTCCTGAAACGGCCTGCGATTTATAACCTGCCGCCACCGAGCCGAGACCGGCTGCTGCCGCCACCGTATTGCTATCTCCCAGCGCCACTGTAGAGGCGGCCAAAGCCTTGGACCCTAGGCCGATTGCAGTCGAGTTGGTGCCCGAGCTAGTAGCTCCGTTACCGAGCGCCACCGCCCCGCTGACAGTTGCTGCTGCCTGGTCGCCGATGGCGACCGTTTCAGCCGCCGCCGCCGAGGCTAGCCGCCCAACCGCAACGGAGGAAGTGCCTGCGGCATTAGCGCTAACGCCAAACGCACTTGAACTGTTTGCGCTGCTGGCTGCGCCGGTACCCACCGCCGTGGAATAATCTCCACTGGCGTTCGAAAATGCGCCAAGAGCGCTTGTCTGAGCACCCGTAGCGCGCGCGCTCGCACCACCGGCAACCGCGTACGCTCCAGATGCGGTAACGCCAAAGCCCAACGCGCTGGCTTCGTATCCCGAACCTAATGAACCTTGCCCAACCACCGTGGAGTAGTCGCCAGCACCTTGCGCTGACTCGCCTACAGCTATGGCATGCGCCCCCTCGGCCGTGGTGCCGTTACCAATCGCCACACCATATAAACCGTCGGCATGTGCATTTGGGCCGACCACCACTGCAGAAGCAGCGCTATAGCTGTTCGCCCCAATAGAAATGCTGTCATCACCAACGGAATTGGCTCCATAGCCCAGGGACTCCGAGTTGGTTCCCTTTGCCTGAGAGTGAACGCCGAGAGCCATCGATTGGTACCCATAGGCATTGGCGGCATTGCCAATGGCAACTGCCGCATACGCTTCGGCTTGAGTTGCGGCCCCAAGGGCCACGGTAAAGATATTGTCTGAGTGTGCGGAATAGCCCAAGGCGGTTGCCCCGTAGCCGTTGCCGATAACCGCGAACCCAACGGCGGTGTTATAACTACCAGAGGCGGCGACGGAGCCGCCAATCGCAACCGTTCCGGTATCGGGGCCGTATGCCGGAAACGAGTTACCGGCGCCGATAATCACAGTGCCCCAACCGCAGTTAGAACCATATTGGCAGAATGTTTGCGACCAAGCCGCACCTGGCATGGCAAGCGCGCCGACCACCATCAGCGCGGGAGCTAAGAGAAGAAAACCGTCATACAGTTTCTTTTCGCGCGACGTCGGGCCCGAAGCAAAGGATGCTATATCTCCTACGGCCACCGACGAAGATTTTGATTTTCCACGTCCTCCCACTTTACTTATTTCAGACACCGCGACGAAAGTTCCATGCGCTTCACTCCACACACTCCGATAGATTTTGTTCATGATGTCTTCCCTTGTATTAATAAGTAATTTTTATGTTGTTAATCAATTTCAATTTCTTTGCAAAAAATTTCTATGCATCTATGAACTTGCCTGCCACGATGAAGCGCCGGTACACAGAATTGAAAATTTACAATGGTCTACATTCATACCTACTCCTCATAATTCAGGTTTACAAACGATAAAAAATGCTGTGTGCAGATTATTTTTGGCAATCAAGCCCAGTGCGCCCCTGGCAAAAACCAACTTGGGCGCCCAGAAAAACATGAGTAATCTGTATCTGAAAAATTGGTGCCGGCTAGCTATCACTGCTGTGACGCCTGCTCGCCGGCCCGCGCCGGATGTGCGGCAAGCGTCGACAAGGCCAGCGTGAGGCGGCGCCAATGGCGATATGTATTGGGTACAGCCATTCCCATTTCTTGCCAGGCGTGGTGGAGCCAGCCTTCAACTCCCTCGGCAAGCACGAAGTTTCCCCTTGGCAAATGACAGAAGACATAAATTTCTCCCCGTTTTTTTCTTACATTTACTGTAAGTTACAATCAGTTAAGTGACTGTCAGAGAGTGTCAAATCCAGGCGCGAAAAGGATAAATTTTGTTAAATCTCCGCAGGGATTAATGAGGCAGTCAGGAGTTTGTTTTGTGGTGTAAGGTTCAATGGCATACGGTGGCGCTATTGATACCCAACAGCACGCTGCCGCATTCGGTCTTGCAACCGGTCAAGGCAGCTGCCTTACCGTCGATCGTGAAAGTGGGATGCCCTTCAACAATCTTATTAGTGCCATGCCTGGGGCAACTTACTTGATCGCCGATACGTGCAATGGCCTTACCGTCAATTAACCGGTTTCCCGAGCCGGAAAGAACGACGCCGCCGTGATCGGTGCAGTCGCCGACAACAATCATGTACAAATTCATTTACCTCCCCCTTTATCAGCCATGCGCCAAGAATATTTCGCACCGAAACAGTTTTAGAGAACGCGCCGGCTTTTACAGCCTCGACTATTGGCGGGCTCAAGTATTCGACTCTTTTCCGGAGCCATGCAAAATGCTATCCGATTTGCATCTTGCAATTTGTCAGAGATTGTCATGACTCCTGCATTTCTGCATCGTGCTTGACCAAATGAACGATACAGTGCGGCCGCCCGGCAAGGCATCCTCATCAGTTGACTGATATCAATATCGATACCAAGGACGCAAAAAAAATCATTAGTACGTGATGTGGATTGTTAATACGATGGCGCATCCACGATATGCCTGTCATGTTGCGGTTGGTCGCCCGCTGAATAAAAACATAGCCGTTGCGACAGAAATAAAATCTCTAAAAATCAAAAATTATCAGGAGACCAAATCATGTTTCGTCCTTCCCGGCTGCTGCGTGCAGCCATGCTCATGCTGACTCTCGCTTTAGGCAGCTCATCTGCAGTAGCGGGGGTGACCGCAAATCAGATAGGCGTTCCCCCGGCTCCGATGGGCTGGGCCACCTGGAACAGCTTCGCCAGCAACATCAGCTACGCCATCGTCAAGGCGCAGGTCGATGCTTTCGTCGCAGCCGGGTTGCCGGCCGCCGGCTACCGCTACATCAACATCGATGAAGGCTGGTGGAAAGGGACCCGCGACGGCAACGGCAACATCACCGTGGACGCCGCTCAGTGGCCCGGCGGCATGACCGCCATCGTCAACTACATTCACAGCAAAGGGCTCAAGGCAGGGATCTACACTGACGCCGGCAAGAGCGGTTGCGGCTACTATTTCCCCACTCCCTCCACCCAGCCGGCCTATGCGGGCACAGGCATCGAAGGCCATGAACTCCAGGACGCCGTGCAGTTCCAGAATTGGGGCTTCGATTTCGTAAAGGTGGATTGGTGCGGCGGCCAGGCCGAAAAACTCGACCCGCAAACAACTTATACCCGCATCAGCAATGCGATCGCTTCAGCAACCGCGACCACTGGGCGCTCAATGGTTCTGTCGCTCTGCGAGTGGGGCGTTAACCAGCCCTGGAACTGGGCCGCCGGCCTCGGGACCATGTGGCGGACCAGCAACGACATTGTGATCTTTGGGAACGCTCCATCGACCGTCAACATGCTGTTCAATTTCGATCAAACTCTGCACCCGGCGGCTCAGCATACCGGCTACTATAACGATCCCGACATGATGATGGTCGGGATGCCAGGGCTCTCGGCCGCGCAAAATCAGATGCATATGGGATTGTGGGCAATTGTTGGCGCACCGCTGATGGCGGGTAACAATTTGGCCCAGATGACGGCATCCACTACAGCGATACTGACGAACAGCAAAGTCATCGCAATCGCTCAGGACCCGCGTGGCTTGCAAGGCGTGAAGGTGGCGGAGGACAGCAGCGGTCTGCAGGTGTATAGCAAAATTCTGAGTGGCGCCGGCAATCGCGCAGTGCTGCTACTCAACCGTACATCGGCCGCTGCGCCGATCACCGTGCGCTGGGCCGACATCGGCTTGAGTGCAGTGGCGGCGGTCCAGGACGCATGGTCAGGCGCGGGGCTAGGAAGCCCTGCGACCGGATACACGGCTAGCGTTCCTGCAGGCGCTTCAGTTCTGGTCACCGTTGCCGGCACCGAAACGGCGGGAGTCACTTACGAGGCGGAGGCCACGGGCAACACCTTGAGCGGGACTGCGGCCGTGACGTCTTGCGCCAATTGCTCGGGCGGTTCGGAGGTCAAATTTGTCGGCAAAGGCGCGACACTGACATTTAACGGCATTAATGCAGCGGCAGCCGGCGTCAATCTCGCCACTGTTGCTTACGTGAATGGAGATTCGGCCGCACGCACAGCCACGCTACAGGTGAACGGGCAAGTGCCGACTACGGTTTCTTTTCCTTCAACCGGTTCCTGGAGCACGCCGGGCACAGTCTCGCTTTTGCTGTCTTTAGCCAAGGGCTCGGCCAATACGATGACTTTCAGCAACGCCAACAGCTGGACGCCGGACTTCGACGCCGTCGCCATCCAGCCAATTAATGGCACGAACGGCGTTGCGCTGGCGGGCAAGCAATCCGGCCGCTGTCTCGACATTCCCGACAACAGCATTGTCGATGCTACGCAGGCCGACCTGTGGGACTGCAACGGTGGACCGAACCAGACCTTGACCGTCACCTCGCGTAGTGAATTGTCACTAGGCAGCAACAAGTGTCTGGACGCCTACAACAACGGCACCACCAATGGCACCAAGGTCGTCATTTGGTCGTGCAACGGCCAGACCAATCAAAAGTGGTCCTTCAATTCGAACGGCACTGTTACCAACCAGCTTTCAGGCCTCTGCCTCGATGTGACCGCATACGGCACCACCAATGGCACTCCGCTTCAGCTATGGACCTGCGTTGCCGGCAGCCTGACTCAGCAGTGGTTGCGCAAATAGCAAACGCAACAAGCCGGTAAGCAACAAGTCGATCAATAAGGCCTTGCGTCGTCAACGAAAAACCCACGACAGACAATGCTTGTCGTGGGTTTCATCGCCGCAAGATAGCGCGCGCCTACATGGCGCTTAAATCGTTCCGTTTAAGCTACGGCCAAATTGTCAGCAGCTCATTAAGGCATTTCCTAGGTAAATTTCCATTTTCCCTACAAAACATTCAATATTTCCTTATGGGTCATTTCAGCAGTATTGATTACCCTTCGCATGCCATATGACCACATTGTCCGCACTGAAATGAGCGCCCTCATCAAAAGCGATGGACGCTTTGCGGAGGACTCAGCGTAGTTTATTGGGCGGGGACGAGCTCAGTCTCAAACGGCTGCTCGATTGATATTTGGAAAAAGAATTTTATGCAATTCCGTCGTCATTTTTTATCTTTTGTATTGCCGTTGTTTGTTGGAGTTTTCGCACTGTCATCAGCCAGCTTTGCCGAATCCGGTGTATCTGAGCAGAGAATTCTATTGGGGCAATCTGCCGCCTTTTCCGGCCCTGCGGCACAACTGGGCATCCAGGTGAATGCCGGCGCCAAGCTGTATTTCGATGCTGTCAATGAGACTGGCGGCGTGTATGGCCGGCGAATTGAAATTATCAAGGCCGACGACAAGTACGATGCCGACCTGGCCGCAGCAAACACCAAGCATCTGATCGAGAAAGACGATGTGTTTGCCTTGTTCGGCTATGTCGGCACGCCGACCAGCAATGCGGCGGTACCGATTTTTACGCGGGCCGACGTGCCATTTTTTGCTCCGGTAACCGGCGCGCAATCATTGCGTGCGCCATTGATCCACCAAGTCTTCAATGTGCGCGCCAGTTATTATGAGGAGACCCAGCATCTGGTGGAAAAGCTGGTCAATACCGGTATCAGGAATATCGCTGTTTTCTATCAGAATGACGCCTATGGCCGAGCTGGACTGGAAGGGGTGCAACTGGCGCTGCAGAAGCTGCAGATAAATATGGTGGAAACCGCCACGGTAGAACGCAACAGTACCGATGTCGCCCAGGCAGTCAGTAAAATCCTGCCGAAACGTCCCGACGCCATCATCCAGATCAGTGCCTACGCGTCGTGCGCCGCCTATATCAAGGAGATGCGCAAGGCCGGTTATAACGGCCAGTTCTACAACGTCTCTTTCGTCGGCAGCCAGGCGCTGGCGAATGCGCTCGGCAAGGAAGGCAACGGCGTCGTGATCTCGCAAGTCATGCCCTTCCCCTGGTCGTCGGCCGTCCCGGTCGTCGCCGAATACAAGAGGCTCATGGCAAAGTCGGGTATCAAGGATCCTGATTTTTCCAGCCTGGAAGGTTTTATTGCCGCCAAAGTTTTCACAGAGGGATTGAAGCGGGCCGGCAAGGACCTGACACGCGCCAAGCTGGTGAAGGCGTTGGAAACCATCAACATGCACAACTATGACGGCGGCGGCTTCGATGTCAATTTCTCAGCCAGCAGCCACAGCGGCTCGAAATATGTCGACATGACGATGATTACCAAAGACGGCAAATTCCTGAATTGATGTGCCGAAATGATGAGTTCCGGCTGCCCTTCCCTGTCTTCTCGCCGCGGAAATCTGCCCATTTTTGTCAGGCACGATCCGTGCTCAGACCAAGATGTTGATTACTCTCATCTCATAAGTCATGAAAATAAAAATCCATGTTCCGTCGGCGATCGCTGCTGCCTTGATCTCGACGCTGAGCGCTTGCGGAGGCGGCGATAGCGCCAGCAGCACAACGAATGCGGCTAATCCAGCGGCACAGGCTACAACGACCAGCACGACCACGACCGGCGCCGTAACCGGCAGCACTTCGGGCACCTCGAGCACTTCGAGCGGCAGCACTGCCGCCAATACAACCGCCTCCACTGCTTCCACTGCTGTCACCGGCTCGACCACTACGGCGGTGACAGCGGTAGCGCTGATCGACATCAGCGCCGCGATCCTGGCCAACCAGAACATCGTCCTCAATGGCGATTCTGTCGTCAATCTCCCCGCCGGAACGACTACTTACAGTGGCGTTATTTCCGGCGCCGGCACGCTCACGCTGCGTGCTCCCAGCGGCTCGGGCACCCTGGTGCTCACCGCTGACAGCAACTTCACGCTGCCGGCCTCACAACAAACCGAGACCGCCACGCAGACCAAGAGCCCGACCGATCCCAACCACGTGCATTACTGGGTTATCCACAATCCCAATCCGCCGGCGGTGATAGTCAACGCCGGCGCCACATTGCAGCTGGGTACGCCATCGTCGACCGGCGGCAGCATCGGCAGCTACATACCAAACACTGCCGGCACGACGATCAATCTCGACAATTTCCAGATCGACGGCACCCTGGTCCTGGAATCCGGCCCGACACTTAACATGGGTATCCTGAGCGGCAGCGGCGTCATCCGGCGTCCGCCCATAGGCTCCACCGGCGGCACCGTCCGCTTCGTCGGCGACAATCCGTTCAGCGGCGTGTACTCGCAACTCTACGGCGGTTATTTCGGTGTCGACCATGTCATCTTCTCGATGCCGAATGCGACCATTTTCAGCAACGAGTCGTTCATCACCGCGGCGCCGGAGGGCTTGTTCGGCGATACCGCGGCCCACCTGCTGAAGTATCCGAAAACCATCTGGGAAAGCCACTACGGCGACGATATCAACACCAACTCCGGCCGGGTGATTTTTTCCGGCATCTACAGTTACAGCAACAGCGGCGACCAGCTGAAGCCGGCCTTGAGCGATCCCAGCCTGAACACCATGCTGGTGCAAAATGCCTCGGGCAGCCTCACCGGCGGCAATCATTCCAGTTTCCGCGGCATCAACATCGAGGGCGGCACGACCCAGTGGGGCGACGGCACAAGTAATCAATTCTTCCTGCCTTCGGCGCCATCGCCCGCTGCGCCCAATTCCGCTGTTAAAAATGCCTATATCAATCTGCATCGAGGGGCGACCCTGGTGTTCGATTACAACGGCAAGTACAGCTGCAACGTAAGTATTACGGGCGGCGGCGGCGGCCCGCGCGCCGACGGTTCGACCGGAATCGGCAACCTCACCATCGCCGCCACCGCCGGCAACTACGCGATACTGACCATGCCGCAGAACTACAACGGCATCACCACCATCGGCGCCGGCGCCACGCTGCAGATCGGCAACGGCGCGCCAGTCAGTGCGGTGCAGGCGACGGTGGGTGCGCCGACCGCAGCCGCGCCGTATGGCGCCATCACGCGCCTGACCACGGTGGCAACCTACAACGGGGACAGCAGTCTGCTGACCGCCGAATCGGCCAACGGCAGCCTCAGCAACGCCATCGTCGACAACGGCACGCTGATTATCAACAACACATCGACCGCCATCACCTTGTTGAACATCAGCGGCAGCGGTGCAGTCAAGCAGATTGGCGCCGCCGCCACCACCCTGTCGGGCGCCAACAGCTACAGCGGCGGCACTACCATCAGCAGCGGCACACTGAACGTGGCCAGCGCCACCGCGCTGGGCGGCGGCAGCGTCGTCAACGGCGCGGCCTTGGCGACCGCCGGCAGCCAGCATGCGATCAACATCAGCGGCAACTACACGCAGACTGCAAGCGGCAATCTCGCATTATCGATGGGCAGCGTGAACGATCAGCTCAAGGCCGGCGGACAGGCGCTTCTGGCCGGCAGCCTGACGCTCAACTTCGCCGCAACGCCGGCGCAAGGGAGCCGATTCGTGGTGGTGCAAGCTGCGGGCGGCGTCAGCGGAGGCTTCTCCAGCATCAGTGGTAACGGCGTTACTTTGGTGGGTGGACAGGACGCTACCAGTTACTACGTGACGGTGCAATGAGGGTGCAATGAAGAAAAATGCGAGCTGCGGCTAGCGCAGCTCGTATCGTGGGGAAATTCCTACAATGAAGCGCCTCAATCCCGCATGAAAATCAAGGCTTCCTGATACCTCGCTTCCTTTCCGCTGACTACTCTTGGAGCACGCCGATTTTATAAGTTAAAACAAAATGCCCAATCCCGTCCGCTATCGCTTTGCGCTTTCTGCCGCATCTTCCCTTTTGCTGATACCTGTGCTGAGTGTGAAACCCGGGACTGCCTATGCAGCCTGCATCACCTCTGGACAATCGACAATCTGCGACGCCAGTGCGGCGAATCCCTGGACCACGCCGGTTGGCAGAGGCAATCTGGCGACAGAGGATAGCCGGACAGTCACAGTCGGTACGGGCAGCCGGATCGCGGTCGGCGACGCAAACGCCATCAGCTTGCGCGACAATGCAAGCATAACGGTCCGGAACGGCGCCACGGTAAGCGCCAACGGGGTTCGCAACCCTGGACTATATAAGAGCGGCGCCAATACCATCGAGTTTCGCAATAACGGCACACTGACTGTCGCTCAAGGAGGCCAAGTCCTGGCGACCGGCACCGAAGTCAGTGCCGAAGCAGTCAATCCGCAAGGCAGCGGCAATCTCATCATCAACAATGGCACGATCAAGGCCGATCATGCGGTTGCCATCTGGTTTCAGAATGCGAGCGGGCTGAACACGATTGTCAACAACGAAACCGGAATCATCCAGGCGCCAGGCAATGTGATCGGCGCATCCGGCAACGGCGCGGTCGACTTTACCAACAGAGGACGGATCGTCGGCAACCTGGTTTTTTCCGGTGGCAATGACATCTTACGACTGTATACGGGATCGGTCATCACCGGCAAATTCGATGGCGGCGGAGGCAATAACACCCTCTTCCTGAGTGGGACTGGAAGCGCCTCCCTGCCCGGCAATATCACCAATTTCTCATCGCTCATCAAAAACGATTCGGGAACCTGGACGCTAACCACTCCCATCACTGGCGTCACGATTGCCGAAGTTCAGCAAGGCACGCTGGCATTGGCCGCTAACAACAGTGCCTATACCGGAAAAATGACCGTCGATGCGGCCGGCACGCTGCAGCTTGGAAACGGCGGTACGATCGGCAGCATTGCTGGCGATGTCGCAAACAATGGTGCGCTTGTCTTCAACCGTTCAGACAACGTGACTTTCGCTGGCGTGATTTCCGGGACCGGCTCTGTTACGCAGGCCGGCGCTGGCATGACAGTGCTAAATGCGGACAATCCATATACCGGGGGAACGATCGTCGCGGCCGGCATACTGGCGGTGGGCGACGCCTCCCACGCGAATGCAGCATTGTCCGGCGGCGGCAATACGACCGTCTCGTCAGGCGCCGTGCTCGGCGGTTACGGCGGCGTCACAGGGTCCGTGACCAACAACGGCACCGTCGCGGTGGCCAATGCTTTGTCGCCGTTTGCCGGTTCGGGCAACGGCGCCTTTACGATCAACGGCACATTGGTGAATACCGGCCTGGTGCAAATCGGCGGCCAGGGTGTTGGCAACCGGCTCAATGTTGCCGGCAACTATGTCGGCCGCAACGGCAGCATCGCGCTCAACACTTACCTGGCAGGCGACGGCGCGGCGTCGGACCGGCTGGTGATTAACGGCGGCGCCGCCAGCGGAGCGTCGAGTTTGCGCATCACGAATATCGGCGGCCCCGGGGCCGCCATCGTCGCTGACGGCATTGAAGTGGTGCAGGCTGTGAACGGGGCGACGACCACCGCAAGCGCATTCACGCTGGCCGGCCCGCTCAAGGCTGGCGCATATTCTTACTATCTTGCCAAAGGCGGCGTGACCAGCGGCACGTCCGAAAACTGGTATCTGCGCAACACCTTGCCGCAAATGCCCGCTACGCCTCAAACCGCACCTCAAACTGCGCCTCAAGCTACACCTCCAAGCACGACCTTGGTCGCACCTGTAACTGCCTCCCCCGCCACGCCATTGACTACACCCGCAGTCACCCGGCCAACGACAAGCTCCGACGCAATCCCGCTGTATCGCCCCGAAGTGCCGATTTATGCGGAAATTGCCGGTGTCGCCCGGCAGATGAACATCCAGCAGCTCGACAACTTCCATGGCCGCCAGGGAGAGCAATCGCTGCTGACCGAGAACGGCGCGTTGCCGGCCGCATGGGGGCGTGTCTGGGGCAGCAGCACCCGGCAACGGCAGAGCGGCACTGTCAATCCCGAATTCGATGGGTCCATGACGGGGATGCAGGCCGGCCACGACATCTATGCCGACACCAGCGCTAGCGGTCAACGCAACCATTACGGTCTGTTTGCCGGCTTTGCGCACGCCGCTGGGAATGTCAGCGGCTTTGCGATGGCCATGCAAAATCGCGATGTCGGCAAGCTGTCGGTCGACGCCTACAGCCTGGGCGCTTACTGGACTCAGGTCGGCCCCGGTGGCTGGTACGCAGATACAGTCCTGATGGGAAGTTCATTGTCGGCAGATCCGCGTTCGCGTGATGGCGTCGGCGCCACCACCCATGGCAGCGCGCTCATCGGATCGATCGAGGGCGGCCTGCCAATTCCGCTTGGCGCAGGTGCAAGCATCGAACCTCAGGCGCAAGTGATCTGGCAAAATCTGCGGTTCAACGATTTGCACGACGGCGTGTCGGCTGTGGGTTTCAACCACGGCAACGCGTTCCTGGCACGTCTCGGCATGCGCTTGCAAGACCGGTATGAGACGGCGGCAGCGACCTGGCTGCCGTATCTGCGGCTGAGCCTGCTGCGTAGTTCCGGCGTTCACGACACTAGCAATTTTGACGGTGCGACAGCCATTTCCACCAGAGCGAATCAGACTGCGGGCCAGCTAAATTTTGGCCTGGCCGCAAAAATCGGCAAATCGACCAGCGCGTTCGTGACCGCAAGCTACACCGGCAATCTCGGTGGAACCCGACAGCGCACGGTGATGGCGGATGCGGGCACGCGCTGGAGCTGGTAAGCGCCGCTGCAACGGCAGGATGCGCATCAATATGGCAGGAATTCCATCCTGGGTCTCGCATTGAGAGCTCTGCTTGAATTCACATAGCTGCTGAGCCATTCATAATGCGCTTCGATTTCGGCCAGCAGCTGAGTGGCTTTTTCGCGCACCGAATTATCTACATCGCTATGGTTCGCCAGGCCATCCAGAATGGCGTCGGCAAGCCTGCCGTAAAACTGCAGCTGAGGCTGGCCGCCGCTGACGTTCTCCCATTCCTCAAGAAAAATGGCGTCGAAAGTCAGGCTTTCTATGAATCGTGCAGCACTGGTTGTCTCATCCAGATTAAAAGAACGCAATATTTGCGCCAGCAACAGTGCATCGTCGTCTGAAATCTTTTGTATCATGTTGTCCACCCCTTCGATCTGAAAAGCGCGAATAGCGGTAAAAAACTCATACGGATAGTTCGATGTATTCACCGCCCGGCCAAGCATTGAAAATATTGCAAAACAGCGATTAACTACGATTACGGCATCGGATGATTTCGATGATTTCCTGGCATCGAAAGCAAATCCAGCGTTTTGAATTTCTGCGCAAAACGTGACTGCCCTCGCCTGCCGCTACCTCTCCCTGGTGATTCGTGCAGAATCTCCTGCCGGCGACAGCGGTTGCCGCTGACGTACTCGCACTGATTGCTGGCGGAGCAATTTTTCGAAGAGTCGGGGTCATCAGCGGCTACCTTCCTGATCTGCTTAAGTCCTATATCCGATAGTGAATAGTGTCAAAGAAAATTCCAATCAGGCCTTCCTGAAAACCATGTAAGAATTTCCTTCAGTGCCGCAAGTAATTCCGCCTGCCAGTCGATCCAAATTGGATCGATAGAGACAAAAAGTTGCCGCTTGAAAACACTGCGGCGCGCAAGTTTTCATAGCGGGATTAAGGATTTCCCTACAATCGGCAACGCTGAGCCTACGGAAATATCAAGATTCCCTGATACCCCGAATTCGTCGCATTGCTTAGTCTTGCAACGTGCCCGTCGATAAAAAAAATACGTTACATGCACGTACGTTACATACGCCGCTAGCCTGGCAAGCAGCTGTCGACTGAATTACCGCGTCTTTGAAGGAAGAATCCATGCCGAATTGGCAATTAGGAAGTGCAAGCACGCAATTCCGCTACCTGACCATCACCTTCATCAGCAGCACTCGAATCGGCGTGCGCGATGCGTAAAGCTTCCTTCATATCCGTCAGATATCTCGCTGAGAAAGAATTCTTGCGCTATGACCTCCTGATGCAGATTGCGGATGAAAAAACGGTATTCAAATGGATCCCGTCCGAGCTCAAGCGTGCCTCGGTAGCACTTCTGGACATGCAGATTTTCAATGCTCGCGAGGAGCTTCCGGCTAACTGCGTGTGTATCTGGATTTCCGAATCCGGCTCCTATCCGGGCCGTAAAGGCGACATGACTTTGCCGCCCAATTTTGGCGTTTCGGATTTGATTAACGCATTGGATCGAGCCGCTTTGCGATTGCTCGACATGAAGGCCGTTGAGGACAGGCCGGATATTGAATCTGAACCGCTTTCACAAAAAACCTACCGCATCTCGAAATGGGTCAGTCTCGAACACGGCTTTTCTACTCTCCGCTTTAAAAAAATTCTTGCGGTCATGACAAAACAAGAGATCAGCTGGGGCTGGCTGTTGACATATGGCGGCTTAACGGAACGTGATGCCATTCTGTTCCTTGATGAATTGAGAAAGAAAAGCGCGCTTGTCGAAAGGGATAAAGTGTTCCTCATTCATGAACGCATCAAGCACGAATCGAGACCGATCTCTCTTGAGCAAAAGGAAGTCGGCGTCGGCTTGTTCATCAAAAAAATCAATCAGTGGCTGGGCCGTTCTCGTTCACAAGAGTTGGAGAAAACCCAATAGTGTCCATACTTCGGATTGTTCTGCTAGGGCCGATGGGGATCGGAAAAACCACGGCCATTCGCTCTCTGTGCGGCGATCTCATGGTCGATTGCGATGTTCCCAACATGGATCCATCATCTGTCGCTAAAGAAAGCACCACTGTCGGCGCCGATTTCGGTGTGGTGGAACTGGATGGCGGCGAGCAACTGCATATTTACGGCAGCCCCGGACAGGATCGTTTCGACTTCGTGCGCGGCTGGCTGCTCTCCATGTCTATCGGCGTCATCGTGATGATCGACGCTAACCAGCCAGACGCGATTCAAGTGGCAACGCAATATATTCGCACTGTGCTTTCGGTATCCGAGAGCATGCCATGCATGCTGTTGCAGGCACGCCCAATCAGTGCCGAGGCGGCTGACCGCTTTGCATCGGCAATCACCAACGTACTAGGCATGCCGGTGGCGGTAATCGCTGCAGACGTACGGGAAAAATCCCAAATGCTTGACGCATTGGATATATTTTCCTCGTTGCTGGTAACAATATAAATTCAACATTCAAGAGACATGACAGTCAATCTCGCTTCAGCATCAATTGCAGCCCATCACGTATTCAATCAGATAGGCCTATCCCAAGACGGCATTTCCACTGTAGTCATGACCACGCTGGACGGGCAGGAAATCGCCATCTACGACCCGGGACAGAAATTCAGCGCGGTTCGCCTGGCGGCAATGACAAGCTCCCTGGTCGCGATTGCCCGCTCGGTAGGCCGGGAAGTGGATTTTCACGGATGCGATCGCTTGATGCTTGAAACTCCGTCCGGAAAAATCATCTTCCGTCCGGTCGGCAATGGACACCCTTATTTGCTTTGCATCGTTGTCAACCGGGACGCCATTCTGGGACACACGCTATGGACGGTCGACAAAATTGTCAGCAATTTCATCCAACAGCTAGGGCTCGATCATTGATGCCGTTTGTTGATCCGTTAATCCGCTTCATGCATCACTGCCGTTAGTCGGCCGACGGTGATGTTTCTGCTTCATTTAATGCCACTATCTACATTAGTAAGGGAAAAACATGAGTAACATGAATGTTATCGTTGATACATTGTTGAGCATCGATGGTGCACTGACGGCAGCAATTGTCGATAGCAATAGCGGCATGATCCTGGGTTCCGGCGGTGCCGGCGTTGATCTGGAACTGGCTGCTGCCGGCAATACCGAGGTAATGCGTTCCAAGATAAAAACCATGAAAAGCCTCGGTCTGAAAGACAGCATCGAAGATATCCTGATTACCCTCGGCAAGCAGTATCACATCTTGCGCCCGATCGACAAGCACGAAGGCTTGTTCATCTATGTCGTCCTGGACAAGAGCAAATCCAATCTGGCGCTGGCCCGCCGCAAGGTACTGGATGCAGAGCAAGCGTTGGTGATGTAAGCACTGCTGCATGCCCGGAAACCCGGAATTTGCGCACGCCAGGCAGCCATCGATGTCGATGGCTGCCTTATTTTTTTTGTTTTCAATGCCCGGCGCAGGCAGCTGCCTGGCTCAATCCCCGACCTTATCGGTTGGGAAGATAATCGAATCGCGCAACAGATATCCCATTGGCATATTCATGCTCTTGCCGAGCGGCGGCACCGGGCTCATGAACCATTTGTTGTAGATCTTGCGAAAATCTCCATCGTGCTCCATGTTCGCCATCTCGCGGTCGACCAATGTTTTAAACTCCGCATCGTCTTTACCTAGCATGATGGCATAGGGTTCCACCGACAATGCATCGCCGACGATCACGAATTCCCCGGGATTTTTCATGTTTGCGCGAAAGCCGAACAGGATAACGTCGTCCATCACGAAAGCGTCGGCCTGCCCTTTTTCAAGCATGCTGAACGATTCGGCGTGATCCGTACCCTCAACCAGATTCAAGGCCAGCGCCCTCACCTTATTTCTATCGTTTAATAACTTGATAGTAGTGGTGCCCTTGGTTGTCACGACTTTTTTCCCGCGCAAGTCGGCCCAGTTCTTGATGCCGGAATCGGCACGCACCGCCATCCGGACTCCCGCAAAAAAATGCGGCACGGTAAACGCCACCTGCTTGCGTCGTTCAGTATTGTTGGTGGTGGTGCCGCATTCCAGGTCGGCCTTGCCGCTGCTGATGGCGGCTATGCGGGTGGATGGCGTGACTGCCAGGTAGTTCACCTTCAATTGCGGCAATTTTAATTCCTGCCGTATGCCGTCAACGATTTTCGAACACAGATCGAGCGTGAAGCCGATCGGCCTTTTATCCCCATCCAGATACGAGAACGGCGCCGTGGTTTCCCGATAGGCAAGCGTGACAGTTTGGGCATCCTTGATTTTCGCCAACGTGGCGCCGGCAATTGCTGGCGGAGAGAAAAGCGATGAGCCCAGCAACAGCGAGACAAGAATGGAATATCCAGGCCGAGAAAAAACACCAGTGTGCATTGAACCACCTTGTTATATGAAGATAATAATGCGGCGTTCCCAAAAGTCCGCATT
>NZ_JAGQEG010000010.1 GCF_018305005.1 Collimonas silvisoli
AAAAAAAAAAGCCGCCGGACAATTTGTCCAGCGGCAACGTTATATGACAAGAAGCGGAAAAGCAAGCCGCTTCCGATCCGGCGTTTCAAGGCAATGCCACTACTTAGCGCTTTCCTTGGCGCTTTCCCTCGGCGCCGATGACATTTGCGTCAATTCATCTTCGGTGATGTATTCAAATACCTTGACCACTTTTTGCACACCGCTGACGCCCGCAGCGATTTCGGCGGCGCGTTTGCCTTCCCGTTCGGTGACGCGGCCCATCAGGTAGACATTGCCGCGTTCGGTCACCACTTTGATCGAGTTGCCGAACACGTCTTTGGCATCCACCAGGGAAGCGATGACTTTACTGGTGATGAAGGTATCGTTGGAGCGCGCCGAGAAAGTCGACGGTGCGCCGATCGCCAATTCATTGGCCACGGCATGGACGTTTTCGATGGATTGCGCTTCGCGTTCCGCTGCCGCCTTGGCTGCATCGTCACGCACTTCGCCGGTCAGCAGCACCTTGCGGTTGTAGCTGGTGATATTGACATGGCCGTCCTGGCCGACGACGCCGGGAATCCGGGTTTCGGCCTTGACCATGATGGCCTTGTCCTCGGTCTGCGCGCCCAGGGTGCGGCGATCCGTCGCGGCAAAGCCGCCGGCGACAGCGCCGCCCAAGGCCAGCGCCACGCAACCTTGCAAACCCATCACCACTGTGCCGCACAATGCTATTGCAGCCAACGGGCGTTGCCAGTTGCTCCTGCCTGCCTGCCACCGGTTTTGCCGATCAATCATTCGCATCTCCTCCAAATAAAGCGACATCGATGCCGTCGCATAAGCAGTGAATCGTTAGCAGATGGACTTCCTGGATGCGCGCGGTACGGTCATGCGGCACAGAGATGTGGACATCTGCTTCAGTCAGTTTCTTGCCGATGGCGCCGCCGCCTTTGCCGGTCATGGCAACCACCCGCATGTCACGCTCCAGCGCGACATCGATGGCGGCCAGCACGTTGGCTGAGTTGCCCGAAGTCGAGAACGCCAACAGCACGTCGCCGGCTTGTCCAAACGCTTGCACCTGCTTGGAAAAGATTTCGTTGTAACTGTAGTCGTTGCCGACCGCCGTGATGATCGAGGTATCGGTCGTCAGCGCCAGTGCCGGCAGCGGCAGCCGCTCCCGCTCAAAGCGTCCCACCAGTTCAGCCGCAAAATGCTGGCAGTCGGCGGCAGAACCGCCGTTGCCGCAGGCAAGAATCTTGTTGCCATTGGACAGCGCAGAGAACATAAGTTCAACTGCGCTGGCAATCGGCCCCGCCAGGACTTCTGCTGCGCGGGCCTTGAGTTCGGCACTTTCGTTGAAGTGCGCCAGGATGCGTTGATTTATCATGATGTCGGTATTGAGTGTGGATGCTGCTGGTCGGCTGCTTGATGTCGGCCGATATTTGCGGGATTGTTTTCTGGTTAATATGCCGGCTGTGGCTATCGTGGCCTGATTATAGCGGTCGTTACTGTTTTCGTCGGCAACTCATCGTCGGTAACTCAATCAGGCCTCGAAGGCTTGCCTGATCCATTCGATGGCGTCGCCCTCAATCGCAACGACATCGAAGCGGCAGGCCGGTGGATCGGCGTAACGCTGCAGGAAAATTTGGGCGGCAACGATGAGTTTGGCCTGTTTGCTGCGCGTTACGCTGGCTGCGGCGCCGCCGTAGCGCGGACTGCTGCGCTGCCTGACTTCAACAAAAACCAGCAGATCCGAGGCTGGTTCAGCCAGGATCAGATCGATTTCGCCACCCTTGCAGCGGAAATTCTGCTCAATCAGCTTGAGCCCGTGTTGCTGCAAATAGCTCAGCGCGCGCGCTTCCGCGATTTGGCCGCTGGCCTGGCGTGGCGATAGCGCTGTCAGGAATTTCATCAGAGCGCTAACTTGAATCAAGGTGCGACTAGCGGCATGACGACGCCGTTCCGATAGACGGCGCCCGGTTCTATGCGTTCAAAGCTGGGCGTGCCTACGCCAAAACTGACCTTCAACTGGCCGGTCACGCCATCGATCTGGAAGACGGTATTGCGCGCAGCGATTTCATGGGCGATGCGGAAAGCATCGATGCCCAGCGCATACAGGCGCTCCAGATCGGCATTGGGGCGCTGATCGGCGGCCAGCGGCTGGTGCGGATAGATCATGACGGCCGGGTGATCGGGCTGCACCTGCCATGGAATATCCAGCAGTTGCACGCCGTTCAGTTCAGGGATCTGATGTTCCGGGTTATTGTCGTTGAGGATCAGCGGATTCAACTGGGAAATGCCGAAGATCGGCGTTTCCTGGCCAATCGCGCTGCGCACCTGCTTGGTCTGGTCGGCGCTCAGCGCGGCAAACAGCAAACGCGGATTTTCGCTTTGTATGCGTTGCTGCAATTGCGTCAGCGCGCCGGCGGTGAAGCTACCGTCTTCCAGGTTCAAGGTCAGCAGATCGGCGCGCAGTCCGCTGCCTTGGATCTGTTGTGCGAAGGCGTTGGCGACGCGTTTTTGCCAGGCGGCGTTGGTGCTCAATACGAACACCGTGCCAGGCGCATAATCGGCGCCGACCCAGCTCGCAACTTGCCGCGCTTCGGCCTCGATCGACAAACCTATCGGCAGCAATTGCTTGGGCAATGTCATTTCCCGGCCGGCGGAAAAATCCGGCTGAGTCAGGGCGACCGTCGGCTTTTCCACTTTGCCGTTCTGGATGATGGCGGTGAGGCCGGTGCGCGATAGCGGGCCGACCAGGATATCGTATTTCTTGCTGGCAGCGAGATAGGCGGCCAGCATCTCGCCAGGCGTGTCGGCAGCTTCTATCACGGTTACGGCCAGGCCATTATTGTCGCGTTCGTAAGCGCTGAGAAAGCCGCCGCGCACGGCGTCGGCAGCTGCGCCGAGAGGGCTGGAGCGCAAAGGCAGCAGCAAGGCGATGCTGGCCAGCGGGATCGTGTCGGCGCCGCCATCCGGGCTGGCTGATCCGGCGATGGTTGTGTTTGCCAGCGCAGGCGGGCACAATCCGTTCAACAAGATACCCGCCAGTAGTACAAAACACCACGCCAGCCTGGCCCACTTATATAACATTTATCACTCCCCATGACTCATCAATTTGCCAGCAGCCTCATCAACCCAGCGATTTTGGATGAGGTGGCGCAGCAAGCGTATCCAGCGTCGACATTATATGTGTTGGCCACACCGATCGGAAATGTCTGCGATATCAGCCTGCGGGCCCTTCATGTATTGTCCATGGTCGACGCCGTGGCCTGCGAAGACACGCGCAATACCGCGCATTTGCTGAGCCGCTACGGTTTATCCAAGACCTTGCTGGCGGCGCACGAGCATAACGAAAGGGAAGCCGCGGAAAAGATTGTCGCCCGTCTGCAGGCCGGCGAACGCATCGCGCTGGTCTCCGATGCCGGCACGCCGGCGGTCTCCGATCCCGGCGCGCGTATCGTCGACGCCGTGCTGCACGCCGGTTTGCGCGCCTTGCCGCTGCCCGGGCCGTCGGCGGCCATCACCGCGCTGTCGGTCAGCGGCCTGGTCAATGATCAGTTCCAGTTCATCGGATTCTTGCCGAGCAAGGCAAAGCAGCGCGAGATCGTACTGGCCGGCCTGGTCGGGGCCACTGCGACATTGGTGTTGTATGAGGCGCCGCACCGGATCATAGAAACCGTCGACGCCTTGTTGCAAGCCTTCGGTTCGGCGCGTCAAATCGTGCTGGCGCGTGAGCTGACTAAATTGTTCGAGAGCGTGCACCGTTGTTCCTTGGGCGAGGCGCCGGCCTGGCTGGCGGCCGATGGCAATCGGCAGAAGGGCGAATTCGTGCTGCTGATCGAAGCCGCGCCGGCCGCGCTCGACGATAGCGCGGAAGGGGAGCGGGTTTTGCAGATATTGCTGGCAGAATTGTCGATCAAGCAAGCTTCGGCTCTGGCGGCGCAAATTACCGGACAAAAGAAAAATGCCTTGTATGAGCGGGCGCTGGCATTAAAAGCCGCTGAATAAGATGGCAAATTGGATATAAAAGAAAATTTTCTGCTATCAAGGAATGCGCTCTTAATTCCTTAGACTTGCCCATGAATATGCACAGATTGATAGGTGCAGCGATGTATTTTAGCAACGGCGACGACATTGCAAATTAGTTCCGGCGCCGGGTTCGATAGTAAAATCCGCCACCTTGCGCAATGCGGTAGGAAGTTTCAGGAAAAGCAATCAAATTAAAGTAAGTGGGCCACACATTTGCCAGACTTGCCCTTACCAATAAGATGAGAGAAAACATGAGTAATACGCAAACCAGCAGCGCCGGATTCAAGTCAGCCCGTCTACACATCATTACGCTGGCTGCATTGGGCATCGTGTTCGGCGATATCGGCACCAGTCCGCTGTACGCGTTGAAAGAATGTTTTAGCGCCGAGCACGGCATCCCGTTTACGCCGGCTGCGGTGCTGGGGATTATCTCGATGCTGTTCTGGGCGATCACCATTGTGGTCTCGCTGAAATACGTATTGTTCGTGATGCGCGCCGACAATAACGGCGAAGGCGGGGTGCTGGCCTTGATGGCCTTGTCGCTGCGCACCGCCAAAACCGGTTCGGGCCGCGCCAAACTGTTGATGATGCTGGGTGTATTCGGGGCCTGCATGTTTTATGGCGACGTCGTGATTACGCCCGCCATCTCGGTCCTGTCGGCGGTAGAAGGGCTGGAGATCGCCACGCCCGGACTAAGTAGCTATGTGGTGCCGCTGTCGCTGGTGATCCTGATCGGACTGTTCCTGATCCAGAAACATGGCACCGCGCTGGTGGGGAAATTGTTTGGCCCGGTGATGTTCATCTGGTTCTTGTCGCTCGGTCTGCTGGGCATTTTCAACGTGCTCAAGGCGCCGGAAATCCTGGTGGCGATCAATCCTTATTACGCCATTGCTTTCATGCAGCAGCATGCGCTGCAAGCTTTTGTCGTGCTGGGCTCGGTGGTGCTGGTGTTGACCGGCGCCGAGGCCTTGTATGCTGACATGGGGCATTTCGGCATCCGGCCGATCCGCTTTGCCTGGCTGTTTACCGTCATGCCTTGCCTGATGCTGAATTATTTTGGCCAGGGCGCGAATTTGCTGATCAACCCGAGCGCGGTTCAGAATCCGTTTTACCTGATGGTGCCGGACGCCTTGCTGATGCCAATGGTGATCCTGGCGACTGCCGCTACCGTGATTGCATCGCAGGCCGTGATTTCCGGCGCGTTCTCGCTGACCAGCCAAGCCATCTTGCTGGGGTTCGTTCCACGCATGCGGATTTTGCACACTTCTGAAGATGAACGCGGCCAGATCTATGTGCCGGTGATCAACTGGATGCTGCTGATACTGGTGGTTGCGGTGGTGCTGGCCTTCAAGAAATCCGACAATCTTGCCGCGGCTTACGGCGTTGCAGTCACCACCACCATGCTGATTACGACAGTGCTGGCAGCGGTCGTCATGCGCACCATATGGAAATGGAATCCGTTCCTGGTAGCGTTGGTCATCGGCGCCTTCTTCATCGTCGACTTTGCTTTCTTTGCCGCCAATCTGCTGAAGATCGTTGACGGCGGCTGGTTCCCGCTATTGCTCGGCGGCTTTGCATTTTTCCTGCTGATGACCTGGTACTCCGGCCGCATGCTGTTGCGCGATCGCAGCAAGGACGAAGGCATTCCGCTGGAACCCTTCGTCGAAGGTTTGCTGGCCCACCCGCCGCACCGGGTGGAAGGCACTGCGGTATTCATGACCGGCAATGTGGCGACCGTGCCGGTGGCGCTGCTGCACAACCTGAAGCACAACCGCATTTTGCACAAGCGCGTGTTTTTCCTGAAAATCAGCATCTGGGACGTCCCCTTCGTCGCAGACAAGGAACGTCTGACCTTGAAGGAATTGGGCAGCGATGTATATATCCTGCGTTCCGCCTTTGGTTTCAAGGAAGCGCCTGATGTACAGACAGTGATGGCGTTGGCCAGCAGTCAGTTCGGTCTCGAATTCGACGTGATGGATACTTCCTTCTTCCTGGCGCGCGATACTGTGATCCCGAGCAAGATTCCGGGCATGCAGCTATGGCGTGAAAAACTCTTCGCCTGGATGTATCAGAATGCCGCCAAGCCGTCTGACTTTTTCCATATCCCGGTGAATCGGGTGGTTGAATTGGGCACCAAGGTCGAAATCTAAGCTGCCAGGATTACCCCCGCAAGCCGTTCCGGCTTGCGGGATTCACCGAGCGCCGAGGTCTGCCCGGCAACGCCACAAATGATGGCCGGAAGCCAGGTATTTACTCTCGAACGGGGTGATTGGCAGCTGCGGCAGATATGCCTCGCAGCCAATCTCCAGGCCGCTCAATTGGCGCAAGGCGCTGGCGCACTCCTCCACATAAATCTGCCAGTTACTGCGGCATTCCAGAATCCCGCCCAGAGCGACGATATCCGGAAACACCGGATGGCCGTGCCAGCGGCGGCTCAGCTGGCCAATCTTCGGCCAGGGATTCGGGTACAGCAAATAGTGCCGCGCCGGAAAAATGCGCGCGGCTAAAAGCAGGCGCCAATAATCCACCAGATCAGCGCGAATCCGCATGAAATTCTGGGCCAATGGCGTAGCGCCAGGCCATAAGGTATTGCGGCCAACCCGGTCTGCCGACTGGTCGACCCCAATCACGAAATGATCGGGATACTGCGCCGCCAGATGCATGCTCGACAGGCCGACGCCGCAACCCGCGTCCAGGATCAAGGGCAGGCTGCCGGCAGCGCGCCAGGCAGCGATGCTGTCATCGAAAGCGCGCTGGTTGTAAGCGCTTATCGGTTTTTGAAAAGCATGCGCCGCGTGTTTGGCGACGGTGGCTGCAAGCTGGTCATGGACGCCGCTCTGGGCACTGTGAATCGGGCTGGAATTGGCGTACATGGAGACAAGCCGAAAACATAACTACGGCAATACCTAAACCGTCCCAGTCTTCCCGATGATTGTCGACGGCGTCGGCAACCGCAGGTTGACTGAAACGAGGTGGATCGGAAAGGGAATTACTGCAAGGTTACGGGCTGACTCATCATCGAGTCATAATTGCCCAAAAAGGCATCGATATCTTCGATGCTTGGCTCGGTCGCGATCAGATCTTCGACCCCTTTACGGAAAAATTCGGCCAAAGCGCCAGCAATGAAAATCTCACGCTTGAATGATTTATCGACGATTTCATAGCCGCCGAAGCGCAAGGCTTCACGTTGTTCATCGGCACCAAATTCGACGACGCTGTATTGGTCACTGTTATAAATCAGGTTCATATGCGCTCCCGGTAATTAAGACAGAAGGTAATGATCGAGTAAGCAGTTTTCAAGCCAGCAAATGAAAATATTATTTTTTAACTCCTTTTCCGAGAGACATGTTTCAAATGAGACATATTTATCTGGTGAAGAATTTAAGTATTAGTTTCATTTATATACTACGCCACCGCCTTTATTTGTCACGAACTAAATGTTGATGAAGGCTGTGCATTTTTCCTAAGAGCCATTCAAAATCACTATATCTCGTGAGCAATGCATGCTCGAATCGCCGTTGCCAAATTGTGCTGCTGGTGTTGCGGATCTGCTACTCAAGCCATTCAAACATGATGTGTTGATGTGATCCAGGTTTGATGGTCACATCCTGTGCCTTGGTCTGACCGTTCTTGCTTGCCTCCAGGTGATAACGCCCGGCTGGCAGCCGCGCCAGGAAGAAAGGCCCTTTTGACACGGTGTCCAGCACGGTGTTGCGACTGGCGTCGCTCAGTTTCACCTTTACGTCGGAAGTAAATTCATCCTTAGGCTTGGCCTTGATGACAAATTCGAGTTCCAGGGAATAGTTATTTGCCATTTGCTGGATGGCGGTCGATTCGTCTTCTCCGATACCGCCTGACAGGTAGGTGGTGGCGCCGCTGGTGGTCGGCTGCAGCCGGCCCTGCGTAGCATCGGCTGCAAATGCCAGGTTGGCCGCCATCAATACAGACAGGACAAAAAGAGAGCGCTGGTTCATGATGCTTCCTCCAAAAATGCGTCTCCCGGCATGGGGGATGGCTGAATGGGGAAAAACACGTTGACGCGACTATGAAGAAATTCGGCACGCCTACAGAATGCATCTTAGTGGCCGAAAATTAAAATGCGCTTAAATCGGGTTTGCTGCGTCGGATTTGCCGCAGGTTTGTTATTAACCCGATCAGCTGTAGTAGTAAGGTTTGGTCGGCACGCTATCCTCGTTAGCTTTTTTCAATTCGCCAAGATCGACGTCGCGATCCCAGAATATGTGCCAGCCCCGGCTTTGCTCGTCGATCTCTTCCGGATGTTCTTCGAGAAATTTGTTCAGGAACTGTGTGATTTCCGAGACATAACCATCATGGCCGACTTTGTAGTCTTTCCGTTTGCTAAACATATGGCCTCCAGTCCTGATAATTTTTGGACTGCCAATGGCGCCGCGAGTTTCCTTGGCGTGTTTCCGAAGCGGCAAGACTCACATGCCCTGCAGCGCACGCCGATACTGTATCGCCTCCGCCACGTGTGCAGAGCCGATGGCATCGGCTGCTGCCAGATCGGCGATGGTGCGCGCCACTTTCAACACGCGATGATAGGCGCGCGCGGACCAGTTCAGATGTGTCATCGCGTCTCGCAGGATCTTTTCGGCGGCGCCGTCGGGCTTGCAATAATCGTCGATCTGATTGGCTGACAAGCCATTGTTTTGTTTGCCCTGGCGCGCTAGTTGTACTGCGTGCACTTGCGCCACCCTGGCCGCTATCGTGGCTGACGATTCGCCGTCGGCCTGCTTCAGCAATTGATCGTGGGGCACTGCCGCCACCTGGATCTGCATGTCGATCCGGTCCAGCAGCGGCCCCGAGATTTTGTTTTGATAGCGCAGGATATGGTCGGGTGTGCAGCGGCATTGCCTGGTTGCATGCCCCAGGTAGCCGCAAGGGCAGGGATTCATCGCCGCCAGCAGCTGGAACTGCGCGGGGAAATCAGCCTGGCGCGCCGCCCGCGAAATCGTGATGTGGCCGGATTCCAGCGGCTCACGCAATACTTCCAGCACGCGCCGATCAAACTCCGGCAGTTCGTCGAGAAACAATACGCCACGATGCGCCAGCGAAATCTCGCCGGGGCGCGGCGGGCTGCCGCCGCCGACCAGCGCTACGCCAGACGCGGTGTGATGAGGCGCCCGGTACGGGCGCACCTTCCAGCGCGCACCGGAAAAGCCGCTGGTGAGCGATTGCACTGCCGCCGATTCCAGCGCTTCACGGTCGCTCATGGGCGGCAGAATTCCTGGGAAACGTGCCGCCAGCATGGATTTTCCGGTACCCGGCGGCCCTACCAGCAAGACGCTATGCGCTCCGGCAGCCGCTACTTCCAGCGCGCGTTTGGCTTGCACTTGCCCTTTGACATCGCTGAAATCGGCGTAAGGTGGCGGCCGTCGCTGCGGTTCCGCCGTGTGGCGTAACAGCCTGGTTTCTTGCTGCCTGGAAGAAAAGTGGGCGCACACCTGCAATAGGCTGTCCGCCGGGAAAATGCGAGCATCGCCGACCAGTGCCGCTTCGTCGGCATTGCCGCGCGGCAGGATGAATGCACGCTGTTCGTCGCAATCTGCAGTCATGGCGAAAGTCATCGCCAATGCACCGCGTATCGGTCTTAATTCGCCTGACAGCGACAGCTCCCCGGCAAATTCATATTGATCGAGTTCGTCGGACGGCATTTGTCCCGATGCAGCCAGGATGCCGAGCGCAATCGGTAAATCGAAGCGGCCTGATTCTTTCGGTAAATCGGCGGGCGCCAGATTGACCGTGATACGGCGCGAGGGAAATTCAAAACGGGCGTTTTGCAGCGCTGCGCGGACCCGGTCTTTGGATTCCTTGACCTCGGTTTCGGGCAGGCCGACGATGGTAAAAGATGGCAGGCCGTTGGCCAGATGGACTTCAACTGTGACTGCGGGCGCTTGCATGCCTGCCAGCGCCCGGCTTTTCAATACAGCCAGCGTCACTGGTGCGCCGTCATGGGCGCTTCAATTGGGTTTCAAGCTCGGTTACGCGGGCTTCAAGCGCTTCGAGTTTTTCACGGGTGCTGGCCAGCACCTGGGCTTGCACGTCAAATTCTTCGCGCGTGACCAGATCCAGTTTGGAGAAACCCTGGCCTAGCATTGCTTTGACGTTTTTCTCGATATCCTTGGCGGGAGAATTTTCGATAGCGTGATTGATCTTGGCTTGGATGTCTTCAAAAAAATTGGGTTTGTTCATGATCGCCTCTTGAAAATCATTGTGGGACAGAGTGTAAGAGCCGCCTGGCTAACCTTGCGGCGAATCGCTCTGTCCTCCAACTGACTAGATAAAACGGTTAAATTGCAAAGAATGTCAGTTAGAGAAAAATGATAACCGATACCAGCAAACCCGACATGGAAATTATGATTCCGCGCGGCAGTTTAAGCCATTACTGCTGCCACAGAGTTGCCTTGCATCTCAAGAAATTCAGCGCGAATTTCCTGCAGCGTTTTTTTCTGCCTCCCCTGCGCATCGAAATTATCCACCCGCAGCCAGGCTTCGAAAACCGCCTTTTGCGCCGGCCATTCGCTATCGAACATCGAGAACCAGGCGGTGTCGCGATTCTTGCCCTTGAACACGCGATGTTGCTCGAACAGACCTTCGGCAGCGAAGCCGAAGCGCAATGCCGCCTGTTGCGAGCGCAGGTTGAGTGCATTGCATTTCCATTCCAGGCGCCGATAGCCAAGATCGTCGAAAGCATGCCGCGCCAGCAGGTAAATCGCTTCTGTCGCCTGCCGGTTGCGCTGCAGCCTTGCACTAAACCAGATGTGGCCAATTTCGATGGAGCCCTGTTCCGGCGTGATGACGAGGTAGCTGAGCGCGCCGGTGGCTTGCCCGCTCTGCCGATCAAAGACGCTAAAGAACAAGGGATTCGTGCTGCCGGCGCAGTTCTGCAGCCAGGTGTTGAGGTCCTGCGGATTGTCAAACGGGCCGGCCGCCAGGTAGTCCCATTGGGCCGGATCGGCGTCGACCGGGTGTTCGGCCAGATACAAGGCCGGGGCGTCACGTTCGGCATCCAGCGGCAGCAGCCGTATGCTGCTCCCTTGTAATGGAATGCGCTGCGGCAGCGCTGCCGGTTTCCAGTCGGGAAGCGGTCTGCCGGTTTCTGATTTGATGGATTGCTGGGGCATGCTGTATTTTATTTGAATGAATAAGGGTAACTCGGCCGAGAACAGCCGCATTGTTAGTCGAGCTGTTTGCGATATTGGACGAAACCGGAGCGTTGCGCGATGCGGTCGTACAGCTGCATCGCGGTGCTGTTGGTCTCATGGGTCAGCCAGTGCACGCGTGAGCTGCCGGCGGCTTTGGCTTGTGCGTATACATGCTCGATCAGTTGCCGACCGACGCCGCTGCCGCGATGTTGCGGGGAGACGTATAAATCCTGCAGATAGCAGGAATCTTCCACTGTCCAGCAGGTGCGCTGGAAAATCCAGTGGACCAGGCCGAGCGCTTCGCCATCCGCCATTGCCAGCGCGCCGAATATCGGCTCTTTGGGGTCCAGGATGCGTTGCCAGGTCACCAGGCGCGTAGCTTGCGGAATCTGAACTTCATAAAAATCCTGGTAACCCTGCCATTGCAGCTGCCAGATGGCAAAGTCCTGCTCGCTGAGCGGTTTGATCTGAATTTGCGGGCGTGCTGTTGATTCTGAAGCCAAGATAACCTCCTGTGAGAATGCGATGGCGATAAACGCTGGTGAGCGAGAAGCGGGTAAAAAAACAAGTAAAAAACCAGCGTTTATCGTAGCGTCATAAGTTGGTATCATCAAAGATCCAAGATTGATTATATTTATAGGTCCAATGTGAAAACCGCAGCGCCGTCTCTTTCTATGAATCTGGATCCGGCCGGCATCACGCTCAACGGCGGCAAAGGTCTAGCCAAGCAACTCTACCTGGCGTTGCGGCAGCGGATTCTGGCAACCCCTGACACTTACCGCATCAAATTGCCCACTTCACGCAACCTTGCGCTGGCCCTGCAGGTATCGCGCAATACCGTGGTGCGGGCTTACGATCAGCTGTATGCCGAGGGAATTATCAACAGCAGGGTCGGCGACGGTACCTACGCCGACGGCCTAGCCGCCGCCGTTCCTAAACCTGATGCACGGATCTCGGCAGCACCCGTCATGCAGCAATCGTCCATGTTGCAGCGCTTGCGCGGATATGACACGCGGCGCCGCATGTCGGACGGCCCGGCGCGCGCCTTCCGGCTCGGGATCCCGGCCTACGATTTGTTTCCGAATGAGATCTGGGGGCGCTTGCATAGCCAGTTCTGGCGTCACGCACCGCTGGCGCAGATGGGCTACGGCGACGCCGCCGGCAGCGTTCGCCTGCGTGAATTGATCGCGGCTTATCTGCGGCAAGCGCGCGGCTTGGTCTGCGCGCCGTCGCAAATCATGATCACCGCCGGCGCGCTGCACGGCATCGCCTTGTGCGCACAATTGCTGCTCGATGCGGGCGATAAGGTCGCTATCGAGAATCCCTGTTATCCCTCGGCGGCGGCGGCGCTGACCGTGGCCGGCGCGCAGCTGGTAGGAATTGCGCTAGACCAGGATGGGATGGACACCGCGCAGCTGGCGCAGCATGCGGACTGCCGGATGGCGTATGTGACGCCGTCGCATCAGTATCCGGTCGGGGTGACGCTGTCGTTAGCGCGCCGGCTCGAATTGCTGGCTTGGGCCGAGCGCCACAATACCTGGATCATCGAAGACGATTATGACGGCGAATACCGCTATGACGGCACGCCGCTGGCGCCGCTGGCGGCGCTCGATCACAGCGGGCGTGTGTTGTATGTTGGCACTTTTTCAAAAATCGCTTTTCCCGGCTTGCGGCTGGGTTATCTGGTGCTGCCGCCCAAACTGATGCCAGCGCTGATTGCGCTGCGCGCCATGGGGGATCGGCATCTGCCTGCGGCGGACCAGGCGGTGATGGCGGAGTTTATCGCGGCCGGGCATTTCCAGCGCCACATCCGACGCATGCGGCGCGCCAGCCGTGCCCGCCGCGACGCCCTGATGGACGCCTGGGCGCCGTTGTTCGGGCAGCAACTGCCTTTGCCGAAGGTTGCCGCGGGTTTGCATCTGAGTCTGCCCCTGGCAAGCGCCGGACAGGAGACCGAGCTGGTGGCCAAGGCCCTCGCTGTGGGCGTCGAGATCAATCCGCTCAGCCATTTTTGCCTGCCTGGCCAAAACCTCAACCCGCTGCATCGCGCAGGTTTGGCTTTAGGTTTTGCCGGCGTCGACGAGGCGTCGATCCGGCGCGCATTGCTGTCTCTGCAACAAGCTTGGCTTTGATTTGTAGTCGACTACATATTGTCATGTAGTTTATTCTGAATATTTTTGCACCAAAATGAGGCTAATTTAAATTGACGCCTTAATTTGGTGCTTTTTTTTGCCAATATTTTTTGCAAGAAAGCTCTTTAATTAACAATCAGTAAAAAGTCCTCGGCAAAATGCCCCATAAGGGTTTGTTGCTGAAGAAAAAGGAGGAGCAAAGCAGTTGGCATGGGTTCTGCTATGGAAAGTTTGAAGAGTAATGATTTATCGGTTTTTCATTCAACATACCAACAGGACACCCATGAAAAAGCTGATTTTAGCCGCAGCAATAGCAACGAGTTTTGCCACGAACTTTGCGCATGCCGAAGATGCCAAACCGGACAACGAGATCAGTTACAACATCGGCGCCGTCAACGACTATCGCTACCGCGGTATCTCGCAAACGCGTTTCGACCCGGCGCTGCAGGGCGGCGCGGACTACACCAATAATCCGACCGGCCTGTATGCAGGTACCTGGCTGTCCAACATCAAGTGGATCAAGGATGCCGTCGACAGCGCCAATACGGGCACCGGCGGCAAGGGCCCGATCGAATGGGACATCTACGGCGGCAAGCGCGGCGATCTGCCTGGCGGTTTCACCTATGACGTCGGCGGTCTGTACTACTACTACCCGACCAACAATTACAGCCAGATCGGCAAAAACGCCAATACTTTCGAACTGTATGGCCAGCTCGGCTATGGTCCGGCCTATTTCAAATATTCGCATGCAATGACCAATCTGTTCGGCACCGTGAACAGCAAGAACAGCGCTTACTACGATGCCGGCGCCAATATCGATGTCGGCGCGGGCGTTACGCTGGGCCTGCATCTTGGCCATCAGACGGTGGAGCACACCAGCTTCGCCAGCTACACCGACTGGAAAGTCGGCGTCACCAAGACCTTTGAGCAACTGGCTGGCGTGACTTTGGGGCTGGCCTATGTCGGCACCGACGCCAAGGACGGCGCTTATGTCAGCCCGAGCGGCAAGAATCTGGGCAGGAACGGCGCTGTGTTTTCTGTAGCGAAGACCTTCTAATCGACATCAGACAGCAGCAACACGGCGGCAGCTGCCGCCTCACACAACAAACGAGGCCGACATGAAACTGATTACAGCGATCATCAAACCATTCAAGCTCGACGAAGTGCGTGAAGCACTTTCGGCGATCGGCGTGCAGGGCATTACCGTGACCGAGGTCAAGGGTTTCGGTCGCCAGAAAGGCCATACCGAGCTATATCGCGGCGCCGAGTACGTGGTCGACTTTTTGCCGAAGACGAAAATCGAAGCAGCGGTAGACGACAGCATTCTGGAACAAGCGGTAGAAGCAATTGAAACCGCAGCCCGTACCGGCAAGATCGGCGACGGCAAGATCTTTGTGTTTGATCTGCAGGAAGTTATTCGTATTCGTACCGGTGAAACCGGCAAAGATGCAATCTAAGGGGATAAAAAATATGAACATCAAAAGAACGTTTGCTACGATTTTAGCGGCTTGCTCGCTGATCGCTGCTACTTCCATGTTGCCAGCGTCGGCCGCCGACGAAGCGTCTGCAAGCGCAAGCGTAGCAGCGGCCAGTGCAGATGCATCCGCCGCGTCAGCTGCTTCAACTGCTGCGCCTGCAGCGGTGGCTGCAGCACCAGCCGCCGCAGCACCGGCCGCCGCTGCTGCCAGCGCTTCCGCTCCGGCTGCTGCACCTGCAGCGCCGGTGCCGAACAAGGGCGACACTGCCTGGTTGCTGGTGTCTACCGCGTTCGTGATACTGATGACCTTGCCAGGTTTGGGTTTGTTCTACGGCGGCCTGGTACGCAGCAAAAACATGCTGTCGGTGCTGATGCAATGCTTCACCGTGTTCTCGCTGATCATCGTGCTGTGGATACTCTACGGTTACAGCATCGCGTTCACCGAAGGCAATTCCTTCTTCGGTGGTTTCAGCCGCCTGTTCTTGCACGGCATGACGCCTGATTCGGCGGCCGCCACATTCAGCAAGGGCGTGGTGGTACCTGAATTTGCCTATGTGGTGTTCCAAGGTGCGTTTGCCGCGATTACCTGCGCCCTGATCATCGGCGCTTTCGCCGAGCGCGCCAAGTTCTCCGCGATCCTGGTATTCACCGTGTTGTGGTTCACTTTCGCCTATCTGCCGATAGCGCATATGGTCTGGTTCTGGCCTGGTCCGGATGGCTTTACCGATGCCGCTGCCGCTGAAAAACTGACCGCTACCGGCGGCTGGCTGTTCCAACAGGGCGCGCTGGATTTCGCTGGCGGCACCGTGGTGCATATCAATGCCGCTGTCGCTGGCCTGGTTGGTTCTTATGTGATCGGCAAACGCGTCGGTTTCGGCAAGGAAGCGTTCAAGCCGCATAGCCTGACCTTGACCATGGTCGGCGCCTCGCTGCTGTGGTTCGGCTGGTGTGGTTTCAACGCCGGCTCTGCGCTGGAAGCCAACGGCAGCGCCGCACTGGCCTTCATCAATACCTTGCTGGCGACTGCCGCTGCGGTGTTGAGCTGGAGCGCCGGCGAATGGATCGGCAAGGGCAAGCCTTCGATGCTGGGCGGCGCTTCGGGTGCTGTCGCTGGCCTGGTGGCGATTACGCCTGCCGCCGGTTTTGTCGGCCCGATGGGCGCCTTGATCATGGGCTTGCTGGCTGGCTTCGTCTGCCTGTGGGGTGTCACCGGCCTGAAGCGCTTGCTGGGTGCGGACGATGCGCTGGATGTGTTCGGCGTGCATGGCGTCGGCGGTATCCTGGGCGCCTTGCTGACCGGTGTGTTTGCAGCGCCTAGCCTGGGCGGCGTCGGCATCTATGATTACGTCACCAACGCCGTATTGCCCGACTATTCGATCTCCGGCCAGTTGTGGATCCAGTTTCAAGGCGTGCTGACGACCCTGGTCTGGTCCGGCCTGGTTGCGCTGATCGCATTCAAGCTGGTCGATATCGTCATGGGATTGCGTGTGACCGAGGAAGAAGAACGCGAAGGCCTGGATATCTCCAGCCATGGCGAATCTGCTTATCACGACTAAGTCATGCCTGACCGCGCCGGATAGCTGCAGCACTGGCTATCCGGCGCGATGTTCTACCTAGTCCCGGGTCGATAGCCACGACCCGGGATTTTTGTTTTTTTGTATGTCCGTTTCAGGAGATTTCAGCGTGGACCCGAGCATCACTCCGCAGCGTTTGAGCACATGCACGGTCGAGGACGTCAGGCCGAACCAGTTCGATCAGGTGGTGGGGCCGCTCACCGATATTCTGATGGCCTGCGTGAGGCAAGGAGCCATTGTCGGTTTTTTGAGTACACCGAATGCCGAAGATGCGTTTTCATTCTGGTACGGCGTCAACGGCTCGCTGGTAAGCGGCGGCCGGCGTTTGCTGGTGGCGCGTTTTGCCGGCCAGATCGTCGGCACCGTGCAACTGGTGCTGGCCGCGCCGGCCAACGGCCATCACCGCGCTGAGATTTCCAAGTTGCTGGTGCATCCCGATGTGCGGCGCAAAGGCGTGGCGCGCATATTGATGCAGCGGGCAGAAGCCATCGCACGCGCCGACGGCCGCTCCTTGCTGATCCTGGATACACGCACCGGCGATGCGGCAGAATCTTTGTATCGCTCGCTAGGGTTCGAACTGGCCGGCGTCATTCCCGCCTATGCCCGCTCGACGGCGGGCAAGCTGACTGACAGCAGCTTCATGTACAAGCGGATTTGAGTATCGCAAGATAAAGGCAAGCGGGAAATCGGGCCGGATTCGATAGCAATATGACACAAAGAAAGGCGTCCTGGCGGCGCTTTTTTTGTTTTTCCGGACTTTAAAAATTCCCAACTGGCCCGATGTAAACTTGGCTTATAGACTCGGTTGCGGGGCTATCGTTTTGGATGGCGTCACATCGGGTGAGCGGCGGAAGAATGCATTTCCCGTTAGAATCGGCGTCTCTTGCACGTTGTGGATTGTTGTGGAGATCCCGAAACAACACTTTTATCACAGGCAGTTGCGCTAGTTGCAGACGCTACATAGTTCCCAAAAGAAAGTTTTATATGGTTCCCCACCTTGTCACTGCCCTGAACGGTCCCTTGCTCGACCTGGAAAAGAAAATTCTTGCAGCCACGCCGGCCATCGAGCGCTGGTTCCGGATGGAGTGGCAGGAGCACACGCCGCCGTTCTATTGCTCGGTCGACCTGCGCAATTCAGGCTTCAAGCTGGCTCCGGTCGATACCAACCTGTTCCCGGGCGGTTTCAGTAATCTCTCGCCGGAGATGTTGCCGCTGGCGATACAGGCGGCGATGGCGGCTATCGAAAAATATTGTCCGGATGCCAAGAATCTGTTGCTGCTGCCGGAGCTGAACACGCGCAATACTTTCTATTTGCAAAACGTGGCGCGGCTGATGCAGATTTTCCGTCAGACCGGTTTGCATGTGCGGCTGGGTACGCTTGATGAAAACTTGAAGGAAGCGCAAACCATCGAGCTGCCGGATGGCAGCACGATCACGCTGGAGCCGCTCGAACGTTCCGCCAACGGCCGCCGGCTGGGCCTGAAGAATTTCGACCCGTGCACCATTTTGCTGAATAACGATTTGTCTTCCGGCACGCCATCGATTCTGGAAAATCTTAACGAGCAAAATCTGTTGCCGCCGCTGCACGCCGGCTGGACCGTCCGCCGCAAGAGCAACCATTTCGCCGCCTATGATGAAGTGGTCAAGAAATTCTCCAAGCTGGTGGATGTCGATCCGTGGATGTTGAATCCGTTTTTCGCCAAGGTCGACCAGGTGGATTTCCAGGCCGTCGACGGCGGCGGCGACGACAAGCTGGCCGCCAGCGTCAGTTCGCTGCTGGCAAAGATACGCAAGAAATACAAGGAATACGGCATCACGGAAAAGCCGTTCGTGATCGTCAAGGCCGATGCCGGCACCGACGGCATGGGCGTGATGAGCGTGACCGATGTCAGCCAGATCAAGGAATTGAGCCGCAAACAGCGCGAGAAGCTGTCGCTGGGCAAAGCCGGCAACGAAATTCACGACTTGATCATCCAGGAAGGCGTGCATACTTTCGAGCACATCAATGACGCGGTGGCAGAACCGGTGGTGTACATGATCGACCGCTACGTGGTCGGCGGTTTTTACCGGGTGCACGCCGAGCGCGGCATCAATGAAAACCTGAACGCACCGGGCGCCCATTTCGTACCGCTGGCCTTTGCCCAGCAACATGCGCTGCCGGACATGCTGGCGAAACCGGGCACTACCGCCCCGAACCGGTTCTATATGTACGGCGTGGTCGCGCGCCTGGGTTTGCTGGCGGCTTCGCTGGAAATGGAAAAGACCGATCCGAATCCGGAAGAATATTAATTAGCGCTCTGTCCTGACAACCATAGGGTCCAAAAAAAATGAAAATTGCCTTCCTCGCCGATCCGCTCAACACCTTCAAGACGTATAAGGATTCAACTTACGCAATGATGGTCGAAGCCGTCAAACGCGGCCATACCATTTATGCGTTCGAGCAAAAAGACATGGCGCTGGAAAGCGGGATTGTCACGGCCAATGTGGTCCGCGTCAGCTTGACCGGGGAAGATAAGGACTGGTACCGCGCCAGCGCACCGGCGGCCATGTTCCTGTCAGAGTTCGATGCGATCCTGTTGCGCAAAGATCCGCCTTTCGACATGGAATATATCTACACCACATATCTGCTGGAACTGGCGGAAACACAGGGTGCGCGGGTATTCAACAAGCCGCAGGCGATTCGCGACCACAATGAAAAGCTGGCGATTGCCCAATTCTCGCAATACACCTCGCCCACCTTGGTGACGTGTGACGCGGCCCGCTTGCGCGCCTTCCATGCAGAACATCACGACGTGATCCTGAAGCCGCTCGACGGCATGGGCGGCATCGGCATTTTCCGGGTGCGGCAAGACGGCATGAATCTCGGCTCCATCATTGAAACCCTGACCGACAACGGTCATCGCACCATCATGGTCCAGCGTTTCATTCCAGAAATCGTTGCCGGCGACAAGCGCGTGCTGGTGATCGGCGGCGAGGTCGTTCCCTATTCGCTGGCGCGGATTCCGCAAGGCAGCGAGGTGCGCGGCAATCTGGCGGCTGGCGGCATCGGCGTGGCGCAGCCGCTGACGGCGCGCGACCGCGAAATTGGCGAAGCACTTGGGCCGGTGTTGTCACAGCGAGGCTTGTTACTGGTAGGATTAGATGTGATTGGCGATTATCTGACCGAAGTCAACGTCACCAGTCCAACTTGCTTTCAGGAAATTAAGCAACAAACCGGTTTTGATGTTGCCGAGATGTTCATCAATGCACTGGAAGCAGCGTTGCAATAAGAGATTTGTATTGTCCTGATCGTTAGCTTTAATTCAGGGATCAGGATGGTCGTTGACGTAAAACCGTTGTAAACCCGGACAAATCCGCAATTCGGATTTGAGATTGACACTATGATTGGCATTCTCCTTTTAACCCACGCCCCCTTGGGCCAGGCATTTATCGCAGCCGCCTCTCACGTGTTTCGTCAGACGCCGGAGCGGCTCGAAGCGATTGATGTCGTCGCCGACCAGAATCCTGCCGAAGTGCAAAAACTGGCCAAGCAGGCTGCGGCGCGCCTGGACGACGGTTCCGGCGTATTGGTGATTACCGACGTCATGGGCGGTACCCCATCCAATTGCACGCTGCCGTTTTGTACCGGCAACCAGACTCAGGTGATTGCCGGCATCAGTTTGCCGATGCTGCTGCGCGCCTTGACCTATCGCAACGATACGCTCGACGTGGTGGCCGAAATGGCGCTGGCTGGCGGTCAGGGCGGGGCGGTCAGGGTCGATAACCGGGTGCGGGTGGCGCATTAAGCACCGGGTTTTCAATGCCTGGGTTTTTCAATACATTAGATATTAAATATTAGATAAAAGACCAATGATTCAACAAGAAATCGAAATTATCAATAAACTCGGCCTGCACGCTCGCGCGTCAGCCAAATTTACACAACTGGCAAGTAAATTCAAAAGTGAAGTCTGGATGACCCGCAACAAGCGCCGCGTCAACGCCAAGTCGATCATGGGCGTGATGATGCTGGCAGCCGGTAAGGGCAGCATGATATTGCTGGAAGCCGACGGCGAGGATGAGAAGACCTGCTTTGATGCCTTAAATCAGCTGATTCAAGACAAGTTCGGCGAAGGTGAATAAAAAAACGGCTTACTCCTAGGCCACCTTCGACAGCTTTAGCCCGGTTGCCTTGGAGATGGAGTGTTGCCGCCGGCTTGGCGGTTCCTGACTCTGTCTCGCAATTAATAAAAACATATTTTTCAGCGGGCTGACCAGATGGCATCCTTTACTTTACATGGCATTCCGGTTTCGCGCGGCATCGCGATCGGCCGCGCCCATATGCTGGCGCCGGCGGCGATGGACGTCAAACACTACCTGATCGGCGAAGCCGAGGTCGAAGCAGAAGTCCAGCGCTTGCAAAACGCAGTCGCCAAGGTACGCACCGAGCTGCAGACCATCCGCAGCGATTTGCCGAAAGAATCGCCGCCCGAGCTGGGCGCTTTTGTCGACGTCCATCTGCTGATCCTGTCGGACCCGATGCTGGCGGAGATGTCGCTCGATATCATCCGCAACCGCCAATACAACGCCGAGTGGGCGCTGGTGACCCAGATCGATGAGTTGTCGGCGCAGTTCGACGAAATCGAAGACCCCTATCTGCGCGAGCGCAAAATGGACGTGCTGCAGGTCGGCGAGCGCCTGTTGAAAGTGCTCACCGGCACCTCCACCAGATTGCCGGAAGTCGATAGCGACGGCGCTTCTTTTGCCAATATCGTGGTGGTCGCCTATGACATTTCGCCGGCCGACATGCTGCAATTCCGCGATCGCGCGTTCGCCGGTTTCGTCACCGATCTCGGCGGCCAGAATTCACATACGGCGATTGTGGCGCGTAGCCTGGATATCCCGGCCGCAGTCGGCATGAATAACGCCTCGCGCCTGATCAAGCAGGACGACTGGATCATCATCGACGGCGATGCCGGGGTTGTGATTGTCGATCCGGCAACGGTGATACTCAAGCAATACCGCGAGCGGCAGGCGCATCTGCTGCGTTCGCGCAGGAAGTTAGGCAAGATCAAGAAGACCCGCGCGGTCACGCTGGACGGCACCGAAATCACCTTGCTGGCGAATATCGAACTGCCCAGCGACTGCACGGCGGCGATGGATGCCGGCGCTAGCGGGGTCGGGCTGTTCCGCTCGGAATTCCTGTTCATGGGCCGCATCGGCACCCAGCATGAGTTGCCGAACGAGGATGAACAGTTCGAATCCTATCGGCAGGCGGTGGTAGCAATGAAGGGCCGGCCGGTGACCATCCGCACATTGGATGTCGGCGCCGACAAGCCGATCAATACCGAGGAGCAGACCGCGCTCAACCCGGCGCTGGGCTTGCGCGCGATCCGTTACTGCCTAGCAGAGCCGCAACTGTTTCTGACGCAGCTGCGGGCAATTTTGCGCGCTTCCGCGTTTGGCAAGGTGAAGCTGCTGATTCCAATGCTGGCGCATGCCTTTGAAATCGATCAGACCCTGGCCATGATCGCGCAAGCCAAGCAACAGCTGCGCGACGAGGGCGTCGCCTTCGACGAAACGATCCAGACCGGCGCCATGATCGAGATTCCGGCAGCGGCGTTAGCCCTGCCGATGTTTATCAAGCGCATGGATTTCCTGTCGATCGGCACCAACGACCTGATCCAGTATACGCTGGCGATCGACCGCGTCGATCACGAAGTGGCGCATCTGTACAACCCGCTGCATCCGGCGGTCTTGTTTTTGTTGTCGACCGTGATTGCGCTGGGCCGCAAGGCCGGGATTCCGGTGTCGGTATGCGGCGAAATGGCAGGCGACGTTAAATTTACGCGTTTGTTGCTGGGCATGGGTTTGCTGGAGTTTTCCATGCATCCGGCGCAGTTGCTGGCGGTGAAGCAGGAAGTGTTGAACAGCGATCTGGATGACCTGACGCTGCAAACCAGGAAAATCCTGCGCAGCACCGAGCCAAGCGCGATTGCGGCGGCAGTCAACCAGATGCGCATGACAGCACGAAAGATACTTGTTTAGGATTTACGCAACTTATCGTTCCAGTTTGACGCCAAGCCCTGACTTGGTTATTCTTGAGCTATCGCGCCGATTTGAATGGTTTCACCACCTCAGCTTGCGGGCGCGCGGCATCACCCGGTCTCCGGATCAGGCGATGCCAAATAAATACGGCTAAAGCGAGCTTGAAGTACAAGCCCAGAATTTAGCCCGATTAGCGAAAGCTCTCGGGCTTTTTTTATTGTTATCAGGATCAGGTCCTTACCATGTCCCTTGGAATAGTTTCCCCGCAATCCATGCATTTCGCGACGCCGCTGCAATTGCAAAGCGGCGCGCTGCTGGCGGATTACACGCTGGTGTACGAAACCTATGGCAGTCTCAATCCCGACAAGTCGAATGCGGTGCTGGTCTGTCACGCCTTGAACGCCTCGCATCACGTCGCCGGCGTGTATCAGGACGACGAAAAGAATGTCGGCTGGTGGGACAATATGGTGGGGCCCGGCAAGGCGCTTGACACCAATAAATTCTTCGTCATAGGCGTCAACAACCTGGGTTCCTGTTTCGGCTCTACCGGCCCCATGCACATCAATTCCGCCACCGGCAAACCTTACGGCGCAGAATTCCCGGTAGTGACGGTGGAGGATTGGGTGCAAGCCCAGGCGCGCCTGGCCGATGCGTTGGGCATTACGCAATTCGCCGCCGTCATGGGCGGCTCGCTGGGCGGCATGCAGGCGTTGGCCTGGAGTTTGATGTATCCGACCCGCCTGCGTCATTGCGTGGTGATTGCCTCGACCCCCAAGCTGTCGGCGCAAAACATCGCTTTCAACGACGTCGCGCGCCAGGCCATTCTGACCGACCCGGGCTTTCACGGCGGCGATTATTACGCCCATGGCGTGGTGCCCAAGAACGGTTTGCGGGTGGCGCGCATGGTGGGCCACATCACCTATCTGTCGGATGACGACATGGCAGAGAAATTCGGCCGCGACCTGCGTTCCGGCGCCTACCAGTTCGGCTTCGGCATCGATTTCGAAATCGAATCGTATCTGCGCTACCAAGGCGATAAATTCTCCGAATACTTTGACGCCAACACCTATCTGCTGATCACCAAAGCCCTCGATTATTTCGACCCGGCCAAGGAATTCGATGGCGACCTGACGCGCGCATTGAGCAAGACCCAGGCGCAATTCCTGCTCGTGTCGTTCATGACCGACTGGCGTTTTTCGCCGCAACGCAGCCGTGAAATAGTGCAGGCTTTAGTCAACAACAGGCGTCGCGTCAGTTACGCCGAGATTGACGCTCCGCATGGCCACGATGCCTTTTTGCTGGACGACCCGCGCTATATGGCGGTGGTGGGCGAATATTACAACCGTATCTGGCAGGAGCTGGCGCAGCCGGCCGCATCGAGCGCAGTCACTGAGGTAGCAGGAGCAGTACATGAATTTTGAACAATTAAGCAGTTTGCGCCCCGATCTGGCCTTTATCGCGCACTGGGTGCGCGGCCAGTCGCAAGTGCTCGACCTGGGTTGCGGCGACGGCGTCATGCTCGATTATCTGCAATCCGACAAGCAATGCGCCGGCTACGGCGTGGAAATCGATGACGCCAAGATTCCGGTTTGCGTGGCGCGCGGGGTTTCGGTAATTCAGCAGGATATGGAGGCCGGTCTGACGCTGTTTGCCGACGATGCCTTCGATACCGTGCTGTGCCTGTCGGCCTTGCAAATGATGAAAAATGTCGAAGGCGTATTGCGCGATATCGCCCGGGTCGGACGCGAAGCGATCGTCTCCTTCCCCAATTTTGCCTACTGGCCGCATAGAGTGGCGCTATTGCGCGGCCGCATGCCGGTTTCCAAGTCCTTGCCTTACGAATGGTATGACACGCCCAATCTGCGTTGCGCCACCATCAAGGATTTTGAAGAACTGGCCAATGAGGTCGGCCTGGAAGTGCTGGAATGCGTCGCCCTGCATGATGGCCAGCCGATTTCGGTACTGCCTAACTGGCGTGGTAGTCTGGCGGTATTTCGCTTTCGTAAGAAATAAACCTGTAAAAAATAACGGATATGACGCTGGACCGGAGCTTGAATTAATCTGCGCCACGGTCTGGCGTCATATCCTAAACTCCCGCAACCGCGGGCGCATCCATGACATCAGATTCAAATCCCTGGCATCACTATCTCAACCGGCGCATGCTGATTTGCGCCTTCCTCGGCTTCAGTTCCGGTCTGCCGCTGTTCATCCTGCTCAGTTTGTTGCAAGCCTGGCTAAGTAAATCCGGCCTTGACGTGAAGGCGCTCGGCTTGTTCGCGCTGGTGATGTTTCCTTACACCTGGAAATTCGTCTGGTCGCCGTTGATGGATCGCTTCCATTTCGGCAAACTAGGCCGCAGGCGCAGCTGGATGATGTTGACCCAGGCCAGCCTGTTCGTCGCCATCGGCGGCATGGGCATGCTCAATCCGCATACGCAGGTGGCGACGATTGCCTGTATGGCTGCGCTGGTGGCGTTTCTGTCCGCCAGCCAGGATATCGTGATCGACGCCTATCGGCGTGAAATCCTGCCGGACAGCGAGCAGGGCCTGGGTGCGGCCATCAACGTCAATGCCTATAAGGTGGCGGGCATGGTGCCGGGCGCCTTGTCGCTGTTTCTGGCCGATCACGTGAGCTGGCAGACGGTATTCTGGATTACGGCGGGCTTCATGCTGCCGGGTCTGATCTGCACGTTGATGATTAAAGAGCCGACGGTGTACGGCACGCCGCCAAAGAATCTGCGGGAAGCCGTTTTGTTGCCATTTCAAGAGTTTATTGTTCGGGACGGTTGGCGTAGCGCGCTGTGGATCTTGGCTTTTATTTTTCTGTATAAGCTCGGCGACAGCATGGCAACCGCGCTTGCCACCAGATTTTATATCGATCTTGGTTTTTCGCTGACGCAGATAGGCGTCATTTCCAAAACCACCAGCTTGTGGGCCAGCCTGGTCGGCGGCCTGGTGGGCGGTGTCTGGATGGTGCAGATCGGGATTAATCGCGCCTTGTGGATTTTTGGCGTGGTGCAAGCGGTGACTATTCTCGGATTTGCCTGGCTGGCCCAGGTTGGACCCGATCCGTTGGTGTTGGCCATTGTGATCGGCGGCGAGGCATTTGGCGTCGGTCTCGGCACCGCCGCTTTCGTGGCGTATATCGCGCGCACTACCGATCCCCGCTACACGGCAACGCAATATGCCTTGTTCACCAGCCTTGCTGCAGTGCCGCGTACCTTTATCAATTCTTCGGTCGGTTACATTGTTGCCGAAACCGGTTGGTTCCATTTTTTCATTTTATGTTTCGGGCTGGCATTGCCGGGGATGTTGATTCTGTTCAAGGTCGCACCGTGGAATGAAAAGTTAGATGTTGTCGAAACATAGAAAACCCTGTTGCATCTTAGAAAAAGGATTAGAATCAAATCGTATAATCCTCTTCTGGGCCTAGTCAAAAGATGACAGTAGCCGATCAAGGAACTGCGAAAAGCTGAAGAGGTCGAATTAGTGAAAGTAATTTGTTCAATTTGTTTTCGCAACATCGTTGATGCGGGGGTGATATGGATATCTACAGCAGCTTTGCGAGTCGGTTCGACAAAACCAGAGAAGAAGAGTTTTCCCTAGAAGAATATCTTGCGCTTTGTAAGACTGATCCCAGCTGTTATGCAACAGCAGGGGAACGCATGCTGATGGCGATAGGCGAACCGAAACAAGTAGACACCCGCCACGATCCTTCCTTATCGCGCATCTTTGCCAACAAGGTGCTCAAGGTCTATCCGGCTTTCAAGGAATTCTACGGCGCTGAAGAAGTGATCGAACAAGTGGTCGCTTATTTCCGGCACGCAGCGCAAGGCCTGGAAGAACGCAAACAGATTCTGTATCTGCTCGGTCCGGTTGGCGGCGGCAAGTCGTCGATCGCCGAGCGCCTCAAACAGTTGATGGAGCATGTGCCGTTCTATGCTCTCAAGGGGTCGCCGGTCAACGAGTCGCCGCTGGGCCTGTTCGATTACGAAGAGGACGGCGCCATTCTGGAAGAACAATACGGCATTCCGCGCCGTTATCTGAAATCGATATTGAGTCCATGGGCCGTCAAGCGTTTGCATGAATTCAATGGCGACATCCGCAAATTCCGCGTGGTCAAACGCTATCCGTCGATCTTGCGGCAAATCGCCATTTCCAAGACCGAGCCGGGCGACGAAAATAACCAGGACATTTCCTCTCTGGTCGGCAAGGTCGATATCCGCAAGCTGGAGCAGTATTCGCAGGACGACGCCGACGCCTACAGCTACTCCGGCGGCTTGTGCCTGTCGAATCAGGGTTTGCTGGAATTCGTCGAAATGTTCAAGGCGCCGATCAAGGTGCTGCATCCGCTGCTGACGGCAACCCAGGAAGGCAACTTCAAGGGTACCGAAGGTTTTGGCGCGATTCCGTTCGACGGCATTATCCTGGCGCACTCGAATGAATCGGAATGGAAGGCGTTCCGCAACAACAAGAACAATGAAGCTTTGCTGGATCGTATCTACATCGTCAAGGTGCCGTATTGCTTGCGGGTGTCGGAAGAAATCAAGATTTACGAGAAACTGATCCGCACCTCTTCGCTGGGCAAGGCGATTTGTGCGCCGGGCACCCTGAAAATGATGGCGCAATTTTCGATCCTGACGCGCCTCGGCGAACCGGAAAATTCCAGCATTTTCTCGAAAATGCAGGTGTATGACGGCGAGAATCTGAAAGACAGCGATCCGAAAGCCAAGTCGTTCCAGGAGTATCGCGATTATGCCGGCGTCGATGAAGGCATGACCGGGGTCTCGACCCGCTTCGCCTTCAAGATATTGTCACGCGTATTCAACTTCGATTCGACCGAAGTGGCGGCCAACCCGGTGCATCTGATGTATGTGTTGGAAACCCAGATCGAACGCGAGCAATTCCCGCAGGAGCTGGAACAAAAATACCTGTCCTATGTCAAGGACACGCTGGCAACGCGTTATGCCGAATTCATCGGTAAGGAAATTCAGACCGCCTATCTGGAATCGTATTCTGAATATGGCCAAAACGTCTTTGACCGTTACGTCACCTATGCCGATTTCTGGATACAGGATCAGGAATTCCGCGACCATGACACCGGCGAAAGCTTTGACCGCGCTGCCTTGAACGCTGAGCTGGAAAAAATTGAAAAGCCGGCCGGCATCAGCAATCCCAAGGATTTTCGTAACGAAATCGTCAACTTTGTGTTGCGCGCCCGGGTCTCGAACGCTGGCAAGAATCCGCTCTGGACCAGCTATGAAAAATTGCGCGTGGTGATCGAGAAAAAAATGTTCTCGAATACCGAGGATTTGTTGCCGGTTATTTCATTCAACGCCAAAGGTTCGAACGAAGAATTACGCAAGCATGAAGATTTCGTCAATCGCATGGTCAGCAAAGGTTACACGCCGAAACAAGTGCGCTTGCTGTGCGAATGGTATCTGCGCGTGCGTAAATCGTCGTAAGGTGAGCCGAGCGACTCACCGGACGCATTCGATTAGGAGAGCCGACCGTGTTGCATCAGATAATCGACCGTAGACTGTCTGGCAAGAACAAAAGCATTGCCAATCGAGAGCGCTTCTTACGGCGCTTCCGGGCAGCTATCCATCGCTCGGTGACGGAGGCCGTGCGCGATCGCGGCATCAAGGAAATCGAGAACGCCAAGAGCATCAGCATTCCGCGCAAGGGGATCAGCGAGCCGGTGTTTGGCCACGGCCCCGGCGGCAAGCGCGAGATGGTCCATCCCGGCAACCAGGATTATCTGCAAGGCGACCGCATTCCCCGCCCGGACGGCGGCGCCGGCGGTGGCGGCAGTTCGGCCAGCGATCGCGGCGAAGGCGAAGACGACTTCGTGTTCCAATTGTCGCGCGAGGAATTCATGCAGTACTTCTTCGAAGACCTTGAATTGCCGCGCCTGATCAAGACCAACCTGCTGGCTGTGCCGAGCTGGAAAAACATGCGCGCCGGCTATTCGACCGAAGGTACACCCAACAATATCGATATCGTGCGCTCCCTGCGCAGTTCACTTGGACGCAGGATTGCACTCGGTTCGCCGCTGGTGGCCAAGCTGCACGAGTTGGAACTGCTGATGGAAACGCTCAAGGCGGATCCGCAAGACCGGCGCGATGAAATCAAGCGCCTGGAAGAAGATATCCACCACCTGAAAGGCCGCATCTGGCGCATTCCATTCATCGATCCTTTCGACCTGCGTTACGTGAACCGGATCAAGGTACCGCAACCGTCCAGCCGGGCGGTGATGTTTTGCGTGATGGACGTGTCGGGCTCGATGGACGAGCAACGCAAAGATCTGTCGAAGCGCTTCTTTATCCTGCTCTACCTGTTCCTGACCCGCAATTATGAACACATCGAAGTGGTCTTCATCCGCCATCACACGCGCGCCGACGAGGTCGATGAAGATACTTTCTTTCATTCGCAGGAAAGCGGCGGCACGGTAGTATCGAGCGCACTGGAATTGATGAAACAGATCATCGACGACCGGTATCCGCCGGGCGATTGGAATATCTACGGCGCCCAGGCTTCCGACGGCGACAACTGGAATGACGATTCGCCCAAGTGCCGGCAATTGCTGGAGCAGGAAATTCTGCCGCGCTCGCGCTATTTCGCCTACATCCAGGTGACGGTCGAAGAGCAGAATCTATGGACCGAATATCAGCAGATCGCTGCTGTCAACTCGCAGTTTGCCATGAAAAAAGTGCAGGCCGCCAGCGAGATCTACCCGGTTTTCCGCGAACTGTTTGAAAAGCAGGTGCACGCATGAATGACCGTTTGATCAAGCAGACCTTGCCGTGCCCGTCCGATTGGAGTTTCGACCTGATCGAGTTGTACGACGTCGAGATTGCCCGTGTCGCGGCCAATTACAAACTGGATATTTATCCGATCCAGCTGGAAATCATCACCGCCGAACAGATGATGGATGCCTACGCTTCCGCCGGCATGCCGGTGAACTACCGGCATTGGTCGTTCGGCAAGCATTTTCTGATGACCGAGCGCGACTACAAACGCGGGCAAATGGGGCTGGCCTACGAAATCGTCATCAATTCGAACCCCTGCATCGCGTATCTCATGGAAGAAAACACCATGACCATGCAGGCGCTGGTGATAGCGCATGCGGCGTATGGGCATAATTCTTTTTTCAAGGGTAATTACCTATTCCAGCTGTGGACCGACGCCCATGCAATCGTCGACTATCTGGTTTACGCCAAGAGTTACATCGCCGAATGCGAAGAACGCTACGGCTTCTCCAAGGTCGAGGAACTGCTGGATTCCTGTCATGCACTGATGCATTACGGCGTCGACCGTTATAAGCGCCCGCAAAAACTGTCGCTGGAAAAAGAGCGGGCGCAGCGCCGCGAACGCGCAGATTACATGCAGTCGCAGGTCAATGAATTGTGGCGCACCCTGCCGGAGAAAAAGACAGAAGCGGCCGAGCAGGTTGAAGGGCGTTTTCCGCCTGAGACGCAAGAAAATCTGTTGTACTTTGCCGAGAAGAATTCACCGCTGCTGGAGCCGTGGGAGCGTGAAGTGATTCGCATCGTGCGCAAGATCGCCCAGTATTTTTACCCGCAGCGTCAGACCCAGGTCATGAATGAAGGCTGGGCCACGTTCTGGCATTACACGATTCTCAACACGCTATACGATGAAGGCCGTTTGACGGACGGCTTCATGATGGAGTTTCTGCATTCGCACAGCAATGTGGTGTATCAGCCGCCGGTGACCAAATCGTATTACAGCGGCATCAATCCGTATGCCCTTGGTTTCGGCATGATGAGCGATATCCGCCGTATCTGCGAAAAGCCCACCGATGAAGACCGGCAATGGTTTCCCGAACTGGCCGGAACACCCTGGCTGGATGCTTTGCATTACGCGATGCGCAATTTCAAGGATGAAAGTTTTGTGGCCCAATACCTGTCGCCGAAACTGATACGCGACATGCGTCTGTTTGCCGTACTGGACGATGAGAATCGCAGCGAACTGGAAGTTTCGGCAATCCATAACGAGGCCGGCTATCAGTACGTGCGGCAAGCTTTGTCGCGGCAATACGATATTAACCACCGCGAGCCGAACATCCAGGTCTGGTCGGTCAACACGCGCGGCGACCGCAGCCTGACACTGCGTCATTTCCGCAGCGACAGCAGGCCGCTGGCGGATGGCACCGATGAAATGCTGCGGCACATGGCGCGCCTGTGGCAGTTCGATGTGTATCTGGAGAGCGTCGACGACAGCGGCAATGTTTTGCAACGCTATGAATGCGTTAGCGAAAACAAGTATGTGCTGCGGCCTTAAAATTTCATCAGAATGTCGATCCTACGACCAGCTCGGAACTAGCTCGGATTATGCAGGCTTAATCCGAGCTAGTTCCGAGCTGGTAACTTATACGCTCTTTGCAACCCGGCTATGCACCAGTTTGCCGGCTGCGTAAGTGGCGGCAATAGCCCGGTCATCGCCCAGCAGCGCAAGCGCAAACAACAACTCTTCCAGGCTCTCGGTACGCTCGCTGCGGCGCGCCAGCAGCGGCGTGGCTTGCGGATCGAGCACGATGAAATCGGCCTCGGCGCCGGCGCCGAAATTACCGATAGTCCCCTCCAGCTGCATGCTGCGTGCACCACCCAATGTCGCCAGGTAGAACATCCGCATTGCCGGCAGATAGGTGGTAGCCATACGCGCTACCTTGTAGGCTTCGTTCATGGTTTGCAGCATGGAGAAACTGGTGCCGCCGCCGACATCGGTCGCCAGCGATAATGGCACGCCTGCCGCGTCGGCGCCTTTGAAATCGAACAAGCCGCTACCGAGAAACAGATTCGAAGTCGGGCAAATCGCGATCGCCGATTGCGTCTCCGCCATGCGCTGACGATCGTGGTTGTCGAGCCAGACGCAATGGCCATACATGGAGAGCGGCCGCAACATGCCGTACTTGTCGTAGACATCCATATAGCTGCGCGAATCGGGGAATAGCGATTTGACCCAGGCTATCTCATCGATATTTTCTGCAGCATGGGTTTGCAGATAGACGTCCGGATAAGCCTGCGCCAGCTCGCCCGCCAATTGCAGCTGAGCGTTGCTGGAAGTCGGCGCGAAGCGTGGCGTGATCGCATACAGCTGACGGCCGCGCTTATGCCATTTCTTCAGCAGCTCTTCACTGTCGCGGATGCCGCCTTCCGCGGTGTCTTGCAAGAACTCGGGGCAATTCCTGTCCATCAGCACCTTGCCGGTCACCATCCGCAGATTGCGCGCTTCGCTGGCGCTGAAGAAGGCATCCACCGAGACTGGATTGACGGTGCAATACACCATCGCCGTGGTGGTGCCGCAGCGTAGCAACTCATCGATGAAGAAGGTGGCGACATCGCCGGCATGGGACGGATCGCTGAATTTGCGCTCGGTCGGGAAGGTATATTTTTCCAGCCACGGCAGCAAGCCCGGCGCCGGCGAGGCGATCATGTCGGTTTGCGGATAATGCAGGTGGGTATCGATAAAGCCCGGCATGATGATCTTGCCGCGGTAATCCTGGATCTTCAGCTCACCTTTGAATTCAGCCCGCAATTGCACCGACAACTGCTGATAGTCGCCAGCCGCAACAACCCTGCCATCGGCGACCAGCAGCAAGCCATCCTCATGCCATGCATAAGCATCTGCATGCAGCGCTGGATCGGCGTTGAAATGAAAAACGCTAGCGCGGTATGCCTGCAATGCAGATTGGTCGAGATTGCTGAAACTGATGGCTGCCATGAAACTGTCCTTGAATGAATGCGCGAACTAACGCTGCGATGAATAACTGAATTTATATTTCGCTGACAAGTTGCAGCCGTAATTGCGGCACTGCTGTCTGCTGTTGCTTGGCAATCTGCTCCCAAACCTGAAGCAACTGCGCGGTGACCGAGGCGGCGATGACCGCCGGTTCCTTGCCGACAATGCCCGGAATGCCGATAGGACAGACCATGTCGGCCAGCCGTTCGAGCGCTATGCCGCGTTCGTGCAAGCGATGCTCGAATTGCATGCGCTTGCTCTTCGAACCGATCAGGCCGAACCAGGCAACCCCATCGCGCTGCAGAATCTGCGCCGACAAGCGCTGATCGAGCGCGTGATTATGGGTCATCACCAGGAAGCTGGAACCGGCTGGAGCGCTATCCACCAAGGCCTCCGGCGTATCGGTCGCTTCCACGCAGACGTTGGCCGGCAACTCGTCAGGAAACATTTCTTCCCGCTCGTCGACCCAGACCACGCGGCACGGCAAATCGCCGAGCGCCTTGACGATTGCGGCGCCGACATGGCCGGCGCCAAACAGGAATAGCAGCGGCCGGGTCGCCAGACAGGCATCCAGCAACCAGCGCCGGCCGTGATCGTCGCGCAAGATCAGGCAAGCGCCGAGCGCCTTGGCAGATGGCGTCGATAAAGAAGGCAGCGTCGGCAAGCGTCCCGGTCCGTGCAGACGCTCGCCATCGCCATCGGTCAATGCCGGCGGCGCGGCGTCATCCAAGGCGACCAGACGCCAGCTGTCTTCACCCTCGCGCAAGCGGCGCTGCAGGAAACTGAAATAGTCGGCCGAGGCAGCCGTCACCCGTTCAAACGCCAGATGCACGACGCCGCCGCAGCATTGACCCAGCGACGGCCCCAGAGAAAAACGTTGCAAGCGCCGCTCGCGGCTCAGCGACAAGCCTTCGTCCAGCATTTCGCGAGCGATTCTGATCGCTTGCAATTCGAGATGGCCGCCGCCTATGGTGTCGAACTGGCCGACTGCGGTCACCACCATTTTTGCGCCCGGCTCACGCGGACCGGAACCTTCGACCTGGGCCACGGTGACCAGGATCGCCGTGGTGATTTGCGAGGGCTGCGTGATCAGCGTGGTGAGTGCGTCCAGCCAGTTGCTCATGGTGATTCTCCGATATGCCTGAATCAGCCCGCACGCGGCGCGGTAGCGGCCATGGCGCGCACCGCGTCGACCGCTTTGAGGATCGCTTCGCTGGTGGCAGGTGCATTCAACGGCGGATTGAAGCGGTTGCCGCCAACGCTGGCGATCGCATCGCGGATCGCGAAAAATACCGAGAATGGCAACAGCAACGGCGGCTCGCCGACGGCCTTGGAGCGATGGATGCTGTCTTCGACGTTGCGGTTCTTGAACAGCTTGACGCGAAAATCCTCAGGGCAATCGGAAATGGCGGGAATCTTGTAAGTCGACGGCGCGTGGGTCATCAGCTTGCCGTCCTTGTTCCACCACAGCTCTTCGGTGGTGAGCCAGCCCATGCCTTGAATGAAGGCTCCTTCGACCTGGCCGATATCTATTGCCGGGTTGAGCGACTGGCCGGCATCGTACAAAGCATCCGCGCGCAGCAATTTCCATTCGCCGGTGAGGGTGTCGACCACTACTTCCGATACTGAAGCGCCGTAGGCAAAGTATGAGAACGGCCGGCCGGTCATGGTTTTCGGATCCCAATGCAAGCCGGGCGTTGCGTAGAAACCGTCGGACCATAATTGCATCCGCGACAGATAAGCCTTTTGCGCCAGATCGCCAAACGCCATGCTGTGCTCGCCGAGATGGACTGCGCCGGCGGCAAACGTTACCGCCTTGGCGTCGCCGCCGTGCAATTTGGCGAAAAATTCCGCCAGGCGCTGACGAATCGTATGCGCCGCATCTTGCGCTGCCTTGCCGTTCAGGTCGGCGCCGGTGGAGGCTGCAGTCGCCGAGGTGTTCGCGACTTTGCTGGTATCGGTCGCGCTGACGCGCACCAGTTCCAGCGGAATCCCGAGTTCATGCGCGACTACCTGCGCCACCTTGGTGTTGATGCCCTGGCCCATTTCGGTGCCGCCGTGATTGACCAGTACCGAGCCGTCGGTGTACACGTGCACCAGCGCACCGGCCTGGTTGAAATGAGTAACGTTGAAGGCGATGCCGAATTTCACCGGCGTCAGCGCCAGGCCTTTTTTCAGCACCGGGCTGGTGGCGTTGAACGCCTCGACAGCGGCGCGCCGTTGCCGGTATTCGCTGCTGGCTTCCAGTTCGGCCACCAGTTCGTGGATCACGTTATCGATGATCTTCTGGCCGTATTGGGTGACGTTGCGGCCTTCTTCATCGTTGCGGCCGTAGAAATTCAGCTTGCGGATATCGAGCGCATCGCGGCCCAGGTTGCGGGCGATTTCGTCGACGATGTATTCGATTGCAATCGCACCCTGCGGTCCGCCGAAACCGCGGAAGGCTGTGTTCGATTGGGTATTGGTCTTGCCGCAACTAGCCTTGATGTCGACATCGGACAGGTAGTAGGTATTATCGAAATGGCATACTGCACGGGTTGCTACCGGCGCCGACAAGTCGGCCGAGAAACCGGCGCGGCTCACCATGTCGACTTTTGCAGCGACAATCCGGCCGGCATCGTCGTAACCGACTTCGTAATCGTAATGGAAGCAATGGCGCTTGCCGGTGACCATCATGTCGTCGTCGCGGTCGGCGCGCAGCTTGACCGGGCGTTTCAGCTTGGCAGCGGCAATTGCCGCCACCGCCGCCCACAAGGCGGATTGCGATTCCTTGCCGCCGAAGCCGCCGCCCATGCGCCGGCATTCCACCACGATGTTATGCGAATGCACGCCCAGCGCGTGCGCCACCACGTGTTGCATTTCGGTCGGATGCTGGGTCGAACACAACACCAGCATGCCGTTTTGCTCTTTCGGGATGGCGTAGGAAATCTGTCCTTCCAGGTAAAACTGTTCCTGGCCGCCGACATGCAACTCGCCGCTGACACGGTGTGGCGCGGTCTCGAAAGCTTGCTGCGGATTGCCGCGCGCCAGATGCATCGGCGGTAAAACATAAGACTTCGCAGCGTGCGCCGCTTGCGGCGTCAGGATGGCGGGCAACTCTTCATAGTCGATGGCCACTTTGCGCACTGCGCGCCGAGCGTTGTCGTGGGTGTCGGCAATGACCGCGAAGATCGGCTGGCCGACATATTCGACCAGGCCGTCGGCCAGGATCGGATCGTCGTGGATGATCGGGCCGCAATCGTTAGTGCCGGGGATGTCTGCCGCAGTCAAGACCGTCGCTACGCCAGGAGCGCTGCGTACGGCGTCGAGATTGATCGAGCGGATCCGGGCGTGGGCTTTCTGCGACATGCCGAGCGCGGCGTGCAGGGTGCCTTGCGCTTCCGGGATGTCGTCGGTGTAGGTGGCCTCGCCCAGCACATGCAATATCGCCGATTCGTGCGGATGGGATTGCCCGACTTCAGCCCAGGCGGTGCTGCTGCCCGGCTGTGCGGTTTTCATAAAATTTTCAGTTTGCTTGTTCATGGTCTCTACTCTTGATCTGCGTCGGCGGCGAACTCATTTTGAACTCATTTTTAATTCAAGCGCACACGAAAGGATTCACCTGATCGCTGCGCAACGGCGCATCGATGCGGGTTTCCAGCCAGAATCGGCGCAGCAGGTTTTGCGCCGTCTTCATCCGGTATTCGGCGGAGGCGCGCATGTCGGACAGCGGTTTGTAATCATCCGTCATTAGTGCGACTGCAGTTTCCAGCACGCTTTCACTCCAGACCTGGCCGCGTATTGCAGCTTCGGTCAGCGCGGCGCGCTTCGGCGTTGCCGCCATGCCGCCGTAGGCGATCCGGATATCGTCAATCTTGTCGCCGGCTAGCGTGATTGAAAACGCGGCGCAGACGGCTGAAATATCCTGGTCGAAACGCTTGGCCAGTTTGTAGGTACGGAAACGTTGTCCCGCATGCGGTAATGGCAAGCGCACAGCTTCGACGAACTCATCGGCCTGCATGTCTTTTTTCATGTAGTCCAGATACAAAGCTTCCAGCGGCATGACGCGCTGCCCGGCAGGACCGCGCAGCACCACTTGTGCGCCAAGAGCGATCAGCCATGGCGGTGAGTCGCCGATGGGCGAGCCGTTGGCGACGTTGCCGCCCAGGGTGCCGGCGTTGCGAATCGGCAGCGAAGCAAAGCGCTGCCACATTTCCGACAATTCCGGATAGTGCTTGCAGATCTCGGCATAGGCATCGTTCAGGGTCACGCCGGCGCCGATTTCGAGCAGGCCGTCGCGGCTGGCCATCGCATTCAACTCGGCCACCTGGCCGAGGTAGATGATGTCGCCCAGATCGCGCATTTGTTTAGTCACCCACAGGCCGACATCGGTCGAGCCGGCCAAGATGCGTGCGCTCGGATTGGCAGCGCGTACCGCCACCAGTTGCGCCAGCGTGCGCGGTGCGTAGAAAGTCTGGCCGTCATAGCGGTAGACGAATGTTTCGTCGCGTTGCAAGGGCTGAAGCGCCAGTTGCAAGGCGTGGCGGTCGAAGCCGACTGCGGGCAATTCGCCCATCCGGTGCGCAGCGTCGATGATAGGCCGATAGCCGGTGCAGCGGCACAGGTTGCCTGAGAGCGCGATGTCGATGTCCTTGCGCTGCAACGACTGGCACGCAGCTGCGCCGCCGCTTGTCGAGGCACAAGAAGGAGCCTGGCTGCCATCGTTTTTCAGGTACAAATCCCACAGCGACATCACAAAACCCGGGGTGCAGAAACCGCATTGCGAGCCGTGGCATTCGACCATGGCTTGCTGCACCGGATGCAAGGCGCCATTGCTTTGCTTCAAGTCTTCGACTGTGTACAAGGCCTTGCCGTCCAGCGTCGGCAGAAACTGGATGCAGGAATTGACCGATTTGAGCGTGACGCCGTCCGCCGTCTGTTCGCCGATGACGACGGTACAGGCGCCGCAATCGCCTTCGGCGCAGCCTTCCTTGCTGCCGGTACAGTGCAGGTCTTCGCGCAAATGCTGCAGGATGGTGCGGGTAGGCGCGGTTTTATCTACCGAATGGATTTCGCCGCGGTAGTAGAAACGGATGACATTATCGGCCGTGGAATTAGATGCGGATGTAGACAAGACGACCTCCAATCAGATGTGGCGACTGCTGCAAGAACCATGCCTTTTGGACCGTATTGCCGGTATTTCCCGGCTGCGGAGCAGTACATAGGTACATGTCAGCGATGGCTAGACTGACTTTGCAGCGGTGTATTAATTATGAGCTTAGATTAGCATTCGCGCCGTCGCTCCATATAGCGAAACGGCTAATGTCAGGTATCTCTGAAATGGAATAGAGAACACGTAAGTCATACATAGATGCAAATATCACTATCGGCGACGAGCCATTATTTCTTTGTGATGCATTTGATAATTTTCGAGGTGTTTAAGAGGCATGACATTTTTGGCGGCGACAATTGCAGGGCTATCAATGCCGTGGCGGGAGCGGTTATCATCACGCTGGAATAATCGATATTTACCCTGGAGCATATTTGTGACCCCTTCCTGTAACACCTTACTTTGGCGGAACTCCGCACCAAGCAGAGCAACGCGGCAGCCAGAAAACCAAAAACAACAATAATCAAGGAGACACAAGCAATGCAGTTACTCGATAATTTTTTCAAACTCAAAGACAACGGTACTGACGTTCGCACCGAACTGATCGCCGGCCTGACCACCTTCCTGACGATGGCTTACATCATCTTCGTCAATCCGGCCATCCTGGGCGACGCCGGCATGCCGAAGGGGGCGGTATTCGTCGCCACCTGCCTGGCGGCTGCCATCGGCACCCTGGTCATGGCCCTGTACGCCAACTATCCGATTGCACTGGCGCCCGGCATGGGCCTCAACGCCTATTTTGCTTACGCGGTGGTGAAGGGCATGGGCGTGTCCTGGGAGGTGGCGCTGGGGGCAGTCTTCATTTCCGGCTGCCTGTTCATCGTCGTCAGCCTGGTCGGCATCCGCGGCATGATCGTCAACGGCATTCCGCCCACGATACGGACTGCGATCACCTCCGGCATCGGCTTGTTCCTCGGTTTTATCGCGCTCAAGAGCTCGGGCCTGGTGGTCGCCAATCCGGCCACTTTCGTGCAAATCGGCGACCTCCACCAGATCCCGGTGATCCTGTCGATTATCGGTTTCCTGCTGATCGTGGTGCTCGATCACCTGAAGGTCAAGGGCGCGATCCTGATCGGCATCCTGACCGTTACCGTATTGAGCTTTGTGGTTGGCGGCAATACCTTCGCCGGCGTGGTGGCGATGCCGCCATCGATAGCGCCGACCCTGTTCAAGCTCGACATCATGGGCGCCCTGTCGATGGGCATCATGAACATCGTGCTGGTGTTCTTCCTGGTCGAGATGTTCGACGCGACCGGCACCATGATGGGTGTGGCGAACCGCGCCGGCTTGCTGGTCAACGGCAAGATGGCGCGTCTTAACAAGGCTTTGCTGGCGGACAGTACGGCGATTGTGGCCGGCACCTTGCTGGGTACATCCAGCACTACCGCCTATGTCGAAAGCGCCGCCGGGGTCCAGGCAGGCGGCCGCACCGGTTTGACCTCGCTGGCGGTCGGCATCCTGTTCCTGGCTTGCCTGTTCATCTCGCCGCTGGCCGGCGCGGTGCCAGCCTACGCCACGGCGCCGGCCTTGTTCTATGTTGCCGGCCTGATGCTGCGCGAGCTGGCGCACCTGAACTGGGAAGACAGCACCGAAAGCGTACCCGCCGTGATTACCGTATTGATGATCCCGTTCACCTATTCGATCGCCAACGGGATTGCCTTCGGTTTTATCGCTTATGCAGCGCTGAAACTATTCACAGGCCGCGCCAAACAAGTGCCGGCGATGGTCTGGATTATTGCGGCAATCTTTCTGTTCAAGTTCATTCATCTGGGTGGTGATTGACTGCAAGGTAGATTAAAAAAGGGGGGCTGTATAGCACCCCTTTTTTGTTTTTACAAATTCGGCGCCAGCCAGCGCTCGACGTCGTCCTTGCTGACATCGCGCCGAGCCGCCATATCGCTGACCTGGTCGTCGCCGATCTTGCCGACCACAAAATATTTCGATTCAGGGTGAGCGAAATAAAAGCCGGATACTGCAGCGCCTGGGAACATCGCGAATGACTCGGTGACCAGCATGCCGATTTCGTCGCATTGCAGCAGCTGGAACATGTCGGCCTTGACCGTGTGTTCCGGGCAGGCCGGATAACCGGGGGCAGGGCGGATGCCGCTGTAGCTTTCCTTGATCAAGGCTTCGTTGGACAGGTTTTCATCGGGCACGTAACCCCATAAATCCTTGCGCACCCGCTCATGCATGTATTCGGCGAAGGCTTCCGCCAGACGGTCGGCCAGCGACTTCAGCATGATCGACGAATAATCGTCATGGGCGTCTTCGAAACGCTTTTCGTACTTCTCGATGCCGATGCCGCTGGTGACGGCGAACAAGCCGATATAGTCGGCAATCCCGGACGATTTAGGCGCAATGAAATCGGCCAGGCATTGATTCGGACGGGCCACGCCGTCGATTACCGGCTTGACGGTTTGCTGACGCAAGCCGTAGTAGGTGAAGGCGACCTTGCTGCGGGTTTCGTCGGTATAGATTTCGATGTCGTCGTCATTCACCGTGTTGGCCGGCATCAGCGCGATGACGCCGTTGGCGGTCAGCCAGCGGCCGTCGATCAGTTTCTTCAGCAGCGCCTGGCCTTCTTCGAATACCTTGCTGGCGGCTTCGCCCACCACCTCGTCCTTGAGGATGGCCGGATAGGGACCGGCCAGATCCCAGGTCTGGAAGAACGGACCCCAGTCGATATAACGCGCCAGTGTCGCCAGATCGACGTTCTTGAATACGCGGCGGCCGATGAACTTCGGCTTGACCGGCGCAAACTGCAAGCGTGTACGATTCTCGCGAGCCGCCGCCAGCGTCAGCAGCGGCACCGCTTTCTTGTTGGCGTGCTGCTCGCGGATTCTTTCGTAATCGACGGCGATTTCATCGATGTACTGATCGCGTTGTTCCGGCGTCAGCAAGGATTGCGCCACCGATACCGAGCGCGAAGCGTCCGGCACGTAGACTACCGGGCCTTCGTAGTTCGGCGCGATCTTGACCGCGGTATGCGCACGGCTAGTCGTAGCGCCGCCGATCAGCAAAGGCATCTTGACGCTGCGGAAATACGGATCGCGCTGCATTTCCTTGGCGACATGCGCCATTTCTTCCAGCGACGGCGTGATCAAGCCGCTCAAGCCGATGATGTCGGCATTTTCCGCTTTCGCCATGGCCAGGATTTCCGAACACGGCACCATCACGCCCATGTTCACCACTTCGAAATTATTACATTGCAAAACCACCGAGACGATGTTCTTGCCGATGTCATGCACGTCGCCCTTGACGGTGGCGATCACGATCTTGCCCTTGGGCTTGGCGGCGATGCCGGTCAGTTCTTCGTGCAGGCGTTTTTCTTCCTCGATGTAGGGAATCAGATGCGCCACTGCCTGTTTCATCACACGCGCCGATTTGACCACTTGCGGCAAGAACATCTTGCCCTGGCCGAACAGGTCGCCGACGATGTTCATGCCATCCATCAGCGGCCCTTCGATCACATGAATCGGCCGGCCGCCATTGCCTAGCAATTCCTGGCGCGCTTCTTCGGTATCTTCCACGATCCACTGCGTGATGCCTTGCACCAGCGCATGCGCCAGCCGTTGCTGCACCGTGCCGCTGCGCCATTCCAGCGTCGCTTCTTCTTTCTTGTCGCCGGCCTTCAGGGTCGAGGCGATTTCGATCATGCGTTCGGTGGCGTCTTCACGGCGATTTAACACCACGTCTTCGACCCGCTCGCGCAATTCGGCCGGCAGGTTATCGTACACACCCATCATGCCGGCGTTGACGATGCCCATGGTCATGCCGGCCTTGATGGCGTGATACAGGAACACCGTGTGGATCGCTTCGCGCGCCGGATCGTTGCCGCGGAAGCTGAAGCTGACATTGGAGACGCCGCCGCTGATCTTGGCGTACGGCAGGTTCTCGCGGATCCAGCGGGTGGCGTTGATGAAATCGACTGCGTAGTTGTTGTGTTCTTCGATGCCGGTCGCGATGGCGAAAATGTTCGGGTCGAAAATGATGTCTTCCGGCGGGAAGCCGATCTGCTCGACCAGCAATTTATAGGCGCGTGCGCAAATCTCGATCTTGCGTTCGAAGGTGTCGGCCTGGCCTTTTTCATCGAAGGCCATGACGATCACGGCGGCGCCGTAGCGGCGGCACAATTTGGCCTGGCGCAGGAATTCCGGTTCGCCTTCTTTCATCGAGATCGAATTGACGACGGCTTTGCCTTGCACGCATTTCAGGCCCGCTTCAATCACTGACCATTTGGACGAATCGATCATGATCGGCACCCGGGCGATGTCCGGTTCCGACGCGATCAGGTTCAGGAAGCGCTGCATCGCCGCCACCGAATCCAGCATCGCCTCATCCATGTTGATATCGATCACCTGCGCGCCGTTTTCAACCTGTTGTCTTGCTACCGTCAGCGCCTCATCGTATTGCTCGTTGAGGATCAAGCGGGCAAAAGCCTTGGAGCCGGTGACGTTGGTGCGCTCGCCGACGTTGACGAACAAGGAGTTGTCGTCGATGGTGAATGGTTCCAGACCCGACAGCCGCATTTCGTGCGTGGTTTCAGGCACGGTGCGCGGCGCGATGCTGGCGACGGTGTCGGCAATCGCCTTGATATGCGGCGGCGTGGTGCCGCAGCAGCCGCCGGCGATGTTGACGAAGCCGCTTTCGGCGAAATCCTTGAGCAGCGACGATGTCACATCCGGGGTTTCGTCGAAGCCGGTATCGCTCATCGGGTTGGGCAGGCCGGCGTTCGGATAAATGCAGACGAAGGTATCGGCGATTTTCGACAATTCTTCGGCGTAGGGACGCATCAGGGCCGCGCCCAGCGCGCAGTTGAGGCCGACCGTCAGCGGTTTTGCGTGGCGGATCGAGTTCCAGAACGCCGGTACGGTTTGTCCCGACAGGATGCGTCCGGAGGCATCGGTCACGGTGCCGGAAATCATGATCGGCAAGCGCAGGCCCGATTCCTCGAAGAAGGTATCGATGGCGAACAGCGCGGCTTTGCAATTCAACGTATCGAAAATGGTTTCGACCAGCAGCACGTCGGCGCCGCCTTCGACCAGGCCGCGGGTTTGTTCCAGATAGGCGGCAACCAGTTGATCGAAGGTGACGTTGCGCGCAGCCGGGTCGTTGACGTCGGGTGAAATCGACGCTGTCTTCGGCGTCGGTCCCAATGCGCCGGCGACGAAGCGCGGCTTGTCCGGCGTCGAATATTTATCGCAGGCGGCACGCGCCAGCTTTGCCGAGACCACGTTCATTTCATAGGCCAGATGCGCCATATGATAATCGTCCTGGGCCACCGTAGTGGCGCCGAAGGTATTGGTTTCGATCAGGTCGGCGCCGGCCGCCAGATACTGCTCATGGACTTCGCTGATGATGTGCGGCTGGGTCAGCGACAGCAGCTCGTTATTGCCCTTGACGAACAACTCGCGGCCGGGGCCGGTGAAGTCGATGAAACGGCCCTTGGGACCGCCGCGATAGTCTTCTTCCGTCAGCTTGTATTGCTGGATCATGGTGCCCATCGCGCCATCCAGGATCAGGATGCGTTGCGCCAGCAGCTGGCGCAGGCGGGTCTCAGTGGTCGAAGCGGCGGTCGAAGTTGTAGCGGAAGGCGTCATTAGCGTACTCTGGTCGGTATGAACGCAAAAAACCCGGTCGCCGATAGCGCCGGGTTGTTTGCAATGGCAATGCCGGAAATTATACGTTAAATCAAGGGCTTGCGTATGCTTCAGGCTGCTTGCCGACTCACCAGCTGCGCAACGGTTTGCTGCGGCTCGTTGAGCTTCAGGGTCAGGCATTTTGCAGCACCGCCAGCCTTGAGGAATTCGGTCAGTGCTGTCTGATGAACAATAAAGCCGTGCGCTTGCAGCTGCGCGACCAAGGCATCGGATGCCTGGTTCAGGAAGATATGGCGGCCCGAGTTGACGGTATTGCAAGCAAAATGCAGGGCGTCTTCGCTGCTGACGACGATTCGCTTGTCGGCTGGAACCCGCGCTGCAATGTGTGCTTGCGAAACGGCGTCGAAGGCTTCCGGGAAATACATCACATAACCGCCGGCGAGCGGGCAAAAGCAGGTGTCCAGGTGATAGAAACGGGCATCCACCAGTTTCAGCGGCTGGACTTCAATTTCCAGCAATTCGGAAAGCTTGGTGGCGCAGGCAATATCCGAGCGATGGCCGTGACCGAACCACAGCAGATTTTCGCTGCGGTCCATCAAAGCGTCGCCGGCGCCTTCGAAAGGCAGTTCCTGCGGCAAGGTCAGCACTTCGAAGCCATGCGCGGTAAACGCTGCTTCGAAATAAACTTCCTCGGCTTGCCGTTCGACATGGCGGAACCGCGAGAGCACCACTTTATTACCCAACACCACGCCGGCATTGGCAGTAAATACCAGATCAGGAACCCCCGGCATGGCCGGCATCATCTTGATTTTCGCTACTTGCCCGATGGCTTCCACCAGTGCCAGCCACTGTTGCATGGCGACGCTACGGTTGCCATGCGCAATATTGCCAGCCATCCACGGATTAATGACGTAGGAAACTTCAAAATGGTCAGGAGCACACATCAGGAATGTGTCCTCCGCGGTATGGTCCAGCAGGTGGTTGGTCATGCGTAGCTCCTTTCGGTCAGGGTTGGTAGAGAAGAAAATGCATGTTTTATCGCTGCCAATGCAGCGTCGATATCGTTGGCGCTAATAATCAATGGCGGCGCAAAACGGACTACGGTGTCATGCGTGTCTTTCGATAAAATCCCTTGTTGCATCAGGCGTTCGCAGAATTCGCGCGCAGAAATGAAGCTGGGGTCGAGATCCATACCGATCAGCAAGCCTCTGCCACGGATCTGGCGAATCGCGGGGTGCCGTATCGCCCGCAAGCCGGTCAGTAGGCGCTCACCCATGAGTTGCGCGTTGTCCGCCAGCTTGTCGTCGCGCAGCAGGCGCAAAGAGGCATGACCGACTGCGGCCGCCAGCGGATTGCCGCCAAAGGTGCTGCCGTGATCGCCGGGGGTAAATACGGCCATCAGGTCTTCTCTGGCTAAAAACGCCGATACCGGCAGCAGGCCGCCACCGAGTGCTTTGCCGAGAATCAAACCGTCCGGCTTGATGCCGTCATGGTCGCTGGCCAGCAGGCGGCCGGTGCGGCCCAGCCCGGTTTGCACTTCGTCGCAGATCAGCAGCACATTGTGGCGATCGCAGATTTCGCGGCATTTTGCCAAGTAGCCTTCGGGCGGCACGATGATGCCGGCTTCGCCCTGGATCGGTTCCACCAGGAAGGCTGCGGTACGGGGGGTAATGGCGGCTTCCAGCGCGGTAGCATCGCCAAACGGAACGCTGACGAAACCGCCGGAAAACGGCCCGAAACCGTCGCGGTACTGCGCCTCCGAAGAAAAACCGACGATAGTCGTGGTGCGGCCTGCAAAATTGCCGTGGCAGACGATGATTTCGGCGCCGCCGTCGACACCTTCTTCGGCGATGCCTTTCACCTTGTAACCCCATTTGCGGGCCGCCTTGATGGCGGTTTCAACCGCCTCCGCACCGCTATTCATCGGCAACGCCTTAGGCATGCCGGTCATTTCGCACAGCAATTGCAGGAACGGCCCCAGCTGGTCGCTATAAAACGCCCTGGAGACGACTGCCAACTGGGCAGCCTGCTTGCTCAATGCCGCCACCAGGGCAGGGTGACTATGACCGAAACTGACAGCGGAATAGGCCGACATCATGTCCATGTAAAGTTTGCCGTCCTGATCCCACAGCCAGATGCCTTTGCCGCTGCTGAGCACTACCGGCAGCGGTTCATAGTTGTGCGCGCAATAGCGGTCTTCGAGAGTTATTGCATGGTTCTTCATGGTCGGCTCCAGGTGAGGCCACTTCTAAGAACCTAGCCTGCACAAGGGCCGATATGCCGATGACATCTGGCCCGCGGCGGACGCTGGCTGAGGCGCTTAGAGGTAGCTGCAAAATGCTGTTTTATAGGTGTGCTGCATCTGGTTACATGGTAATCACAAGTGTTGGAAATATTTTTGCGTAATTGCTCGGCGATTCGCTGTAATCTGCACGAATCATGCATAAAAGGAGATTTGGATGGAAAAATTAGATCGCTACGACCGTATTTTGCTGCGAACTTTGCAGGCCAACGGCCGCGCTTCGAATGTGGAGCTGTCCGAGCAAGTCAGTTTATCGCCGCCGCAGTGTTACCGGCGCGTCCAGCGGCTGGAGAAAGACGGCATCATTCGCGGTTATGCGGCGCAGGTGGAGCCGGCCGCCATCGGGCTCGGCGTGGTTGCGTTCGTCAACCTGAACATAGCGCGCGAGCAGTTCAAGCAGGTGCGCAAGCTGGAAAAGGCGATCCGGCTGTTTCCGGAAATCCTGGAGTGCTACACGATTTCGGGAGATTTCGATTATCTGCTGAAGGTGGCGGCCAGCGATCTGAAATCGCTGTCGGCGTTCTTGACCGATCGCTTGATGCAGGTGCCGGGAGTGGCCGGCGTGCGGTCCATGGTTTGCCTGGAAGAGATCAAGCCGTCCAGTCCCTTGCCATTGGCGGATTGAGGGCTGGCGATGAATAGTGGAGCCTGAATCAGACTCTCAACAGTCTCTTTATCAGCAGCGATCTCATGTCCTTGCGGGTATCGCAAACGATGTGGATAAAGACGGTCTGCTGGCGAATTTCATAAATGATTCTGTTCACGCCAGAGATTACCTGCCGATACTGCGTGAGGTTCAAGCTTTGAATTTCTTCAGGTACTTTTCCTTTGAGAGGGAACGCCCCAAGATTATCCACAGATTCCTTGAGTTTTCTGTAACTGAGCTGCCACGTTTCCTGACCAAGATTTTTTGTGACGTAAGCCCTCAGCTCCTGCAAATCCAGTTTTGCCGAATTCAAGAAAACGACTTGAAAACTCATTGCCGATCTTCTTTCGCATCTTCTTTCGCATCTTCTTTGTCTAGTTCCGCAAATACATCAGCCGCCGTATGAGTTTGTCCCTGCTCAATCTCACGGTTGCCCAGCGCCAGAATCTTCAATAAGGATAGGGTCTCTTCGTGTTCCTCATATGAACGGACATCCATCACGACAAGTTTGGCTTCACCGTTCTGAGTGATCAGCATGGGCTCGCGGCTCTCCGTGATCTCTTTGATAATCTCGGCCGCATGGCTCTTGAGATAGCTGATCGGTTTGACCTGAGTCGAGAATTTCATCACGGAACTCCTTACGCTGTTGCCTGGGGGATTGTGTGTTTCTGCCACGGTTGGGCGGACTAATTATAGTCTGAATTTAGTCTCCATCTTTGTCCGATTCAGGCATTTGTGCGATTCCAGCACAAATCATGTGCCGCCAGCCTGCTGTTCTCTGCATGGCTGCGGGCTTAATCTGTGTACTCCGGATCACAACAAACAACAAGGAGCTCACATGACCACCTCGACCAGCAAACTGAACGGCAACCCAACCATTCGCACCATCGTTGGCGCCGCCCCCAGCACCAGTCTCGATCCAAAGTCGACGGCCCTGTTGGTGATTGATATCCAGAACGAATATTTCAGCGGCCAATTGCCGATTCCCGACGGCATGCTGGTAGTGCGTAACGCCAATCGCCTGATCTCGCTGGCAGATCGGCACGGCATGCCGGTGTTTCACATCCAGCAATGGAGTCCGGCTGCGCGGCCGCTGTTCACGCAAAATACCGTGATGGCCGAGATTCATCCGGAAGTGCAGCGCGCGCCGCACCATTCGACCATCCGCAAGATTTTTGCGAGCTCTTTTGCCGGCACCGATTTGCAGCAGCAATTGCAGGCAAAGGGTATCAAGACACTGATCATCAGCGGTTTGATGACCAATAATTGCGTGGCGGCTTCCGCCTTCGATGGTGTCGCCAATGGCCATAAGGTCATCGTCGCCAGCGACGCCAGCGCCACCCGCGATCTCGAAACCTGGGACGGCAGCGTGATCAATCACAAGGATCTGCATCGGGCGGTATTGGCCGGGATCTCCGATGCGGCTGCTGAAATCCGTACTACCAGCGCGATTCTTGAACTGGTTAATTAAGTAACTGAGTAAGTAACTGAGTAAGTAACTGAGTAAGTAACTGAGTAAGTAACTGAGTGAGTAACTCAGCAAGGCTTGTATTTTTAACTAAACATGGAGCTTGCATCATGCCTATCCTTACCGTACTGCTGTCCACGCCACCCGACACTACCGTTTCCGCCAAGGTCGCCGGCACCTTGTCTCGTCTGACCGCGGCGATCCTGCACAAGAAGCCGGAGCTGACGTCGATTGCGATTTCGCATGTCGATCCGGCGCACTGGTTTGTCGGCGGCCCGTCCTTGGCGGCGCAAAGAAAAACCAGCTTTTTCCTCGATATCCGGATCACCGATGAAACCAATACCGCCGATGAAAAAGCGGCGTATATCGATGCCGTCTTCAAGGAAATAGGTGCATTGCTGGGCGAACTGCACCACGAAAGCTATGTCCATGTCCACGACGTGCGTGGTGCAGCTTATGGCTTCGGCGGACTGACGCAAACGCATCGGGCGGTGGCGGCGCGTCTGCAAAGCCTGGCGTCAGTCTGATGCCGGTAACGCACTGGCCCTGGGATCTTCGATCACCAGATCCGATTGCGGATAGGCGATGCAGGGCAATATGTAGCCCTCCCTCTTTTCATCGCTGCTCAGGCCCGGCCATTCGATCTGATAACGTATTTGACCGCTCAACAGACGGCACATGCAGGTGCGGCATGTGCCGTTTCTGCAAGAACTCGGCAAATTGATGGCCGAATGGCGCGCAGCCTCCAGCAAGGGAATCGCGCCGGACGTAACAAACGTCCATCCCCTTGGTTCAATCCGAACAGTGAATTCGCCTGGTGCAAATGACATCCTGCGGTCCTCTAAAATGCGTCTGCTAAATCACCGCATGATGGCGGCGGTCTTGTAAAATGCCCAGCGCGAGGCAGGTTGCGCCTGCCATTTTCCATCATAAAAAGATTGCCTATGAATATTCATCTTTCGCTCGTACCTGTGGTTTCCCTGATCGCCGGGGTTCTGATCCTGGTCATGCCAAAACTTTTGAACTATATCGTCGCCTTCTATCTGATCGCTATCGGTCTGATCGGTTTGTTCGGCGGCGGCCATTTCCACTTGCACCTATAGACAGTTTGCGGGACTTCATTCCCAGCGCGGGGTGCGATACCAGGCAGTCGCAAAATCGACAAACGCCCTGACCTTGGGCGACAGATGCCGGTTCTGCGGATAGATCGCGTACAGGTCGCGCGGTTTCAGCGTGAAGTCCGGCAAAACGTGCAGCAGATCGCCGCGCCGCAAATCCTCATGCACGATGAAAGAGCTGGTGGCGGCGATGCCGAGGCCGGCCAATGCCGCTGAGCGTAATGCGATGCCGGTGTTGGCTTGCAGGTTGCCGTGCACGCTCACCGTGTGCTCGCTGCCGTCGGCGGCGTAGAACTGGAATTCATTGGATTTTTGCGCCAGCGTATAAGTCAGGCAATTATGCTGGGCCAGATCGGCCGGCTGTTGTGGCGCGCCATGCAGTTTCAGATAAGCCGGTGCGGCCGCCAGCAGTATCTCGCAGCGCGTCAGTCGCTTGGCAACCAAGGTCGAATCAGGCAGGGAGCGGGTCAGGCGCAACGCTACATCGAAGCCTTCTTCAATCACGTCGACCAGACGGTCGTTGCAGACCAGATCGACCTTGAGTTGCGGATTGGCCATGATGAATTGCGGCAGCCATTGCGCCAGTTCCAGCGTGCCGAACGCCATCGGCGCATTGATCCGCAACACGCCGGAGGGGCGCGCCTGATGCGCCGACAGTGCCTGGGCGGCGTCATCTACCTGATCGATAATCTGGCGGCTGCGTTCGTAATATTCCTGGCCGGCTTCGGTCAGCGCAAAGCGGCGCGTGGTGCGATTCAGCAATTGCGCGCCCAGCTGCAGCTCCAGCTGGCGCACCTGGCGCGAGACGATGGTGTGCGACTGGTTGAGTTCTGCGGCGGCAGCCGTGAAGCTGCCGCTCTCGACTACGCGCCGGAACGCGCGCATTGCTGCCAGTTGATCCATGCCGCTCCACCCGGAACAAAAACCAAACGCTATCAGAATCGCCCGATTTAATCCATGCTGAGCTTGCCGCTGACGATGGCGCTGTTGGCCTCACGCAGTTTTAGCAGCACTGGCCGCTGGTGCAGGATTTCGCATTCCGAATAGGCGGCGTCCAGACCTAGTGCGGTCAAGGTCACCGCACCTTCCTTCAAGCCGAAGTCAAAGCGCGGCGCGGTCGAGCCGTTGATCAGCAAGCCTACCGCCAGCACAATTGCCGTGTCGGCATGCACTTCGACGTTGTCGAGCACGCGCCCGGGCGCTTGTATGCATTGGTTGACGCCGCTGCCGATCGCCTTGGCGCGCGACTGCGGCGTCAATGCCTTGAACACGCCGGGATTGCTGCCGGCGGCTGCCGCCCAGATGACGTCGACGCCGTCGCCCAGCATGGTTTTGGTGAGTATTTCTGCGCGCGGCGGGTCGTTGAAGGGCTGCGCGCCTTCCACCCACAACGGTTCATGGATCGAAATACCCGGCTTGGCGGCGCGCGCGCCAGCCATGAAAGCCTGGCTGTTTTTCTGGCGCAAGGTAGTGTTGATGGCGCCGATCATGCCGATCTTGCCGGCGCTCGACGCCAGCGCCGCCTGCATGCCGGCCAAGTAGCTGGCCTCGTTTTCGCGGAACGTGATGCAAGTGATGTTGGCAGCGGCGTTGGCGATGCAATGCTCCAGAATCACAAAGCGGGTTTGCGGCGCCTGGCGCGCGACCTGATCCAGTATTTCCTTGAATTCGATGCCGATCACCACCACCATCCTGGCGTCTTGCCTGACCGCGTTTTCCAGCTGCTGCTGGCGGCCGGCGCGGGTCGCCTGGCTTTCCAGCGTGCTGGCTTGCAGCCGGTACAGCTTGGCGGCGTTGTTGACGCCGCTGGTTCCTTGCTGCAGCAGTACGTCGTCATTATTCGGCACCGGCCGCACATAAATGATCTTGGGCAGATCGGCGGCGCTGCTGATGGCGCTCACGCTTGCCAGCAGCAACGCCAATGGCAGCAATAGAAGCCACCAGCGTGTACGCGCTTCATGGCATTCCGGTCTGGCAATAGCGGAGCCTGCGTCTGCGCAGGACTTATGGGGGATCGGCTGCATTGTCTCTTCCTTGTTATAAGGCGCCGAATCCGGTGTCGGCACGCGTTTGCTACACATATTGCTGGTAAAGCGGCGTCCGGCTATTTGACGGCGGCCATACAAGGTATAGCGCCGAACTGATATGCGGCCGCGCCGTCGCCATATTTAGCTTTTTATTACGGCTTTTGCGTGATACCGTTATCAGCTAAGGATCCGTAGTTTGCGTCTGTAGTTCATGTTTATCTCACTTGGTTCAGGAATATGTGTCAGTTACTTGGAATGAACTGCAATGTGCCGACCGACATTGTGTTCAGTTTTACCGGCTTTGCCACCCGCGGCGGCCAGACCGGGCATCATAGCGACGGCTGGGGCATCGCCTTCTTCGAAGGCAGCGGGGTGCGTCATTTTGTCGATTACGAGGCGGCGATCGCGTCGCCGATAGCGGAACTGATCCGGCGCTGCCCGATCAAGTCGAAAAACGTCATTGCCCATATCCGCAAAGCCACGCAAGGCCAGGTGGCGTTGCAAAATTGCCATCCGTTCGTGCGCGAATTATGGGGGCGTTACTGGGTGTTCGCCCATAACGGCGATCTCAAGGAATTTGCGCCGCACCTGAACGGGCCGTACCGGCCGGTCGGCAATACCGACAGCGAACTGGCATTTTGCTATCTGTTGCAGCAGCTGCGGCAGCGCTTCGGCGATACGCCGCCATCGCAGGCTGAGCTGACGGCCACCTTGCGCGTACTGACGCAAGAGATCGCCGGCCACGGCACTTTCAACATGATGCTGTCGGATGGCTCGGCCCTGTACACGCATTGCTCCACCAATCTGTATTACATCGTGCGCCAGTTTCCGTTTGCCGAAGCCCATCTGTCGGATGAGGATGTCAGTGTCGATTTCTCGCAAGTGACGACGCCGCAGGACCGGGTAGCGGTGATCGTCACCGAACCGCTGACCACCAATGAGGTCTGGACCAAATTTGGCGAGGGCGAGCTGATCGTCTTTGTCGACGGCCAGCCGCAGCCAGTCTAGTGCCGGTTTTTTCCAGGTTCAGGAATAGCCGGTCAAGAGTAGTCGATGGTTAGCGGCGCGTGGTCCGAGAAGCGCTCGTCCTTGTAAATCGCCACCGCATGCGCATTGGCGGCGATGCCCGGCGTGGTGATGTGATAATCGATGCGCCAACCGACGTTCTTGGCCCAGGCCTGGCCGCGATTGCTCCACCAGGTGTATTGCTCATCGCGCTGGTCGACCTCGCGGAAGGCGTCGACCAAGCCGATTTGTTCGAACAGATGGGTGAGCCAGGCGCGTTCTTCCGGCAGGAAGCCGGAATTCTTTTTGTTGCCCTTCCAGTTTTTCAAGTCGCGTTCCTGATGCGCGATATTCCAGTCGCCGCAAATGACCACTTCGCGGCCGCTTTCCTTAAGTTGCTGCAGGTGCGGCAGGAAGGCTTCCATGAAGCGGAACTTGGCGATCTGCCGCTCTTCGCTGGAGGAGCCGGACGGGCAGTACAGCGAAATCACCGTCAGATCGCCAAAATCGCATTCCAAAACCTATCCGCACCGCGTTCGGCTTGCGTTTGCTATATAGGCCGACGCCGGAATAGCCCTTCTTCTCGGCGTAATGGAAGTGGCCGATGTAGCCCTCGGGCGCCAGGAATTCCGGCGTCATGTCGGCGGCTTGCGCCTTCAGTTCCTGGACGCAGACGAAATCGGCAGACTGTTTGGCCAACCACTCGAAGAAACCCTTTTTGGCAGCTGAGCGGATACCGTTGAGATTGGCGGAAATTATTCTTGGCATGTTTGATCGATAAAAAATTAAAAAGGGGGATGCGCGGACAGGTTCTAAGGATAACCGAAGGGCCGTCGTTGTGTGTGATGGGAGCCGCGGGCAGGCACGGGGTTTGCAGTTACTGCTGTGGAAGGGATGAACTCCATTTAAAATGGCGGTCTGGTGTCGCTAATGCGCTGCACATAGCGACAAAATTTGTCAGCCTCAACCGTCTGGAGTGCATTTTGAACAATTTACGTCAACAATTTATCGAATTTGCGGTGGACGCCGGGGTGCTGAAGTTCGGCGAGTTTGTGACCAAGGCAGGGCGTACCTCGCCGTATTTTTTCAATGCGGGCATGTTCAATGAGGGCGCCGCGCTGGGTCAGTTGGCGCAATTTTATGCGCGCACACTGATTGATTCTGGTTTGCAGTTTGACATGCTGTTCGGGCCGGCCTACAAAGGTATTACGCTGGCCTCGGCAACCGCAGTGGCGTTGGCGGCGCAAGGGCGTAATGTGCAGTTTGCCTACAACCGCAAAGAAGCCAAGGATCACGGCGAGGGCGGCAACATCGTCGGCGGCCCATTGAAGGGGCGGGTGCTGATTATCGACGATGTGATTTCAGCCGGCACCTCGGTGCGCGAGTCGGTCGAGATGATTCGCGCCGCCGGCGCCACGCCTTGCGCGGTGGTGATCGCGCTGGACCGGATGGAACGTTCGGGCAAGGATGATGCGCTGTCGGCCAATTCGGCAGTGGAAGAAGTGACGCAAGCGTATGGCATGCCGGTGATCTCGATCGGCAATCTGAACGACTTGCTGGAATATATTTCCGGCGCTGGCGCTAACGCCGAGCTGAACCGGTATCAAGCCGCAGTGGCGGCTTACCGGGAACGTTATGGCGTAGCGTGATTGCAGCAAGCAAAGTGTCGACTTATGTCGTGGATGATGGAATGAATCGTATTGCTCTCAGACTCAAAAGGGGTTTGTTTTTCAGTGCGGCAGGTTTACTGCCGCTGCTTGCGCACGGCCAGATTTATACCTGCAAGGATGCGGCCGGACACACGATTACCGGCGACCATCCGATGCCGGAATGCGCTGATCGCAGAATCCTGGAGTTGAGCAAGGCGGGGGTGGTCAAACGGGAAATCCCGGCGCCGCTGAACGCCGAGCAAAAACGCCAGCAGCAAGCGCTGGAAGAAAAACGCCGGGCCGAGGCGGCGGTGGAAGAGCAGCGGCGCCAGCAGGATCGCGCGCTGCTGGCGCGCTATCACAGCGAAGCCGACATCGAGTCTTCGCGCCGCTACTATCTGTCGCTGTCGCACGATTTGATCAAGCGCGACCAGGCCGCCATCGACGATGCACAGAATCAGTTAAAGGCTGCCAATACCGAAGCCGAGTTTTACAAGCACAGGAAAACCTTGCCGGTTTCGCTGCGCGACAAGATTGACGAAGCCAATCGCGACATCATTCATAACCAGAAAAATATGGCGGATCATCAAGCCGAGCTGGAACGCGTCAACGGCAAGTTCGATGAAACGCTGAAGCATTATCGGGAGTTGGTCAGTGCCATGCCTGAGACGCAAGTAGCGCGGTAGTGAAGCCCCATAAGCACTGCTTTTTTGTGCCAGGCGTCGTTGCAAATCCTCGCGATAGTCCCTCTATCGCTCCGGTTTGCGCCTACTAGCCTGGCACAAAAAATCAGCACTTCTGGGGCTCCCCTACTTACGAAGCACTACACCGGCGGCAACGCCGGCGGTATGCATTTCAGGCAGTCAGTTTCTGCTTTAACAGCTCAGTCAATTGCGCCGGATTGGCCTTGCCCTTGGTGGCTTTCATGGCTTGGCCGATCAGGGCGTTAAAGGCTTTTTCCTTGCCGGCGCGGAATTCTTCGACCGATTTGGCGTTCGCCGCCAGTACCTCGTCGATGATCTTTTCCAGCGCGCCGCTATCGGAAATCTGCTTCAGTCCCTTGCTCTCGATGATCTCGTCGGCCAGGTTTTCTTGCGTCGCATTGGCTTCCCACATGGCGCCGAATACTTCCTTGGCGATCTTGTTGGAGACCGTGCCGTCAGCGATGCGTTGCAGCAGCACGGCCAGTTGCGCGGCGCTCACCGGCGCTGCGGCAACGTCGACGTTTTCCCGGTTCAGCGCCGACGACAGATCGCCCATCAGCCAGTTGGCGGCGGGCTTGGCTTGTTCCTTGCCGGCTTTCACCGTCACCGCTTCGAAGTAGCTGGCCATGGCTTTCGATTGGGTCAGCACGGCAGCGTCGTATTCCGACAAACCGAAATCGCGCACGAAACGTTCGCGCATCGCACCTGGCAGTTCCGGCATGGTGGCCCGCACCCGCTCGACCCATTCCGCGCCGATCGCTAGCGGCGGCAAGTCCGGATCCGGGAAATAGCGGTAATCCTGGGAATCTTCCTTGCTGCGCATGGAGCGCGTTTCTTTCTTGTCCGGGTCGTACAAACGGGTTTCCTGCACCACTTTGCCGCCATCTTCGATCACTTCAATCTGGCGCCGCACTTCGTAATTGATGGCTTCTTCCAGGAAGCGGAAAGAGTTGAGGTTCTTGATCTCGCTGCGGGTGCCGTAGGCGGCCTGGCCGACCGGGCGCACCGAGACATTGGCGTCGCAGCGGAACGAGCCTTCCTGCATATTGCCGTCGCAAATCCCCAGCCACATCACCAGCGAGTGCAGGGCCTTGGCGTAGGCGACCGCCTCGGCAGCGCTGCGCATGTCCGGTTCGGTGACGATTTCCAGCAGCGGCGTACCGGCGCGGTTGAGGTCGATGCCGGTCATGCCTTGATAGTCTTCATGCAGCGATTTGCCGGCGTCTTCTTCCAGATGGGCGCGCGTCAGCTGCACGGTCCGGAGTTCGCTCTTGCCGTCTTTTTCGAGGACGAAGGAGACCTTGCCGCCTTGCACCACCGGGATTTCAAACTGGCTGATCTGATAACCTTTCGGCAGGTCTGGATAGAAATAATTTTTGCGGGCAAAGACCGATTGCGGCGCAATCTTCGCATTCACCGCCAGGCCGAACTGGATCGCGCACTCCACCGCGCCGCGGTTGAGCACCGGCAGCACGCCCGGCAGCGCCAGATCGACCGGGCTGGCCTGAGTGTTGGGGGCGGCGCCGAACTGGGTCGATGCGCCGCTGAAAATTTTTGACTGGGTCGAGAGTTGCGTATGCGTTTCCAGACCGATCACGACTTCCCACTGCATAATTATTTCCTCATTTGTCTTGGTAACTGCAGTCGCCGGTTTTGAGATTCACCGACAGCTCAGTAAAGTTTACTCTTGATCCGCATAATGCCGGGCAGCTTGGCAAAACGTGCAATTTGTCGCCATCGCGCTGCAGGCGGATGCTGCAATTCATGCCGTGATTGAAAAAATCGTAGCCGCGCTGTTGACGCGCCGCGGCCGGATCTTTCAAGGTGATGCGCCAGTTGTCCTTCTGCCCATCCTGCCGGACTTCGGCCTGCGGTTCGTCGTAAGTATCGATGCTGCATTCGAAACCATGGGTCGGCCGGTATTGCGCCGATTCCCAGCGCAGCACCTCGATCTTGTCGCCGTCCAGCTTGAATTCGCCGGTATCGCCGTAAATCACTTTTTCGCCGTTTTCATCGCGCGTCAGGGAGCAGCCGAATTTGGCCTGCAGCTGTTGTGCCTGAACTGCCGGCGCCAACAACGCGGCGCTGAGCAGCAGCCAGAGCGACGCCGACAGCTTAGGGTGACGGACGGGAACAGAGCGCAAGATCGATGGCATGGTTTGGCGAAGGCTTTTTAATCGGGGCTGCGCAAATGCCAGTCGGTGACGCGCTGATACTGATGCGCGACGTTGAGCAGCTTGGCTTCGTCATAATAATTGCCGATGATTTGCAGGCCGACCGGACGCCGCGCATTCTTCTCGCCCTGGCCGAAACCGCAGGGTATCGACATGCCCGGCAAACCGGCCAGGCTGGTTGACAGCGTGTAGATGTCCGCCAGGTAGTTGGCGACCGGATCGTCCGCCTTGGCGCCCAGATCCCACGCCACGGTCGGCGATACCGGTCCCATGATGACGTCGCACTGGCGGTTCGGGCCGCTCAGCGCATTCTGGAAATCCTGGGCGATCAGGCGGCGGATTTTTTGCGCCTGCAGATAGTAGGCGTCGTAATAACCGTGCGACAGCACATAAGCGCCGACCAGAATCCGCCGCTTCACTTCTTCGCCGAAACCTTCCGCGCGCGACTTCTTGTACATGTCGGCCAGGTCTTTGTAATCGGCGGCGCGGTGGCCGTAACGGACACCGTCGAAACGGCTCAGGTTGGACGAAGCTTCGGCCGGTGCGATCACGTAATAGACCGGGATCGACAGCTCGGTTTTCGGCAGCGAGATATCGACCAGCGTAGCGCCCAGCTTTTCATATTCCTGCAGCGCTGCGCGTACTGCCTGTTCGACATCGGCGGCCAGGCCGCTGCTGAAATATTCGCGCGGAATGCCGATGCGCAGACCTTTCAAATCCTGGTTCAGGTCGTTGCTGAAATCTTCTTTTTTGCGTTCCAGGCTGGTCGAATCGCGTGGATCGAAACCGGTCATGGCGTTCAACAGCAGCGCGCAATCTTCCGCGGTCTTGGCAATCGGGCCGGCCTGGTCCAGCGACGAAGCGAAGGCGATCATGCCGTAGCGCGAGACGCTGCCGTAAGTCGGTTTGATGCCGGTGACGCCGCACAGGGAAGCCGGCTGGCGGATCGAACCGCCGGTATCGGTAGCGGTAGCAGCTGGCGTCAGGCGTGCCGCCACGGCGGCCGCCGAACCGCCCGAGGAGCCGCCCGGAATCGCCGTCTTGTCCCAAGGATTCTTGACCGCGCCGAAGTGCGAATTTTCATTGGACGAACCCATCGCGAATTCATCGCAATTCAATTTGCCCAAGGTCACCATGCCGGCGTTGTTGAAATGTTCCACTACGGTGGCGTCGAACGGGCTGATATAGTTTTCCAGCATCTTCGAACCGGCGGTGGCGCGCCATCCGCGTGTCACGAAAATATCCTTGTGGGCGATCGGCACGCCAGTCAGCGGCGTGCTGTCGTTTTGCGCCAGGCGCTGGTCGGCGGCGCGCGCCTGTTGCAGCGTCAATTCCTGATCGACATGCAGAAATGCATTCAGGTCGCTGTGCCCGATCCGCGCCAGATACAGTTGCGCCAGTTCTACGGCCGAAATCTTCTTTTCGTGCAGCAGCACCGACAGTTGCTTGAGAGTTTTGGTATGCATGAGAATTTTTAAATGATAACTTTGCGGGCTAACCCGTCAGGCTCCGCCTTGCGGCGGCCAACATGTTGCGCAAGCATGCGCCGATTTATTCGATGACCTTGGGCACCAGGTATAAACCATCTTCGGTCGCCGGCGCCACTTTTTGATATTCCTCGCGCCGGTTCGGCTCGGTCACCACGTCGTCGCGCAGGCGTAACGACAAATCATGCTGAAGCGCCGCAATCGGATGGCTCAGCGGCTCGATGCCGGTGGTGTCTACCGCCCGCATCTGCTCGACCAGCGAGAAAATGCCGTTCAGTTTATCGAGCGTGGAAACGGCCTGATCTTCGGTGAGTTCGAGGCGTGCTAAATTGGCAATGCGCTTAACGTCGGAAAGGGCTAATGACATAATTTTCGATCGCGCACGGAGGCGCGGCTGCTAGTGTGGTTTAAATGGAAATATTTTGCTTGCCGATAACTCTCAGATTTTTGCAAAAAGCAAGCATTTTGAGCGCTATACGCCCTAATTTGAGTCAAATTATAAGGTAGAATGTTGCGTCCATGCGGCAGGTAATAGATCTTTACCATGCGCCGGATACTAGACACCCCCCTAAAAAACGTTTAAGCGCATCATTGTTGCGCAATGGAACAATTCATGTTTGGATTTTTACGCAGTTACTTTTCGAATGACCTGGCGATTGATCTGGGTACCGCGAATACGCTGATTTATGTGCGCGATCAAGGTATTGTCCTGGATGAGCCATCGGTTGTTGCGATCCGCCAGCAAGGCGGCCCTAACGGCAAGAAGACGATTCAAGCCGTTGGTAAGGAAGCAAAACAGATGCTGGGTAAAGTCCCTGGCAATATCGAAGCGATCCGGCCGATGAAAGACGGCGTGATTGCCGATTTTACCGTCACCGAGCAAATGCTCAAGCAATTCATCCGCATGGTGCACGACACCAAGTTGTTCAAGCCTTCGCCGCGCATCATCATCTGCGTACCGTGCGGCTCGACCCAGGTTGAGCGCCGCGCGATTCGCGAATCGGCGCTGGGCGCCGGCGCTTCCCAGGTGTTCCTGATCGAAGAGCCGATGGCGGCCGCAATCGGCGCCGGTCTGCCGGTGTCGGATGCAACCGGTTCGATGGTGGTCGATATCGGCGGCGGCACTACCGAAGTCGGCATCATCTCGCTGGGCGGCATGGTCTACAAGGGTTCGGTGCGCGTCGGCGGCGACAAGTTCGACGAAGCCATCGTCAACTACATTCGCCGCAACTACGGCATGCTGATCGGCGAACAGACCGCCGAGGCGATCAAGAAAGAAATCGGTTCCGCCTTCCCAGGTTCGGAAGTGCGCGAAATGGAAGTCAAGGGGCGCAATCTGTCGGAAGGCATTCCGCGTTCGTTCACCATCTCCAGCAATGAAATCCTGGAAGCCCTGACCGATCCGCTCAACAACATCGTTTCCGCCGTCAAGAACGCGCTGGAGCAGACGCCGCCGGAACTGGGCGCGGACATTGCCGAGAAGGGCATGATGCTGACCGGCGGCGGGGCCTTGCTGCGCGATCTGGATCGTTTGCTGATGGAAGAAACCGGCCTGCCGGTGATCGTGGCTGAAGACCCGCTGACTTGCGTGGTGCGCGGCTCCGGCATGGCGCTGGAACGGATGGACAAGCTGGGCTCGATCTTTTCCTACGAGTAAGCCAGGCTGATGCGACGCTTACCCAACCTCTGCATGTCGGTTTCGAGGTCGGGTAACGGCAACCGGGTCGGTGCACCAGTGCATGCGACCCGCTTTCGTATCTGCGGTATCTGCATGAATGCATCCGTACCGTTTGTCACTGACCAATCCGAATCTGTCCACTACTGATGGAATACAGTCCACCACCCCTCTTCAAGCAAGGTGCTTCAGCCCGTGCCAAGGCGGTGATATGCACGCTGCTGGCGCTGGCGTTGCTGATTGCCGATTCACGCGTACACGCTTTGCAGCTGCTGCGGCAGGCGGTCGGCACCGCGCTTTATCCATTGCAGATGGTGGCCTTGATGCCGCGTGATGCAAGCAATCGCGTGGTCGATTATTTTTCTTCGTTGTCGTCTGTCGAAAAAGAAAACCAGGCTTTGCGCAGCCGCCAAGGCGAACGTGCCCAGCAATTGCAGCAGGCGCAACAGCTGGCCGCGGAAAATGCCCAGCTGCGCAAATTGCTGGGAGTCGCGCAGCGTGTGCCGGTGAAATCGGTGATGAGCGAAATCCTGTACGATGCGCGCGATCAGTTTGCCCGCAAAGTGATCATGGACCGTGGTTCGCAACATGGCGTCGCTACCGGCCAGCCGGTGATCGACGATGCCGGCATCGTTGGTCAGGTGACGCGGGTGTTCCCGTTTACCTCCGAGGTGACGCTGCTGACCGACAAGGATCAGGCGATCCCGGTGCAGGTGCTGCGCAACGGCTTGCGCAGCGTGGCCTACGGCCGCGGCCAGTCCGGCTATCTGGACTTGCGCTTCATGTCTTCCAACGCCGATATCAAGAAGGGCGATGTGCTGGTGACTTCCGGCATAGACGGCGTTTATCCGGCCGGCCTGTCGGTGGCCAAGGTAGTGCAGGTCGAAACCAAATCGGCCGATGCTTTTGCCCATATCGTCTGCGAGCCGATCGCCGGCATCGACCGCCACACCCAGCTGCTGATCCTGCTGGTCGATCCGAGCCCGATCGCAAGGCCGGACGATGAGGCGGCCGTCCCTAACAGCAAGGCCGACATGCTCAGCAAACGCCGTTTGACCGAGAGCAGCAGGGACAAGACCAGAGAAGCAGCGAAAGAAGCCGTGAAAGACAATAACCCTGAGGCGGCGCGCAAGAATCCGCAGGGAGCCGGTGTCCGATGATGCGTCCTCATTACATCCTGTTGCCGGCCAATCCCCTGTTCATTGCGATGACCTTGCTGCTGGCGTTTCTGCTCAACTTGCTGCCGTGGGGGCAATGGCCGGGCGTTCCGGATTTCGTCGCCCTGGTGCTGGTGTTCTGGAGCATTCATCAGCCGCGCAAGATCGGCATCGGCATCGCCTTTTGCATGGGTTTGCTGATGGATGTGCACGAAGCCACTCTGCTTGGCCAGAATGCGCTGGCGTACACGCTGCTATCGTATTTTGCGATCATGATTCATCGCCGCGTGCTGTGGTTCTCGGTCAGCGTCCAGGCCTTGCATGTGCTGCCCTTGATGCTGTTGACGCAGTTGATACAGCTGGTGATCCGGATGTCTGTCAGCGGCAAGTTTCCCGGCTGGCTCTATTTTGCCGAGAGCTTTGTCTGCGTCGCTCTGTGGCCGATAGTGGTGTGGCTGTTGCTGGCGCCGCAACGCCGTGCGGTCGACCGCGATGACAATCGTCCAATTTAATCTCTGTCGCCAGCGGCCGATGCTGCCACGAAGTTAGCTCGAAGTTACCCTACCAATGACCGAATTTAAAAACACCGAGCGCGAACTACGAAACTTCCGGTTGCGGATTACTGCAGCCGTGGCGTTCGTGCTGATCTGTTTCGGTTTGCTGGGCGTGCGTTTTATCTGGCTGCAAGTGGTGCGCCATGACGCCTACGCCGCGCAAGCTGAGGACAACCGGATTTCGCTGGTGCCGGTGGTGCCGAATCGCGGCCTGATCATGGACCGCAACGGCGTCATCCTGGCGCGTAATTATTCTGCCTACACCTTGGAAATCACCCGCTCCAAAATCAGGGGCGATCTGGAAAGCGTGATCGACGAACTGGCGCAGGTGGTCAGCATTACGCCGAAAGACCGGCGCCGCTTCAAGAAGCTGCTGGAAGACTCCAAGAGCTTTGCCAGCCTGCCGATCCGCACCCGCCTGAGCGACGAAGAAGTAGCGCGCTTCACGGCGCAGCGTTATCGCTTCCCGGGGATCGATGTGCAAGCGCGCTTGTTCCGGCAATACCCGTTAGGCGACGTGGCGGCGCACGTGATCGGCTATATCGGCCGCATCAACCAGAAAGACGCCGATCGCATCGACGACAGCGACGACGGCCCCAACTATAAAGGCACCAGCTATATCGGCAAGGATGGCCTGGAAAAGAGTTACGAACAGCAGTTGCACGGCACCACCGGATACGAAGAAATCGAGATTGCCGCCAGCGGGCGCGCGGTGCGCAGCATGTCGCACGTATCGGCGGTACCGGGCAACAACCTGATCCTGTCGGTCGATATCGAATTGCAGAAGGTGGCGGAAGAAGCCTTCGGCGATCGCCGCGGCGCGCTGGTGGCGATCGAACCTGCCACCGGCGACGTGCTGGCGTATGTCTCGCAACCGTCGTTCGATCCCAACCTGTTTGTCGAAGGCATCGATCAGCAAAGCTGGGATGAGTTGAATAATTCGCCCGATCATCCATTGATCAATCGCCCGATGAACGGCACTTATGCACCGGGCTCGACCTACAAACCGTTCATGGCGCTGGCGGCGCTGGAGCTGGGCAAGCGCACCACTTCTTTCGCCATCAACGACATCGGCTATTTCATGCTGGGCGGCCACCAGTTCCGCGACGACAAGGTGGGTGGCCACGGGCGAGTCGACATGTACAAGTCCATCGTTGAATCATGCGATACCTATTACTACATGCTGGCTAACGATCTGGGTCCGGACACCATTCACGATTTCATGAAGCCGTTCGGTTTCGGCCAGTTGACCGGCATCGATCTGGAGCACGAGCAGCGCGGCATATTGCCGTCGACCGACTGGAAACGTAAATACTACAAACGCGTGGCAGCGCAGAAGTGGGTCGGCGGCGATACGATTTCGCTGGGGATCGGTCAAGGCTTCAACGCTTTTACGCCGCTGCAGATGGCGCATGCAGTAGCGACCCTGGTCAACGACGGGGTAGTGATGAAGCCGCATCTGGTCAAGATCATCGAAGACGGCACCACGCATACGCAAACGCAAACCGTACCGAAGGAAAGTTACCGCATTCCGCTGAAGCAGGAAAATGTCGATTTCATCAAGAAGGCGATGGTGGGCGTGACGCGCGAAGGTACCGGCAGAGCAATATTTTCCGGAGCCGGTTATGAATCGGGCGGCAAGACCGGAACGGCCCAGGTGGTCGGCATCAAACAGGGCGAAAAGTACGATAAAAGAAGAATTGGCACGCGCATGGCCGACAATGCCTGGTACGTCGGCTTTGCGCCGGCCGACAAGCCGCGCATCGCGATTGCGGTGATCGTGGAAAATGGCGGCTGGGGGGCGTCGGCGGCGGCGCCGATTGTGCGCAAGGCGATGGATTACTATCTGCTTGGAAAACGTCCGGGCGCTGGCAGTAAAGCCGCTGACGCGGCAGTGATACCCGAACCGGCTGAAGACGCCGTAGCGCCGTCCGAGGTTGACGCCAAGCCTGGCGATAAATCTGAAGAGAGTTACAAACCCGGTGAAGTAACGACGGGCAATCGCGAGTAATTGGAACCATGAACCTGACCGACAAACATAGCGTGTGGCGCAGCATCAAATCGCATATTGCGGTGTTTGACGGCGCCCTGTCGCTGATCATGTTTCTGATACTCTCGGTCGGCATCGTCACCTTGTATTCGGCCGGCATCGATTTTCCAGGGCGGGTGGAAGACCAGTTGCGCAATATCCTGGTGGCTTTTGTCATCATGTGGGTGGCCGCCAACATTCCGCCGCAGACCTTGATGCGGTTTGCGATACCGGCCTATGCGCTGGGGGTGTCGCTGCTGATTGCGGTGGCGGTATTCGGCATCGTGAAAAAAGGTTCGCGGCGCTGGATCAACGTTGGCATGGTGATCCAGCCTTCGGAAATCATGAAAATCGCCATGCCCTTGATGCTGGCCTGGTATTTCCAGAAGCGCGAAGGCATGATCACCTGGCGCGATTATCTGGTGGCGGCAGTGCTGCTGGCGCTGCCGGTCGGCTTGATTATCCGGCAACCGGATCTGGGCACCGGCACCCTGGTGGCAGCGGCGGGATTCTATGTGATCTTCCTGGCCGGCTTGTCGTGGCGCATCCTGATCGGCCTGGCGGTCGCGGTCGGCGCCAGTTTGCCGGTGCTGTGGTCGGTGCTGCACGATTATCAGCGGCAGCGGGTGATGATGCTGATCGATCCCACCTCAGACCCGCTCGGCAAAGGCTTCCATATCATCCAGTCAACCATCGCCGTCGGCTCCGGCGGGGTGTTTGGCAAGGGCTGGCTGAAGGGCACGCAAGCGCATCTGGAATTTATTCCGGAACGCACCACCGACTTTATTTTCGCGGTGTTTTCAGAAGAGTTCGGCATGATCGGCAACGGTGTCCTGCTGTTCCTGTACATGCTGCTGATCGGCCGCGGCATGATGATCGCGGTGAACGCTCCCACCATGTTTACGCGTTTGCTGGCCGGCGCCATCACATTGATTTTCTTTACTTATGCATTCGTCAACATGGGCATGGTCAGTGGCATTTTGCCAGTGGTTGGCGTACCTTTGCCGTTCATGAGTTATGGCGGCACGGCGCTGGTCACCCTGGGCTTGGGCGCCGGCATATTGATGAGTATCCAGCGCCATCGTAAATTGATACAGACTTGATCAGAGTTGAACTTGTACGATAAAAGCCGAGTCCATTCATGCAATCATTTATGTTCAATCGCCATCCGATCGTCGGGGAGAATGCATGGTAGGTAACTCCAGCGGCAAGCGCCGCTGCTACAACGTTGTCATATATTCCAGCGCCTTGTTGCTATCGCTGATTCTGGCCGGCTGCGGCAGCTCGCCGAAAACATCTTCGACCCCGTCGGCGCCGGTCAAATCCGGTTCCACCGCCAGCCGTGGCGTACCGGCGCTGCCGCCGGCAGGTTCCGGGCGCGGCGGCTATTACAAGGATGACGGCCCGGGCGACGCCATTCCAGAAGGCCTGCTAGACACCCCCGATGCGGTTCCGGTGGTTGAACCTTACTCGCGCACCGGCAACAAGCCCTATGTCGTGTTCGGCAAGACCTATACTCCGCTGACCGACGACCAGCCGTTTAAACAGCGTGGTATCGGCAGCTGGTACGGCAAGAAATTCCATAAGCAAAAGACATCCTCCGGCGAGCTGTACGACATGTACAAGATGACGGCTGCGCACCCGACCTTGCCGATCCCCTCCTATGCCAGAGTGACCAATCTGAAAACCGGCGCGCAGGTGATCGTGCGGGTCAATGACAGAGGGCCGTTTCACTCAAGCCGCATCATCGACCTGTCCTACACCGCGGCGTTGAAACTGGGTTATCTGGGTAGCGGCAGCGGCCAGCTGGAAGTGGAACGCCTGTTGCCGGCCGATATCAACGCGTTGAAGCAGCAACGCGACAGCGCGCCGGCGCCGCAAGTTGCGGTGCCGGCAGCTCCGGCTTCAGTCCCAGCTCCGGTCCCGGCCGAGCCGCTCAGGGATAACACAGCCTCTGCCGTAGTGAGCACCGAAGCGGTGGACATGCCGGTGCTGACGGCGCAACCGTTGCTATTGAGTCAACCGCCGCTAACGTCTGCGCCAGCTGCAACCGCGGCAAGCGACAGCAACAATCCGTTGGCCGCCGGGTTCTATCTCCAGTTTGGCGCCTATGCACAGCACGCCAATGCCGACGGCGCCCGCTCCCGCCTGATGCAGGAGTTGTCCGGCCTGGTCACATCACTCGATAACGTCGCGGTGAACGGTTTGTACCGTTTGTATGCAGGACCATACAGCAGCCGCGCCGACGCCGACAGCATCTTGCAACAGATCCGGCAACGCTCCCGCGCTACGCCGATTATCGTGCAACGCTAGCGCGCATCCGCGCTATTAATCCAGTCACATCTGCCGTCGTTGCCTGGCAACGCATCCCTCCCTCCGACGAATTCGCAAGCCTGAAAAAGCTCGGCTAAGCACGTTCGACCGCCTTGTCTGCCTTGCTTTGCTGTAACCGAATGGTCACGGAAACTTCATACGCCTGACATATTTGACCGCAATACTTCGGCCATTCACAAGCGCAATGGCGGCACATATCATGGTTGAAATCAAAGGTTTGTCAAAGACGTTCCGCGGCGGTTTTCGCGCCTTGGACAACGTCAGTCTGCGCTTCGCCCAAGGCGAAATGGTGGCTTTGATCGGCGCATCAGGCTCCGGAAAATCGACTCTTTTGCGGCATATTTCCGGATTGATGGCTGCAGATAACAGCGGCGGCACGATTTCCATCGATGGCCGGCCAGTACAGAAAGACGGCGTTGTCGATCGCAATATCCGCGCGGTGCGCGCCAATGTCGGGTTCGTGTTCCAGCAATTCAACCTGGTGGGCAGATTGCCGGTGCTGACCAATGTGTTGACCGGCGGTTTGTCGCGGATGCCGATCTGGCGCAGCTGCTTCAAACTGTTTACCGCCGAAGAAAAGGCGCTGGGGCTGGAAGCGCTGGCGCGTGTCGGCATTTCCGAGCACGCCTATAAACGCGCTTCGGCACTCTCCGGCGGCCAGCAGCAACGGGCTGCGATCGCCCGCACCATTGTGCAAAAGGCAGGCGTGGTTTTGGCCGACGAACCGATCGCATCGCTCGATCCGGAATCGGCGCGGCGCGTGATGCAAACGCTGGCTGACGTCAACCAGCGCGATCGCAGCACGGTCATTGTGTCGCTGCATCAGGTCGATGTGGCCTTGCGTTTCTGTCCACGGACGGTGGCCCTGCACAAAGGCCGCGTAGTGTACGACGGTCCATCCAATGCCTTGACCGAGCCGATGCTGCGCGAATTGTATGGCAGCGAGGCCGAAGATATCCTGGGCGGCTCCAATAGCTTGACACGGCCGCCTATCGCGGCGCCCACGCCTTTCGACAGCGTGCCGGCGCTGGCCGCCGCGGCCTGAACCAACATCCCGTCATCGAACATCACCTCTACCCATCAGGAGTTCCAAATCATGTTTGCAAAATTATTTTCCGGCGCTGCAATCGCCATGGCGATGCTGGCCGCGACAGCTTCCGTGGCTCATGCCGATGACGCCAAGGTTCTGAACTTTGGCATCATCTCGACTGAATCTTCGCAAAACCTGAAGCAGGACTGGCAGCCGGTGCTGGATGAAATGAGCAAGCGCATCGGCATCAAGGTCACCGGTTTCTTTGCCTCCGACTATGCCGGCATCATCGAAGGCATGCGTTTCGGCAAAGTGCAGATGGGCTGGTTCGGCAACAAGTCGGCGATGGAAGCGGTCGACCGCGCCAGCGGCGAAGTGTTCGCGCATGTGGTCAATCCGGATGGCACATCCGGTTATTACAGCCTGGTCGGGGTGCAGAAAGACAGCCCGAACAAGAGCATCGAAGACATCCTGAAAAATGCCAAGAACCTGACCTTCGGCATCGGCGATCCGAATTCGACTTCCGGTTATCTGCTGCCGAACTACTACATTTTTGCCAAGAACAATGTCGACGCCAAGACCGCGTTTAAAGCGATCCGCACTTCGAATCACGAAGCCAATATCCTGGCCGTCGCCAACAAGCAGATCGACGCCGCGGTATTTGCTTCGGACACCATGGACCGTATCGAAGAGCGCCAGCCCGCCGTTGCCAAGGAAGTCCGCATCGTCTGGAAGTCACCGCTGATCGCAGCCGATCCGCTGGTATGGCGCAAGGATCTGCCGGCCGATACCAAGAACAAGATCAAGGAATTTTTCCTGAGCTACGGCAAGACCGGCCCTAACGCCGCGCAGGAAAAAGCGCAGCTGGCGAAGCTGCAATACAGCGGCTTTGCCGTCTCCAGCGACGCCCAGCTGAACCCTATCCGCCAGCTGGAACTGTTCAAGCAAAAAGGCAAGCTGGAAGCGGACGCCAACCTGAGCGCGGATGAAAAGAAAACCAAGCTGGACGATATCAACCGCAAATTGTCCGACCTGGCCAAATCCTAAGCAATGACCAGTTCCGTATCTCTGAAAATGCAAACCACGCTGCCTGTGCCACCCAAGCAACCGATCGGCCGCTTGCTGTTCTGGGGTGTGCTGCTGGCAGTCCTGATCGCATCGTGGAAGGGCGCGGACATGCGGCCGCTGGAATTGCTGCGCGACGGCGGCAATATGGGTACTTACGCCGCCAGTTTTTTCCCGCCCGACTTTCACGAGTGGCGCACCTACCTGCAGGAATTGCTGGTGACCATGCAGATCGCTGTCTGGGGTACCGCGCTGGCGGTGGTGTGCGCGGTGCCTTGCGGTTTGCTGGCGTCGTCCAATATCGCTCCGGCCTGGGTCAACCAGCCGGTGCGGCGGTTGATGGATGCGGCACGGGCGATCAATGAAATGGTGTTTGCGATGTTGTTCGTGGTGGCGGTGGGCCTGGGGCCGTTTGCCGGCGTGCTGGCCTTGTTCGTGGCTACCACCGGCACCTTGTCCAAATTGTTTTCGGAAGCGGTCGAAGCCATCGATCCGCAGCCGGTCGAAGGGATACGCGCCACAGGCGCCAACGCGCTGGAAGAAATCGTCTACGGCGTGCTGCCGCAGGTGATGCCGCTGTGGATCTCTTATGTGCTGTACCGCTTCGAAGCCAATGTCCGTTCGGCGACGGTGGTTGGCATGGTCGGCGCCGGCGGTATCGGCGTGATTTTATGGGAAGTGATCCGCAGCTTCGAATATGCCCAGACTTGTGCGGTGCTGATCATGATCGTGGTTGCGGTCAGCATGATCGATCTGGTTTCTTCGCGTTTGCGTAAGCTGTTTATTTAGAACGCATCTCACGGATATTGATGAAATGAGTTCTAAGTAATCCGTTTCTATTTTCAAATCAATAGATGGCGCGCCGCTTTCGATTTATCGCAAGCCGGTCGCGCCATTTTTCCAGTCTGGCGATTCCAGTTTCCAAGCCGGCATAAAGCAACCGGGCGCATAATATGCAGCTAGGGCCAGTCACAGGAGACAAGATTTTGCCAAATTCAGAAAACCCGCAAGCGACCAACGCATTCATCAGCGTCACTGCCGCCGACGGCGCCCAAGTGGAGGTGACGCTGCATGGCGGCCATGTCTGTTCCTGGCGCACGCCGGATGGCGTCGAGCGCTTGTTCATGAGCCCGCTGAATTCGTGGCGCAGCGATAGCGCAATCCGCGGCGGCATCCCGGTGATTTTTCCGCAGTTCGCCAGCGAAGGGCCATTGCTTAAACACGGTTTTGCCCGCCTCAGTGCGTGGAGCTTGCTGGAGTCTTCGCAGCAAATCGACGGCAGCGGTGTGATTCGCTTGGGCTTGACCGATTCAGAGCAAACCAGGCGCATATTTCCACATGCGTTTGCACTTGAGTTGCGCATAAAATTTTCCGGCCAGACGCTGAATACCGAACTGGTGGTGACGAATAACGGCGATCAGCCTTTCGCATTCACCTGCGCCTTGCATACCTATTTGAATGCACACATTGCCGACGCCGCTTTATACGGCCTCAACGGCTATCGCTATCGTGATTCTGCCGACAACCGCCGTATCAAGATTGCGGATGAAGAGGTCTTGCATATCACACAGGAAGTTGACCGGGTTTATTTTGCGGTCGATAAACCGATCACCCTAGGCGGCCACAAGCAAAGCCTGATCGCGAGCCAGGCTGGGTTTGCCGATGTGGTGGTGTGGAATCCCTGGGAAAACGGTTGCGAAAAAATTGCCGATCTTAAGCTGGATTCTTATCGGAATTTCGTGTGTGTTGAGGCTGCTACGGTTGAACAACCGGTCACGCTGGCGCCGAACGCGACATGGAGCGGTTCTCAAAATCTGGAATGCGTGTTGATCGCCTAGGCGACGCCTAGTCAAATTTACCGCCTTGCATCGGGAACGCCTTCAGAAACTCAGCCACCGGCAGCCGTTTGCCGCCCGGCTTTTGTAATTCGGTGATACGCAAGGCGCCACTGCCGCAGGCCACGATCACGCCGTCTTGCGGATCGGCGCTGATGATGGTTCCTGGCGCATGTTTGCTGTCAGCGTCGATTACTTGTGCTTGCCACAACTTCAACGTGATTCCGCCGAACACAGCAGCGGCAGCCGGGAACGGGTTGAATGCACGTATCTTGCGTTCCAGCACAGCGGCCGGCAGCGTGAAATCGAGAGCCGCTTCTTCCTTGCTGATCTTGGCGGCGTAGGTGACGCCTTGTTCGGGCTGCGGCGTTGCCGGCAAGTCCTTCTGTTCCAACTTGCGCAGTGCTTCAACGATCATTTCACCACCGAGTTTTGCCATCTTGTCATGCAGCGTGCCGGTGGTGTCGTCGGCGCTGATCGCCATTTTCTCGATCAGCAGCATCGCTCCGGTATCCAAGCCCTGATCCATTTGCATGATGGTGATGCCGGTCTCGCTGTCGCCTGTTTCAATCGCGCGATGTATGGGGGCGGCGCCGCGCCAGCGCGGCAGCAGGGAGCCGTGGATGTTGAGGCAGCCGAGCGGCGGAATCTGCAAGACGCTGAGCGGCAGGATCAGGCCGTAGGCGGCCACCACCATGATGTCGTGCGGCGTTGTTTGCAATAGGTCATGCGCTTGCCTGGCGACCTCCGGGTACTTGCCATCCAGCCGCAGCGATACCGGTTGCGCTACCGCTATCCGATGTTCCAGTGCAAATTGCTTGACCGGCGATGCATGCAGCTGCATGCCGCGGCCGGCTGGCCGATCGGGCTGGGTCAGCACCAGTGGAATCTGATGACCGGCGTCGTGCAAGGCTTTGAGCGCCACGGCGGCGAATTCCGGGGTACCTGCGAAGATGATTTTCATGGGGACGATGGTACAGGAGACCAAAATAATTGCGGGACAAAGCGCAAGGATCGCTAGGGTAGCGTCTCTTGCATTTTGTCCCGCAACATGTAAAAAAGATTGCTTATCTTGTAGCGTATTGCTTGTCGCGTTTCAGCTCGCGTTCTTCCTTGAGCATCTTGGCCTTGATCCGGTTGCGCTTCAACGGCGACAGGTATTCAACGAATACCTTGCCCTTCAAGTGATCCATCTCATGCTGGATGCAGACCGCCAGCAAGCCGTCGGCGTCGACTTCAAAGGGTTTGCCGTCGGCATCCAGGGCGCGCACCTTGACGCGTGCAGGGCGTTCCACGCCGTCATAAACACCTGGCACCGAGAGGCAGCCTTCGTCGTAAATCTGTTTTTCTTCACTGGCCCAGAGAATTTCCGGATTGATAAAAACCCGCAGGTCGGTGCCGGCGTCGGAGGTGTCGATCACGACCAGCTGTTCGTGAACATCGACTTGCGATGCAGCCAGGCCGACGCCGGGCGCTTCGTACATGGTTTCCGCCATGTCTGCGATCAATTTTTTCAGGCGAGTGTCAAAAACTGTCACTGGCTTGGCAATTTTGTGCAAACGGGCGTCAGGATAACGCAGGATATTTAATAAGGACATACAAGATTGCGTAACAATTTAGGCGGTTTGGAAGGGGTTTTCTCTTGCTAGTTCAATCGATTATGGGCAAAATTTGATTCACTATGGCAAGTTTTTTGCTTTGCCTCGATCAGCCATGGCGACGGACCAACAAGGGTGTAGTTGCCAATTTAACGCAGTATCCACCGGAACCAATATGAAAAAGTTTAGCACAGCTGCACTCCTTCTTGCTTTAAGCGCCGGATTTGGCAGCATGGCTCATGCTCAGGCGGTCAAGCCTGCGCGCTGTGAGTTTTTAGCCAATGCGCCGGATCAGCATGTCGTAGTGCGCGGCGATACGCTGTGGGGAATTTCCGGACAGTTCCTGCAACATCCGTGGTGCTGGCCGCAAGTGTGGGGCTTGAACCAGGAGCAGATCCGCAATCCGCACTGGATTTATCCGGGCCAGATCGTTTATTTTGACCGCGCCAACGGCCGTCTGCGCCTCGGCAATGCAGCGGGAGATCCTGGCGTTGTGAAATTGTCGCCGCAGACGCGCGTGCAAGGCTTAGGACGCGATGCGATTGCCGCCATTTCCACCGACGCCATCGGCCCTTTCCTGTCGCAACCGCTGATCATCGAAGACGACGATTTGAAAACAGCGCCACATATCGTGGGGGTCCAGGATGGCCATCTGAACCTGGGCAAGGGCGATAAAGCCTATGTGCGGGGCGACCTGACGGACGCTACTGCGTTCCAGGTATTCCGTCCCGGCAATCCGCTCAAGGATCCGGATACCGGCAAGGTCATCGCCAATGAAGCGTTGTACCTCGGCAGCCTGAAGCTGGAGCGCAAAGGCAGCACGCCCGACGAGGCGGCGACATTCAGCGTGGTCGACACCAAGGAAGAGATGCAGGTCGGCGATCGCATCATTCCACGCCCGGTTGAACCGATCATGAACTATGTGCCGCATGCACCGGCCGGCAACGTCAACGCCCGTGTAGTCTCGATCTACGGCGGAGTATCAACTGCGGCGCAGAACCAGATCCTGACCGTCAACCGCGGCAAGGCCGACAATATCGATATCGGTACGGTGCTGCAGTTGTACCGTCTCGGTAAAGTTGTTAAGGATCCTGCCGATAACAACAATAAGGTCAAGCTGCCGGATGAACAATACGGTACCCTGTTCATTTTCCGTGTGTTCAACCATATTTCGTATGGCCTGATCATGGAAGTCCGGAATACGGTCGATATCGGCGATATCGCCAGATCGCCAGAATAAAGGTAATCGCTGTTAATAAAGATAATCTCCACGATGACGATGGTGGCGGCCTGAACCGCCACCATGCCGCAAGCGATAGCGCCGAACTGGCAGCTTGGCTGCGCCTTGAGCAGACTGCCGGTGTCGGTGCGGAAACCGCGCGCCGCTTGCTGGCTGCCTTCGGTCTGCCGGAAAACATTTTCTCGTCTTCTTTCTCCGCCTTGCACAAGGTCGTGCCTGAGCGCATTGCCTACGCCTTGCTGGCGGCGCCGTCGGATGCGGTTCAGGCACTGATCGCGCGGACGCTGGAATGGCTGCAGTCGCCCGCCAATCAGTTATTCACTCTAGCCGACAGCGCCTATCCGCAAGCTCTGCTGGATATTCCCGATCCACCGCTGTTGTTGTACGTGAAAGGCCGCGCCGAACTGCTGGAGCGGCCAGCCATGGCCGTGGTAGGCAGCCGCAACGCCACTGTGCAGGGCATTGCCAATGCCGACCGGTTCGCTGAAATCCTCAGCCAGCGCGGCCTCACCATCATCTCCGGCATGGCGTTGGGGGTAGACGCCGCCGCCCATCAAGGCGCGTTGCGCGGCGCCGCCGGCAATCCTGACGGCGGCAGCACGGTGGCGGTCATCGGCACCGGCGCCGATATTGTTTACCCGGCGCGCAATCGCGCGCTGGCGCATCAGATTGCCGAGGCCGGCTGCATCGTCAGTGAGTACCCGCTAGGCATGCCTGGCATCGCCGCCAATTTCCCGCGTCGCAACCGCATCATTTCCGGCTTGGCGCGTGGTGTGCTGGTGGTCGAGGCAGCGGCGCAATCCGGTTCGCTGATCACCGCCAGGATGGCGGCCGAACAGGGCCGCGACGTGTTCGCGATTCCCGGTTCGATTCACTCGCCGCTGTCAAAAGGCTGCCATCAACTGATCAAGCAGGGCGCCAAGCTGGTGGAATCGGCGCAGGATATTCTGGAAGAACTGGGTAGTTTGCATACGCTGGCCGCTGCCCAGGCTGCGATCCCGGCGGCGGCCAGCGCGGCGCCCGCTGTCGAGGCTGTCGACAGCGGCAAGCAAAGGTTGCTTGCCATACTCGGGTATGATCCAGTCAGTTTCGACGTATTGGCGGCGCGCAGCGGCAGCGATGCGGCAAGCCTGAGCGGCCAGCTGCTTGAGTTGGAACTGGCAGGCTTGATCGAGGTCTTGCCGGGCGGGATCTACCGTCGTATCGGCTGATATGGCCAGCGCCGATAGCGATGCCATTTTGCCATTTTTGGCGGCTTTGCATAAATCCTGCGATACTTGTATACGTGTAGCAGCCGCAAAGTTGCGGCCGGTTGCACTGCTACCATTGCACTTTACCTGTCTTACTTTACTTGTCTTACCCTTACCTTAGCGATACAGTAGAACCATGTTTGAAGTCCTTGTTTATCTGTATGAAACTTATTATCGGCCCGACGCCTGCCCTGAACCGGAGGCTTTGGTCAAGAAGCTGTCGGCGATCGGCTTTGAAGAAGACGAAATCGCCAAGGCGCTCGGCTGGCTGACGGATCTGGCCGAAACCAATCACGAGTTCGCCGATAAATATCCGCAGCAGACCGCTTTTTCTTTTGGCATCCGCATCTACGCTCAGCAAGAGATCGACGTGCTGGGCATTGCTGCGATTGGCTTCATCCAGTTTCTGGAGTCGGCCAAGATGCTCAACCCGGTGCAACGCGAGATTGTCATTGCGCGCGCGTTGACCGTCAGCGAGACCCCGGTCCCGCTCGACAAACTCAAGGTGATCGTATTGATGGTGCTATGGAGCCAAGGCAAGGAGCCGGACGGCTTGATGTTCGACGAGCTGTTTCTCGACGAAGACGACGATCCTGAGCCGCGCCAGCTGCACTAAACGCCAAATTGCCACTTACACCTGCTGCATGCTGGCCAGACCAAGGTCTTGCTGCTTGCGACTTTTCCAACAACCCGCTTATCATTGGCCGCAATATGCGGCGCCGGCTGTGAAATTTGCTGCGACTTATTGCTACGAGTTTGCTGATATATTACGGGTGATTTCCCGTTGGCAACTAAATTTCCAGACTGCCGCCTGCGTGCAAAAGCAAAAACATGCGCTACTTATGATGCGCGCTACTTTCGAGACAACACTATGAGCAAGACCCTCATCATTGCTGAGAAACCTTCTGTCGCGAACGACATCGCGAAGACGCTCGGCGGCTTCACCAAGCACGATGAGTACTTTGAATCCGACGAATACGTTCTGTCATCGGCGGTTGGCCACCTGTTGGAAATCGCTGTTCCTGAAGAATACGATGTCAAGCGCGGCAAATGGACTTTCACCCATCTGCCGATGATCCCGCCGCATTTCGCGCTCAACCCGATCGCCAAGACCGAGTCGCGCCTCAAGGTGCTCAACAAGCTGATCAAGCGCAAGGACGTCACTTCCCTGATCAACGCCTGCGACGCCGGGCGCGAAGGCGAGCTGATTTTCCGCCTGATCGCGCAATATACGAAAGCCAAGCAGCCGGTCAAGCGGCTCTGGCTGCAATCGATGACGCCGGGCGCGATACGCGACGGTTTCACTCACCTGCGCGAAGACAAGGACATGCTGCCGCTGGCCGACGCCGCCCGCTGTCGCAGCGAAGCGGACTGGCTGATCGGCATCAACGGTACGCGTGCAATGACCGCCTTCAATTCGAAAGAAGGCGGTTTCTACTTGACCACCGTCGGCCGCGTGCAAACGCCGACCTTGTCGATCGTGGTCGAGCGCGAAGAGAAGATCAAGAAGTTCGTGCCGCGCGATTTCTGGGAAGTGCGCGCCGAATTTGTCTGCGCCGCCGGTATCTACGAGGGCCGCTGGCTCGATGCCGCGCACAAGAAGGATGAAAACGATCCGGAGAAGCGCGCTGAACGTCTGTGGAGTAAAGCCGCCGCCGAATCCATCGTTGCCGCCTGCCGCGGCAAGCTGGGCACGGTGCGCGAAGAATCTAAGCCGACCACCTCAATGGCGCCGGCGCTATTCGACCTGACCAGTCTGCAGCGCGAAGCCAACTCGCGCTTTGGCTTCTCCGCCAAGAACACGCTCGGACTGGCGCAAGCGCTGTACGAAAAACACAAGGTGCTGACCTATCCGCGTACCGACTCGCGCCATCTGCCGGAAGATTACCTGAGCACCGTCAAGCAAACGCTGGAGACGGTGTCCGAGAACAATAATTATCAACAGTTCGCCGCACAGATCCTGAACAAGGGCTGGGTCAAGCCGAACAAGCGCATCTTCGACAACGCCAAGATCAGCGATCACTTTGCGATCATTCCGACCACCCAGGCGCCGAAGAATCTGTCGGAGCCGGAACAGAAGCTGTACGACCTGGTGACACGCCGTTTCATGGCAGTATTTTTCCCGGCTGCCGAATTCCAGGTCACTACCCGTTTTACCGAAGTCTCCGGTCATCAGTTCAAGACTGAAGGCAAGGTCATGACGAATCCGGGCTGGCTGGCGATCTACGGCAAGGAAGCCGCCGACGACAAGGACCCGGAAAACAGCGGCACGCTGGTTGCCGTGGCCAAGGATGAAAAGGTCAAGACCGACAAGATCACAGCCAACGGCCTGGTCACCAAACCACCCGCGCGCTATACCGAAGCGACCTTGCTGTCGGCGATGGAAGGCGCAGGGAAATTGCTGGACGACGGCGACCTGCGCGAAGCGATGGCCGGCAAAGGCCTCGGCACGCCAGCAACGCGGGCCGCGATCATCGAAGGTTTGCTGAACGAAAAATACCTGCTGCGCGAAGGCCGGGAAATGATGCCGACCGCCAAGGCGTTTCAGTTGATGACCTTGCTGCACGGTCTCGGCGTGGATGAATTGACCGAGCCTGAACTGACCGGCGAATGGGAACACAAGCTGTCGCAAATCGAGCGCGGCACCATCAGCCGTGAAGAGTTCATGCGTGAAATCGCGCAACTGACCCAGATCATCGTCAAGCGCGCCAAGGAATACGATAACGACACCATCCCCGGCGACTACGCCACCTTGCTGGCGCCGTGCCCGAACTGCGGCAGCGTGGTCAAGGAAAACTATCGTCGCTTCGCCTGCACCAAGTGCGAATTCTCGATGAGCAAGACACCGGGCAGCCGTCAGTTCGAAATTCCTGAAGTCGAAGAATTGCTGACCAAGCGCACCATCGGTCCGCTGCAGGGATTCCGCTCGAAGATGGGCCGGCCGTTTGCCGCGATCTTGAAAATCAGCCGCGACGAAGAGATCAAGAACTTCAAGCTGGAATTCGATTTCGGCCAGAACGACGGCGAAGGTGAAGAGGGCGAGGGTGTTGATTTCACCGGCCAGACCGCACTTGGCCCATGTCCGAAATGCGCCAGCGGCGTGTATGAAATGGGCCTAGCCTATGTCTGCGAAAACGCTGTAGCGAAACCGAAGACCTGCGATTTCCGCAGCGGCCGCATTATCCTCCAGCAAGAAATCCTGCCGGAGCAAATGGTCAAGCTGCTCAACGACGGCAAGACCGATTTGCTGCCGGGCTTTATTTCGCAACGCACGCGCCGTCCGTTCAAGGCCTTCCTGGTCAAGGGCAAGGATGGCAAGGTCAGCTTCGAGTTTGAGGAACGCAAAGCCAAGGCGCCCGTCAAAGGCAAGGCAAAAGCGGCGGCTGTCGATGCGAAAGAGGGCGAGGCAACGGCGGTAGCGAAGAAGCCGGCAGCCAAGAAACCGGCAGCTAAAAGCGCAACGGTTAAAAAGGCAGCAGCGCCCAAAAGAGTGGTCGC
>NZ_JAGQEG010000110.1 GCF_018305005.1 Collimonas silvisoli
CAAAAATTCAAAGCCCCGTCCGGCTATGAACTGGAAATGGACGCCACCAACCACCACCTCCACAAACCGGTAATGATCGGCGAAATCAAGGCAGACGGCCAGTTCAACGTAGTCAACAAAACCAAAACCACAATCCGCGCCCAACCTTGGAGCCCGTATATCCCGGGAAATGAAGGCAAGCAAAAGCTCTGACGCTAGCCTACCAAGGCTGTTGTTTTTGACGTTGCAGTTGAAGTTGTTTTTGACGTTGACGTGAATTCCGCATTGAGACGTTGCCAAATATGCCGGCTGCCGGTCGGGAATTGTGGGAAGACATGTTTGAGCGCAGCGAGTTGGTCTTCCCACCCGACTGGCAGCCGGCACATTTGGGGACCTGACCGAAGGGAAGGCAACGGCTTTGCGGTCGCCTTCTTTTGCTTACTTTTCTTGGCGAAGCAAGAAAAGTGAGTAGCCGCCGGGCTACCCCCGGCATGCATCCACGGAGCAGCAAACGTTTTAAGTAACGACGACCTCTCATCGAATGCCACGGTATGTACTCCGTGGCCCGTTAAAAGGGGTCAGAGTAATTTTCGCAAAAGACGCGAAAAAAAACTCTGACCCCATTTAACTGCTTTTCAGGTGGCGCTAAACAGACTGATGAAAATCTCAAGAAAAATTCTTCTCATTGCAAGTTTGTGCCTGCACATCACGCTGGCGCACGCCAAGATCGACCCCGCGCTGCTCAAGCCGCTGGCCGGCGACGATCCCGATGCACGCATCGTTGCGGTCAATCAAATCGCCGCGCTGGCCAATGACGACGCCTTGAAAATTCTCAACGCATTGAATACCGACGCACTGTACGCCCGGCCAGATGGCACGGTACTCATCGTCGACGACACCCAAGCATTCAACCCAGCCACCGGCCAACCCCAGCCGACGCCAGACGATGCAGAAGCCATCAGCGTCAACAACCGCCTGCGCGGCGTAGTAGAAGGCGCCCTATCCGGCCTGAAACTCTTCTCGGCCAACCGCAACCTACGCCTGACCGCAGCCACCGAACTGATAAAAACCGCCGACCCGGCCCAAATCCCCCTGGTCAGCAAAGCCCTGCACCAAGAAAGCGACCCCGAAATCCAAGCCACCCTGCAACAGGTCATCGCCACCGCCAACCTGCACTCCACCGACGCCGCCACCCGCAAGGCCGCCGTGCAAACCCTGGCCGGCAGCACCAACGCCAATCTGCGCCCGGCCCTGCAAAACCTGCTCAACAAAAATCCCGACGGCAGCTATGTCGAGCCCGACCCGGCAGTACGCATCGAAGCGGTGCGCACCCTCGGCGTGCTGGAGCGCCACCTGGCCACCGTCGATTTCATCGGCAAGGTGTTCTACGGCGTCTCGCTCGGCAGCGTGCTGCTGCTGGCCGCGCTTGGGCTGGCGATTACCTTCGGCCTAATGGGCATCATCAACATGGCGCACGGCGAATTGCTGATGATCGGTGCTTACACCACCTATATCTGCCAGCTGCTGTTCCGCCAATATTTTCCAGCCGCGCTGGATGGCTACCTGCTGGTCGCGCTGCCGGCCGCCTTCATCGTCACCGCCGCCGTCGGCATCGTGCTGGAACGGCTGGTGTTGCGCTGGCTGTATGGCCGGCCGCTGGAAACCCTGCTCTGCACCTGGGGCATCAGCCTGATGCTGATGCAAATGGTGCGTTCGATTTTCGGAGCGCAAAACGTCGAGGTCGCCAATCCCAGCTGGATGTCGGGCGGCGTCACCGTGCTGGGCTCGCTGGTGCTGTCGTATAACCGTATCGTGATTATTTTCTTCGCGCTGTTCGTGGTGCTGGCCGTGTGGCTGATCCTGAATCAGACTCGGCTCGGCCTGTTTGTGCGGGCGGTCATGCAAAACCGTCGGATGGCGGCTTGCGTCGGCGTCTCCACCGGCAAGATCGACATGATGACCTTCGGCCTCGGCTGCGGCATTGCCGGCCTGGGCGGCGTGGCGCTGTCGCAACTGGGCAATGTCGGCCCGGATCTGGGCCAGGGCTACATTGTCGATTCCTTCATGGTGGTGGTGCTGGGCGGCGTCGGCCAGCTGGCCGGCACCATCATTGCCGCCTTCGGCCTGGGCGAAGTCAACAAATTCCTGGAGCCGGTGGCCGGCGCGGTGCTGGCCAAGATCGCGATCCTGGTATTCATCATCGTCTTCATTCAAAAACGTCCGCAAGGCCTGTTTGCACTGAAAGGCAGGAGTGTCGAATGACTACCGTGACTCCCACATCGCTGCCCGCAGCTCCCGCCGCGTCTTCCGCCGCACCTCCCCCCGCATCCCCCCCCGCTTCTCAGCAAATCGCGGCGGCCAAGACACCATTGTTCTCGCGCCCGGCATGGAGCGGAATCATCTTCTGCAGCGTGATCCTGGCGCTGCTGCCCGTGCTCAACCTGGCCTTCCCTGCCGGCCACGTATTGCACATTTCCAGCTACACGGTAGCCCTGGTCGGCAAGTTCATGTGCTACGCCATGGCGGCGCTGGCGCTCGATCTGGTGTGGGGTTACACCGGCATCCTGTCGCTCGGCCACGGCGTGTTCTTCGCGCTGGGCGGCTATGCCCACGGCATGTACTTGATGCGGGCGATCGGCCGCGACGGCGTCTATCAAAGCAACCTGCCGGATTTCATGGTGTTCCTCGACTGGAAAACCTATCCCTGGTTCTGGTCGCTGACCGACAACTTCTGGTACTGCATGGCGCTGGTGGTATTGGCGCCGGGCGTGCTGGCTTTTGTGTTCGGCTATTTCGCCTTCCGCTCACGCATCAAAGGCGTGTATTTCTCGATCATCACGCAAGCCATGACCTTCGCCTTCATGCTGCTGTTCTTCCGCAACAACACCGGCTTCGGCGGCAACAACGGCTTCACCGATTTCAAGCGCATCCTGGGTTATTCGATCACCGCGCCGTCGACCAAGGCGGTGCTGTATCTGATCACCTTGGCTTTCCTGCTGGGCGCCTTGCTGCTGTGCCGCTGGATCGTCACCTCCAAGCTGGGGCGTGTGCTGCAGGCGGTGCGCGATTCCGAATCGCGGCTGATGTTCATCGGCTATAACCCGCTCTGGTTCAAACTGTTTGTGTGGACTTTATCGGCGGTGTTGTGCGGCATTGCCGGCGCGCTGTATGTGCCGCAGGTCGGCATCATCAATCCTTCCGAGATGTCGCCCGCCAATTCGATCGAGATGGTGATCTGGGCCGCAGTCGGCGGCCGCGGCTCGCTGCTGGGGCCGATCATCGGCGCCTTCTCGGTGAACGGCTTGAAGAGCTGGTTCACCGGCGCCTTCCCCGATTTGTGGCTATATGCACTGGGCTTGATTTTCATCCTGGTGACGCTGTTCATGCCGCAAGGCATACTCGGGTTGGCGGAGAAGTTGAAAAGCAAATTCAAAAACAGCAAGGAGGCTGCATGAGCCAGCCCATCAGCCCGATTTATGATCCGGCGCAGCCGTCCGACAAAGTCGACAACGCCCTGCATGCCGACTACGGCACCTCATATGCGCGGATCAAGCCGGAAGGCGTCGACACCACGCACGGCGCCATCCTTTATCTGGAAAACATCACGGTCTCCTTCGATGGCTTCAAGGCGCTGAATAATCTGAACCTCGATATTTCGGTCGGTGAGCTGCGCTGCATCATCGGCCCCAACGGCGCCGGCAAAACCACCATGATGGATGTCATCACCGGCAAGACCCGGCCCACAGCCGGCACCGCCTTCTTCGGCCAAAGCATAGACCTGACCAAGCTGACCGAGTACGACATCGCCCACGCCGGCATCGGCCGCAAGTTCCAGCGGCCGACGGTGTTCGAACAGCACACCGTGTTCGAGAATCTTGAGCTGGCGATGAAGATGGACAAGCGCGTCAAGACCACCTTGTTTTCCCGGCTGAGCTCGGAACAGGTCGACAAGATCGACGCCTGCCTCAAGCTGATCCGCCTCAACGGCAACGAACGGCGGCTGGCCGGTTTACTGTCGCACGGCCAGAAGCAATGGCTGGAGATCGGCATGCTGCTGATGCAGGAACCGCTGCTGCTGTTGCTGGATGAGCCGGTGGCCGGCATGTCGGACGCGGAAACCGCGCGCACCGCCGAGCTGCTCAATGAGCTGCGCGGCAAGCATTCGATCATGGTGGTCGAACACGATATGGGTTTTGTCGCCGAAATCGCCCAGCAAGGCAAGGTCACGGTGTTGCACGAAGGCTCGGTGCTGGCGGCTGGCAAGATGTCTGAAGTGCAGGCGGATGAACGCGTGATCGAAGTTTATCTCGGGCGCTAGAAGAATATGCTAAACGTTGACCAACTGAATCAGTATTACGGCTCCTCGCATACCTTGCGCGGCATTTCGCTGTCCCTGGAAAAGGGCAAGTGCCTGGCCCTGCTGGGTCGTAACGGCGTCGGCAAAACCACGCTGCTGAAATGCCTGATGGGCGTACTGCCCAGCGCCAGCGGCAAGGTAGAGCTGGAAGGGCGCGACATTACCAGCCTGAAGCCGCACCAGCGCGCTGCCCTCGGGATTGCTTATGTGCCGCAGGGGCGTGAAATCTTCGCCCGCCTGTCGGTGGAAGAAAACCTGTTGATGGGCATGGCTGCCAAGTCAGGTAAAAAGGCTTTGCTGATCAAGGACGAAGTCTATGAACTGTTTCCGGTGCTGAAGGAAATGCTGCAGCGGCGCGGCGGCGATCTGTCCGGCGGCCAGCAACAGCAGCTGGCGATTGCGCGCGCCTTGCTGGCCGAACCGAAGCTGATCATCCTGGATGAGCCGACCGAAGGCATCCAGCCCTCCATCATCAAGGATATCGGGCGCGTGATCCGCCTGCTGCGCGAGCGCGGCGACATCGGCATTCTGCTGTGCGAACAATATTTCGATTTTGCGCGCGATCTGGCAGACAACTTTGTGGTGCTGTCGCGCGGCGAAGTGGTTGCCGCCGGCAGCCAGGAAAACATGGATGACGACAGCGTGAAACGGCACTTGGCGGTATAGTTTCGCATGGATAATTTGACCGCCCAGCCACTGCTGCCGACAGCCGATCTTGTTGCCATTTCCGCCATTGCTGAGCCAACCCTGGGTACAGACAACCAGGCCTGGCTGTCTTTGGCGTTTGCTGACGACCAGGGCACTACGCGCCTGCTGGATCGCGCCCATTACGGCCCCTTGCGCGTGCAGAAGGCGCTCTATCCGGAACACCCGTCGATCTGCCACGCGATTATCGTCCACCCGCCCGGCGGCGTGGTCGGCGGCGATCAGCTGACCATCAAGGCCAGCGTCGGCCAAGGCGCTCACGCCTTTCTCACCACGCCCGGTGCGGCCAAGTGGTATCAGGCCAACGGCAAGCTTTCGCAACAGCAGGTACGGTTGCAGATCGCTGACGCGGCGACGCTCGAATGGCTGCCGCAAGAAACCATTTTTTTCGACCGGGCCGAGGTGGCGCTGGAACATCAGGTCGAGCTGCAAGGCGAGGCCCGCTATATCGGCGGCGAGATTCTGTGTTTCGGCCGCACCGCATCGGGCGAAAGTTTCAACAGCGGCCGCATCTCGCAGCAAACCAGCATCCGCCGCGACGGTAAATTATTATATTTTGAGCAAGGCATGTTGAGCGGCGGCAGCGCCGCCATGCACAGCCGCCTGGGCCTGGCGGCATGCACGGTCTGCGCCACGTTGATTGTGGCCGGCAAACCATTCCCCGCCAGCGTCTTGCAGCTGCTGCGCGAATGCGCCAATCAGCTGGCAGGAGACCAGGCCAGCGTCGGCGCTACCCAGATGAAGTCGGTGCTGGTACTGCGCCACCTGGGACACTCCAGCGAACTTGCGCGGCGCTGGATGATGCAGGCATGGCAATTGATCCGGCCGCACATGCTGGGGCACGAAGCATTGATACCGCGCATCTGGAATACCTGACTAATTTTAAAACCCTCGTCATTCCCGCGAAAGCGGGAATCCATGTTGCACTTAAAGTGGATCCCCGCGTTCGCGAGGATGACTAGAAAATGGAAGAAGAAAATGGATTTAACGCCAAGAGAGAAAGATAAGCTGCTGATCTTCACCGCCGCCTTGCTGGCAGAGCGCCGCCTGGCGCGCGGCCTGAAGCTGAACTACCCGGAAGCGGTGGCCTTGATCAGCGCCGCCATCATGGAAGGTGCGCGCGACGGTAAGAGCGTCGCCGAGCTCATGTCCTATGGCAGCAAGATCCTGACGCGGGCCGATGTCATGGACGGCATCGCCGAAATGATTCCCGATATCCAGGTCGAAGCCACCTTCCCCGACGGCAGCAAGCTGGTCACCGTGCATCACCCCATTCCATAGATCGGAGCAAGCCATGATCCCAGGAGAAATGCTGATTCAGGCCGGCGACATCGAACTCAATGCCGGTCGCAGATGCTGCAGCGTCAACGTCGCCAACAGCGGCGACCGGCCGATCCAGATCGGCTCGCACTTTCATTTTTACGAAGTCAACCCGGCCCTGCTGTTCGAACGCGAAAACGCCTACGGCATGCGGCTCAATATCGCCGCCGGCACTGCGGTTCGCTTTGAGCCGGGTCAGAAGCGCACGGTGGAACTGGTGGAACTGGCGGGCGACCGCATCGTGTATGGATTCAACGGCAAGGTCATGGGAGCACTGACGAAATGAGCAAAATCGCAAATGAATAAAATTACAAAACATGCCTACGCCGAAATGTATGGCCCGACTACCGGCGACCGTATCCGCCTGGCCGACACTGAGCTGTTCATCGAAATCGAAAAGGATTACGCCACCTACGGCGAAGAAGTGAAATTCGGCGGCGGCAAGGTGATCCGCGACGGCATGGGCCAGTCGCAGCGGATGCACAGAGATGTGATGGACACCGTGATCACCAACGCCGTAATCGTCGATCACTGGGGTATCGTCAAGGCCGACATCGGCATCAAGGGCGGCAAGATCGCCGCCATCGGCAAGGCCGGCAATCCGGATATCCAGCCGGATGTGACCATGGTGATCGGCGGCGCCACCGAGATCATCGCCGGCGAAGGCAAGATCGTGACCGCCGGCGGCATCGATTCGCACATCCATTTCATCTGCCCGCAGCAAATGGAAGAAGCCTTGATGAGCGGCGTCACCACCATGCTTGGCGGCGGCACCGGCCCGGCGGCAGGCACCGCCGCCACCACTTGCACCCCCGGCCCCTGGCATCTGCATGCGATGCTGTCGGCGGCCGATGCTTTCCCGATGAACCTGGGCTTCCTGGGCAAGGGCAATATCAGCCTGCCGGGACCGCTGGAAGAGCAGGTGCGGGCCGGCGCCATCGGCCTCAAGCTGCATGAAGACTGGGGCTCAACCCCAGCCGCGATCGACAATTGCCTGAGCGTGGCCGACCGCATGGACGTGCAAGTGGCGATCCATAGCGACACGCTGAACGAAGGCGGGTTCCTGGAGCACACGCTGGCGGCCTTCAAGGATCGCACCATCCACACTTTCCATACCGAAGGCGCCGGCGGCGGCCATGCGCCGGACATCATCGCGGCAGTCGGCAACAGCAATGTGCTGCCCTCCTCGACCAACCCGACCCGGCCCTTTACCGTCAACACCCTGGACGAACATCTCGACATGCTGATGGTTTGCCATCACCTCGATGCGGCCATTGCGGAAGACGTGGCGTTCGCCGAATCGCGCATCCGGCGCGAGACGATTGCCGCCGAAGATATCCTGCATGACATCGGCGCCATCAGCATGATGTCTTCCGATTCGCAAGCCATGGGGCGGGTTGGCGAAGTCATCATGCGCACCTGGCAAACCGCGCACAAGATGAAAATCCAGCGCGGCGCACTGGCCGAGGATAGCGGCAGTAAGGCGGACAATTTCCGGGTCAAGCGCTACATCGCCAAGTACACCATCAATCCGGCGATTACGCATGGCATCTCGCATGTGGTCGGCTCGATCGAGGTTGGCAAGATTGCCGACCTGGTCTTGTGGAAACCGGCTTTCTTCGGCGTCAAGCCGTCCACCATTTTGAAGAGCGGCATGATCGCGGCGGCGCAGATGGGCGATCCGAATGCCTCGATCCCGACGCCGCAACCGGTGCATTACCGCATGATGTTCGGCGCTTACGGCGGCGGCCTCAAGACTTCGCTCACCTTCGTTTCGCAAGCCGCGTATGACGATGGCATAGGCGAGCGCCTGAAACTGAACAAGCCGGTGGTGGCGATCAAGGACGTGCGCCATTTGCGCAAGCATCACATGATTCACAACGGCGCTACGCCGCATATGGAAGTCAATCCGGAAACCTATGAAGTACGCGCCGACGGCGAACTGCTGCTGTGCGAACCCGCCAGCATATTGCCGATGGCGCAGCGTTATTTCTTATTCTGATCATATTTTTGATCGTATTTTAACGAGAGCAGGATGCTAATTCTCAACACAAAAGTAGAACACGCCGACCTGGTGTACGGCGAACTGATCTTGCCCTACGAGCTGCGCGAAAAAAGCCGCCTGCGCGCGGCGCTGACCACGGGTGAGGAAGTGGGTGTATTCACAGTGCGCGGCACCGTGCTGCGGCATGGCGATCTGATCAAGGGCAGCGACGATAGCGGCCAGGAACGCGTCATCAAGATACTGGCCGCCGCCGAGGCCACTTACCGCATCGAATGCGCCAGCCCGCAGGCCCTGCTGCGCTGTGCTTTTCACCTGGGTAACCGGCACACGCAAGCGCATGTCGGCGATGGCTTTTTGCGGATACGCAAGGATACGGTGCTGCGTGAAATGCTGGAAGGTTTGCAGGCCACGGTGATCGAAGAACTGGCGGCGTTCGAACCGGAATCCGGCGCCTACGGCGGCGGCCACCACCATCATCACGACAGCTTGTTGGCGCCGGTGCCGCTGCGCCAGAAAATCCATCGGCCCGGCGACCAGAACGACGACTAGACTTGATCAACGCCATGCATGCGACCGCGCTACTCCATTTGCTGCAACTAGCCAGCCCGTCGCTGCCGATCGGCGCTTACAGCTATTCGCAAGGCTTGGAATCGGCGATCGACAAGGGCTGGGTCAAAGATCCGGAATCTGCGCGCAACTGGATCTGCGATCATTTACAGCAAGTGGTAACGCTGTTTGAGGCGCCGGTTTTATGGCGTCTGCTGCAAGCCTTCGAAAGCCGCGACGCTGCTGCGGTTGATCTGTGGACTGAACGCTTCATCGCAGCCCGCGACACTGCCGAGTTCCGCGCCGAGACCATACAGATGGGCTATTCGCTGGGCAAGCTGGCGCTCGAATTGCAAATCGGCGATAGCGCGTTGCTGGCGATCCTGCAAGCCCAGCCGGAACTGCCTCTGCCCACCGCTTACGCCTACGCCGCGGTGGCGCTGCAAGTGCCGCATGAAGCGGCGTTGCTGGGCATGTTGTTTTCCTGGGCGGAGAACCAGGTGCTGGTGTGCGTCAAATCGATACCGCTGGGCCAGGTTGCCGGCCAGCGCCTGCTGCTGTCTCTGCAAGCGGAGCTGCAACGGGCCGCGGAGCGTGCGCAAAGCCTGGCCGACCATGAGCTCTCTAACTGGTCGCCCGGCTTGTCGTTATTGTCGATGCAGCACGAAGAACAATACAGCCGTCTCTATCGATCCTGAAACCGAACATTCTTCGAACTTTCTTTTTAAGCGACTCTCAAAATGAGCACTTCCTCAACATCCAATCCACTCCGCGTCGGCATCGGCGGCCCGGTCGGTTCCGGTAAAACCGCCTTGTGCGAAATGCTGTGCAAAGGCATGCGCGATCACTACGACATGGCGGTCATCACCAACGATATCTACACCAAGGAAGATATGGAAATCCTGCTGCGCGCCGACGCCCTGCCGGCCGAGCGCCTGATGGGAGTGGAAACCGGCGGCTGCCCGCACACTGCGATACGGGAAGATGCGTCGATCAACCTGGAAGCGATTTCCCGCATGAGCGCCGATTTTCCCAACCTCGACCTGATCCTGCTGGAATCCGGCGGCGACAACCTGGCGGCGACCTTCAGTCCCGAACTGTCCGACTTGACCATCTATGTGATCGACGTCGCCGGCGGCGAAAAAATTCCGCGCAAGGGCGGCCCCGGCATCACCCGCTCCGATCTGCTGATCATCAACAAGACCGATCTGGCGCCGTATGTCGGCGCCAATCTCGATGTGATGGCGCATGACGCAAAAAAAATGCGCGGCGAGCGACCGTTCATATTCACCAATCTGCGCAGCGGCGACGGAGTTGAGCAAGTGATCGCTTTCATTCGCCAGCAAGGTTTGCTGGATCAGCCTAAATGAGCTAACCATAGGAAGCCCCCAAGTAATGCCGCCTAACTGCTTAATAAAACCCGCGATTGTCATCCCCGCGAACGCGGGGATCCATTTTACGTTCAACATGGATTCCCGCCTTCGCGGGAATGACGGTGATTTTTAAATTTTCACTTGTAAACAACATAAACATCTGTTATCAGGAGTCTCATACCATGCCCCACCCTTCCGCCCGTACCTACGGCCGCCTCAGCGCACTGGCCGTCGCCGCCCTCGGCATCGGCTCCGCCTTCGCCCATCCCGGCCACCCCGATGCTTTCGGCTTCAACGACGGTTTTGCCCACCCCTTCTCCGGCATCGATCACTTGCTGGCGATGCTGGCGGTCGGCCTGTGGGCAGCGCAAAGCAAGCGCTCCGCGCTATGGGTGCTGCCGCTGGCGTTTCCGTTGACGATGGTGCTTGGTGCGCTACTGGCGTTTGCCGGCCTGCAGTTGCCGGGCGTAGAAACCGGCATCGCGGCTTCGGTCGCCGTGCTTGGTTTGCTGATCGCTTTCGCCATCCGCCTGCCGCTCTGGGCCAGCGCTGCGGCAGTGTCGGTGTTTGCACTGTTCCACGGTTATGCGCATGGCAGTGAATTGCCGCACGGCGCATCGGCGCTTTGGTATGGCGTGGGTTTTGTGGCGGCGACAGCGCTGCTGCATCTGCTCGGCTTGGCGGTTGGCCTGGCGGCCGGCCAGAAAATGGCGGCGCAAGCGGTACGGCTGGGTGGCGTTGCGATTGCTGCGGTCGGCGGCTATCTGTTATCGGCGGCATTCTGAGAAAAAACTAAAAATCGTCCCGGTGATCGCAACTTGCGATCACCGGAATACAAAATCAGGGTCAGGTCGTTTCGCAGTCTTGCTGCGAGACGCCTGGCTCTTTTTTGTGCGCCGCCGGGTACATGCCGGATGCGCGCCGGTTACATTCAAATATGCTAATGTCTTCATCCTGCATCAGTCATTACCACCTTATTTTTCTTATTAGACTGGACACAATATGACTACCTCAACAACCTCCTCAATCGCCTATCGCATTCCGGGACGCGCCCGCGATCTCGGTGAACTGGTGGTGCGCCGCGTGCTGCCTGCCGGCCGCCATCAAAGCGTTGGTCCTTTCTTGTTTTTTGATCACATGGGGCCGGTCGATTTCGCCGGCGGCCAAGGGATCGACGTCCGCCCGCATCCGCACATCGGCCTGGCAACTGTCACCTATCTGTTCGAGGGCGCGATCCGCCACCATGACAGCCTCGGCAACGATCAGGAAATCATTCCCGGCGATGTCAACTGGATGACCGCCGGGCGCGGCATCGTCCACGCCGAACGCACCCCCGCAGCGCAACGCGCCCGCGGCTGGCGCTTGCATGGCATCCAGACCTGGGTGGCGTTGCCGCTGGCTGATGAGCAGTGTGAACCAGCCTTCGCCCATCATCCGGCTGCCAGCTTGCCGTTGATAGAGGGTAACGGTTACCAGCTACGCGTGGTCGCCGGCCGCGCCTTCGGCCAGGAAGCGCCGGTCAAAGTCCATTCGCCGACCTTGTATGTGGCCGCCGAAATGCGGGCAGGAGCGCAATTCACGCTGTCACCGGAATATCCGGAGCAAGCGGTGTACGTCGCCAGCGGCAGCGTGACTATCGACGGCGAAGCGCTGGAGACGGGTGTGCTGGCGGTGCTGCAGGCGGAGCGGGCGGCAACGATTGCCGCTAGCGAAAACGCCCAGGTCATGCTGCTGGGCGGCGCCCCTATCGACGGCCCGCGCATCATCTGGTGGAATTTCGTTGCCAGCGATCCGGCGCTGCTTGAAACCGCCAAACGCAATTGGCGCGAACAGCGCTTTGATCCGGTGCCTGGCGACGATGAACGGATTCCACTGCCGGAAGAATGAACGCAAACCCGAACGCTTACATGAGCGCAAACCTTGTCAGTAGTAATTAGCTATTGATAATTTAATTAAAATTAATTTTATCTATTTAACGATATCGAGAATAATACAGCCAGACCTCCCCTCCCGTTCACTGAAAGGAATAGCATGAAAAAGCTCACTACTGCCGCCGGCGCGCCCGTCGTCGATAACCAGAATATCCAGACCGCAGGTCCACGCGGCCCGGCCTTGCTGCAAGATGTCTGGTTTCTCGAAAAACTGGCGCACTTTGACCGCGAAGTTATTCCAGAGCGCCGCATGCACGCCAAAGGCTCGGGCGCGCACGGCACCTTCACCGTTACCCACGACATCACGCAATACACCAAGGCCAAGATTTTTTCCGAAATCGGCAAGAAAACCGATTTGTTTGTACGCTTTTCAACCGTCGCCGGTGAACGCGGCGCGGCCGATGCCGAACGCGATATCCGCGGTTTCGCCATCAAGTTCTATACCGAAGAAGGCAACTGGGATCTGGTCGGCAACAACACGCCGGTGTTTTTCCTGCGCGATCCGCTCAAGTTTCCCGATCTGAACCGCGCCGTCAAACGCGATCCGAAAACCAATCTGCGCAGCGCCGACAATAACTGGGATTTCTGGACCTTGCTGCCGGAGGCGCTGCACCAGGTGACGATCGTGATGAGCGACCGCGGCCTGCCGCGCTCCTATCGCCATATGCATGGTTTCGGCAGCCATACTTTCAGCTTCATCAACGCCAACAACGAACGCAACTGGGTCAAGTTCACTTTCAAGACCGAGCAAGGGATTGAAAACATGACCGACGCCGAAGCCGCGGCGCTGGTCGGCAACGATCGTGAAAGCGCGCAGCGCGATCTGTTCGACAGCATCGCCAACCAGGATTTCCCGCGCTGGAAACTGTTCATCCAGATCATGCCGGAGAAAGATGCAGGCTCATATCACATCAACCCATTCGATCTGACCAAGGTCTGGCCGCACAAGGACTATCCGCTGATCGAAGTCGGCGTGATGGAGTTGAACCGCAATCCGGAAAACTATTTCGCTGAAGTCGAACAGGTTGCCTTCTCGCCAGCCAACGTGGTGCCCGGCATCAGCTTCTCGCCGGACAAGATGCTGCAAGGACGTTTGTTCTCCTACGGCGACGCGCAACGTTACCGGCTCGGCGTGAATCACCATCAGATTCCGGTGAATGCGCCCAAGTGTCCGTTCCACAGCTACCATCGCGACGGCAGCATGCGGGTCGACAGCAATGCCGGCGCTGCCATCGGCTATGAGCCCAACAGCAAGGGTGAATGGCAGGAACAACCGGATTTCGCCGAACCGCCATTGGCGCTGGAAGGCATGGCGGATCACTGGAATCACCGGGTCGACGATGACTACTACTCGCAGCCGGGCGCGCTGTTCCGCCTGATGACGCCGGCGCAACAGCAGGCATTGTTCGACAATACCGCACGCGCTGTCGGCGGCGCCGCCAGGGAAATCCAGGAACGGCATATTGCCAACTGCAGCAAGGCCGATCCGGCCTATGGTGCCGGGGTAGCCAAGGCATTGGGTTTGCTGCGCTAGGCGATTTGCTGAACGCGGCATTACCCGGGTTCACACCTTCACGCCTCGTCCGCATACGCGAACGGGGCGTTTTTCATTTTCGACTCATCCTATCTATCGGCCCTAGCGCTTAGCCCCGCGCCGCCCCAGGAAAATATGCAGCACCAGCAACGCCGGGAACGATAAACCAAGTATCCAGTGCGCCGCCGACCAGAACGGCCGGCTGGCTTCGCTGGCGAGGTAGTACAAGACATAGCCGCTCGCCGTCAGCAGGGACAGCAGCGCCACCATGCTCCAGCCAGAATAGCGATTGCGACGCGCATGGTCGGCGCGCCGGATATGATTATTGAGCAAACTGCCGACGAAAAAAAGCGCGGCCATGGCGGCCGCGCCATGCAATTTCATCGCCCATGGCTCCAGCGGATTGACGGCTTCGCCGAACTCGCCGGCGGCACGCAAAAAATAACGGGCGATCAGCCACACGACGCCGCTGGCGGCCAGCAGGCCGGACACGCCGTACAGGCTGAAGCGATGCCAACGTTCAAGCCGGAAGCGGATGAGGTGCGAGCGGTTGCCGGGGTGATGCAGGCTGTGTTTAGGTTGTTTGAGTTGGCGCATCCGTCAGATTATAAAAGCAGTCGCCCTAGGGCCGTCTCATTTTTTCAGCGCGACCTGGGCGATCGCCGCGATCCGCCGCACGCCGTCGGTGACATGGGTGCACGACAGCGTGGCGCCGCTGATGCTGGCAATGCCATCGCCGATGGTCAGACCGGCAGCAGCGGTCTTGCCGACGAACTGCTTGCGCCAGGCCGGGCTTTTGATTTCAAAGCCGTGGCTTTCACGATAAGTGAGGATTTCAATCTGCTTGACGCTGGCGTCGGGATTGACCGCGACCGCATACGAGATCAATTCAAACTTGCCGATGACATCGTCCAACACCACATAACCCAGTTGGGCGTCGTCTTTATACGCGGCAAACACGCGCCAGCCGACCGAACGCGCAGGCAGGCCGGAAATTTTTTCCACCTGCTTCATCTGTTCGCCGGACAACTGCAAACTGACGTCACGAAAGCTGGTCGCGTCCGGAAACATGACATGCTGCGCCTGCTCCACCGTCAGGTACTGGGTGGCGAAGGCGCTTGAGCTGGCGCTGGCTGCGAGCGCCAGCGCGGTTACATTGATCGGCTTCATCGTCAGCAATTAGGAATCAGAAATTAGAAAGCATAACCCAAGCCGAGGTTGAAGCGATCGCGCGCGGTGTCGACCTTGAACTTCTGGTAATCGGCTTTCAAGACCACGCCTTCGCCGACATTGAAGTTGGTGCCGACGGTCCACACGCCTTCGTTCGGTCCGGTGGCAACTGCCAGGCCGGCCGGCATCGCCGCATAGCCGTTGGCGGTGTTGAAGCGCTCATATCGGAGGAACGGCGTCAAGGTGTAGTCTGAGTTTTTCCACAGCTGATAGGCTGCTTGCGTATACCAGCCGTAGAACGACGACGGCACTGGCGTCGGATTGCCGGCAAAGGTCTGGTTCAGAGCTTCGGTATTGCTGATGGTGCCGCGTGCGTAGACCGCGGACAGATCCCATTTACCCGGTGTATAGCGCGCATGCAGATCCCACAAGGTAAGGCGCGCATCCTGCGCCGGGAAATCCGGCGTCTTCTGGCCGACTTTGCCGGTGAATACGGAGCCGCCCAGCAGCAAGCCCGGCACGCCGCGCCAGTTCAATGCGCCGAACACGCTCAGATCGTGCGACTTCGCCATCTGGCCTTCCTGATGGATGCTGCCCAGTGGCGAGGTGCGGCCGTCGGTCGATGTGGAATCCCATTTGCTCAGATCGAAACCGGTAGTCAGACCGGTATCCCAGGTCAAGCCGTTGTCGAGCGTCTGCGACAAGCCGAGACCGGCTTCGCGCCAGGTCGATGGAATGATCGCGGTTTCGACGAAGTTACGATACACGCCGTAATAGGCGGTAGGCTCATGATTGGTGTTGAGCAAACCCGCCGGGATCAGGAACAAGCCGCCTTTGGCGCGCAGGCCGTTGTTGAATTCGCGTTCGACATACAACTGCTCGACTTCAGTCTCGCCCTTGTCGCTGGCGGAAGTGACGGCGTGCTCCCATTCGAACTCAGCCACCATCTTGGTCTTTTCGTCGAAACGGTGGGTGATGCCGATCACGGCGCGGGCGACGTCGGCTTGCGACTTGCTGCTGTCATGGCGCGGACGGGTGTAATTGACTTCGCCGTAGCTCGACAGCACTGTGTTAGGGCCCAGCATGGTCGCGGGTGAAGCCGCTGCCACCGGCGCTGCCGGTGCTGCCGACATAGCGGCGGCTGGTGCAGCGGCGGCCGCTACCATTGCCGGTGCGGCCGGCGCCGCCGCCAGAGCCTCCTGGCGTTTTTCAACGGTGTCGGTTTTTTTCCTGGTGGCGGCCAGTTCGGCCTTCAACTGCTCGACTTCGGCAGCCAGCTTATCGAGCCGCTTCAATAATTCGGCTTCACTGGCAGACGCCGCCAGCGGGCTTGCCATCAAGGCGATTGCAATGGCTTGCGCCAGGATATTTTTTTTCATGCAGTTTTTCCCCGTGTGATTGATTATTTATTGTGCTGTGTAGCCATCGGTCAGCGTGCCAAGAAATTGCACGACATCGTCGACTTCGCTGTCGGACAAGGCCGGCGGCATATTCGGCTGCCGGTTATACGGCAGCTCGGTGATATGACGGTACGGCGCGGAAACCCTGCACATCGAGATTGGCGCCGCTATCGCCACCACCGCATGCCGCCACCAGACAGGCGGCGGCAAGCGCCAGCGGCCACTTGAATCTTCCTGTAGTGCGGATCAGCGCCGCGACCTTGTTTTGAGACATATTTTTGAGACATGTAGATTGTTTTTTTAGCAATTCGAATTTGCGCTGACCGTGGTCAAAGCGCGATTTCGAGCCCACTCGTCCGTCTGTTTCATCGTTTTATTTTTAGTAGGAACAGTAGAGAAGCAGCAGAACACGAATCTTATTGAGAATGATTGCAATTAGCAATTACTATCAATTCCAATGAGGAGTCTCAACAAAAAAATGTCTTTTTCCCCCAACAATAAATAGTGTTTTTGGAAATACCCAAGCTTGCGACGGCAAGGAAAAACAGAAAGCAGCACTGCCGGAATACAGCCAAAAATCCCTGGAAGGCGCAAACTAGCCGCAAAACCCATTCAGTCTGCTGGCCTTGGCCGGGATGGCCAAAGCGACCCCATCCCGCTGTTTTTCCGCTGTTTTCACGGTCGCCAGATAACACAGGAGAATCCGATATGGCAGCGCAGATCAATATAGTTCTGGTACACGGCGCATGGGGCGACGGCTCTCATTGGCGCCACGTTATTCCGCCGCTTCACGCCAAGGGATATCGCGTGAGCGCAGTTCAGAATCCGCTCACTTCACTGGCCGACGATATCGACCGCACCACCAGGCTGGCGGCAGCACAGAACGGACCGACGCTGCTGGTCGGCCATTCCTATGGCGGCATGGTCATCAGCGGCGCCGGCCATGCGCCAAACGTGGTTGGCCTGGTGTACGTTGCGGCCTTTGCTCCCGATGAGGGCGAAACGCCGGGGGGCATCTTCGGCATGCGCGAGCCGCCGCCCGGCGCTGCCAGCATCGCGCCGGACGACAACGGTTTCCTGTGGATCGCCCGGGATCAGTTCCACGACAATTTTTGCCAGGATGTGGATACGACGGAAGCCCTGGTAATGGCGTTGACGCAGAAGCCGATCGCTGCCCGTTGCTTCGGCGACGCCTCCGGGCCGCCGGCCTGGAAAGTCAAGCCATCCTGGTACCAGGTCTCAAGCAACGATCGCATGATTCCGCCGGCAACAGAACGCTGGTTCGCTGAAAGAATGCAACCCAGGAAGACCATCGAGTTGGCGGCAGGCCATGCGTCGATGGCGTCGCGCCCTGTTGAAATCATCGCGTTGATTGAAGAGGCGGCTCGCAGCTGGGCCTGAGGGGTCTGAGCCGCCATCAAAAAGCCACGGCGGCCGGCTGAATCACGATGCCGACGCAAACCTGGATCAGCGCGATCAGTAGCTAACTGGGGTCAGATACCGTCTTGAATAGCAAGCCCGTTGGTTAAATAATTTGGATCGAAGGGCTTGCCAGTACGGAGCACTCCGTAAATAAGATGTGTCATTTTGTGCATGACGGCGCCGATCACCGCTT
>NZ_JAGQEG010000111.1 GCF_018305005.1 Collimonas silvisoli
CCGGATTGCCGTTTGGATCGAGAATCTGAATAAAAATCTCGTCTTGCTTGATCATGCCCAGCTCGGTGCGCGCCCGTTCTTCGACCGCACCGGTGCCTTCTTTCAAATCATGCACTTCCGAATCGAGCTTGGCGTTGCGCGCTTTCAGCTCGTCGAGCTTGTCATGCGCCGCATGCACTTGCTGATCCATATCCCAGACCCGCAGCCAGCCGCCCTTGCCTAGCCACAGTGGGTACTGGACCAGTATCAGCAGAGCAGTCAGGAAAATGGCAATCAGGCGCATCGTTGTGGGGTGGGTTCCGCTGTCTTATCTAGTTGTGAGTCCGGGGTGGGCATGCCTGCCCACCCCGCTCAATTACTTGAGATTATAAAACGCATCACGGCCTGGATAGCTGGCGATGTCGCCCAGATCCTCTTCAATCCGCAGCAGCTGGTTGTACTTTGCCATGCGGTCGGAACGCGACATCGAGCCGGTCTTGATCTGCAAGGCGTTGGTGCCGACTGCGATATCGGCGATGGTCGAATCTTCAGTCTCGCCCGAACGGTGCGAGATCACTGCGGTGTAGCCGGCGCGCTTGGCCATTTCAATCGCAGCAAAAGTTTCGGTCAAGGTGCCGATCTGGTTGATCTTGATCAGGATCGAGTTGGCGATATCTTTCTCGATGCCTTCCTTCAGGATCTTGGTGTTGGTGACAAACAGGTCGTCGCCCACCAGCTGGACTTTCTTGCCCAGTGTTTCGGTCAGCAGTTTCCAGCCATCCCAGTCGTTTTCCGCCATGCCGTCTTCGATGCTGATGATCGGGTACTTGTCGCACCACGATGCCAGCAGGCCGGTGAATTGGGCGCCGGTCAGGGTCATGTTTTCGCCGGCCAGGACATAGCTGCCGTCCTTGTAGAATTCGCTGGCGGCGCAGTCCAGGCCGAGGGCGATCTGGGTGCCTGGCTCATAGCCGGCAGCTTCGATCGCTTGAATGATCAGCTTCAGCGCTTCTTCGTGGCTTGCCAGATTCGGCGCAAAACCGCCTTCATCGCCAACTGCGGTTGCCAGACCCTTGTCGTGCAAGATTTTCTTCAGCGCGTGGAATACTTCGGCGCCGTAACGCAGCGCTTCGCGGAAACTAGGTGCGCCGACCGGGATGATCATGAACTCCTGGATATCCAGGTTATTGTCAGCATGTTCGCCACCGTTGATGACGTTCATCATCGGCACTGGCATTTGCATCGCGCCGCTGCCGCCGAAATAACGGTACAGAGGCAAGCCGGCTTCTTCCGCCGCAGCCTTGGCCACCGCCATCGACACCGCCAGCATGGCGTTAGCGCCCAGGCGGCCTTTGTTCTCGGTGCCGTCGAGATCGATCAGGGTGCGATCCAGGAACGCTTGTTCGCTGGCGTCCAGGCCCATGATGGCTTCGGAAATTTCAGTGTTGATATGCTCGCACGCCTTCAGCACGCCCTTGCCGCCGTAACGGCTCTTGTCGCCGTCGCGCAGCTCGATCGCTTCGCGCGAACCGGTGGAGGCGCCGGACGGTACCGCCGCACGCCCCATGACGCCGGATTCCAGCAAGACGTCGCATTCGACTGTCGGATTACCGCGCGAATCAATAATTTCGCGGCCAATGATGTCAACGATTGCACTCATGTATTTCCCTATCAAATAAAAATATGCGCGATATTAAAACCATTTACGGGGGCAGACTGCAAGCGCCGCCACTTGTTTGTATAGCGGCGGCAATATAGTCCAACTCGCCACCCCCAAGCAATCAACCGAAATTGCTTTCGATAAAGCCATTCTTTTTGACGACCCGATCCAGGTCTATCATGGTCGACAACAATTCTTTCATGCGTCCCAGCGGCACTGCATTCGGTCCATCCGATTTAGCTTCGGCAGGATTCGGATGGGTTTCCATGAACACGCCGGAAACGCCCACCGCAATCGCGGCGCGCGCCAGTACCGGCACGAATTCGCGCTGGCCGCCGGAGGTGCTGCCCTGGCCGCCCGGCAATTGCACTGAGTGAGTGGCGTCGAACACGACCGGGCAACCGGTTTCGCGCATGATCGCCAGCGAGCGCATATCGGATACCAGATTGTTGTAACCGAACGATGCGCCGCGCTCGCAGGCCATGAAATTATCTTCCGGCAGGCCGGCTTCGCGGGCCGCTGCACGCGCCTTGGCGATGACATTGATCATGTCGTGCGGGGCCAGGAACTGGCCTTTCTTGATATTCACCGGCTTGCCTGACTGCGCGCAAGCATTGATGAAATCGGTCTGGCGGCAGAGGAAGGCCGGCGTCTGCAAGACATCAACCACTGCTGCCACCGGTTTGATTTCATCGATCTCATGGATATCGGTCAGCACCGGCACGCCGATTTGCGCTTTGACGTCAGCCAGGATCTCCAGCCCTTTTTCCATGCCGAGGCCGCGGAAAGAAGAGCCGGAAGAACGATTCGCCTTGTCGAAAGACGATTTGTAAATGAAGTTGATGCCCAGCGCGCTGGTGATCTCTTTCAATTGTCCGGCGGTGTCGAGCGCCATCTGGCGCGATTCGATAACGCACGGACCGGCGATCAGGAAAAACGGCTGATCCAGACCGATATCGAAGCCACAAAGTTTCATGTTCTTTCCTTACGCTGCGGTATGCGCTTGCTTGTGCGCCAGTGCAGCCTTGATAAACGAAATAAACAAGGGATGGCCGTCACGCGGAGTCGATTTGAATTCCGGGTGATACTGCACGCCGACATACCAAGGGTGAGCATTCTCGCCAGTGCGCGGCAGTTCCATGATTTCGCACAGGTCTTCGGTCGGCGTGCGGGCCGACACCACCAGACCGGCTTCTTCGATACGGTCCAGGTAATGGTTATTGGCTTCGTAGCGATGACGATGACGTTCGGTCACGGTCGGGCCGTAGATTTCGGCGGCCAGGGTATGCGACTTGACATCGCAGGTTTGCGCGCCCAGGCGCATGGTGCCGCCCAGATCGGAATTGATATCGCGCAGTTCCACCTTGCCGTCGTGATTTTGCCATTCGGTGATCAAGGCCACCACCGGCTGGTCGGTTTGCGCATCGAATTCGGTCGAATTGGCGTGCGGCAGGCCGGCCTTGTTACGCGCATATTCCAGCAACGCGACTTGCATGCCGAGGCAGATGCCCAGATAAGGAATCTTGTTTTCGCGGGCGAAACGGGCTGCCGCGATCTTGCCTTCGACGCCGCGCTTGCCGAAGCCGCCCGGCACCAGGATGGCATCGTACTTGGCCAAGGCGCCTGTGCCGCTGGCTTCGATTTCTTCGGAGTCCAGGTATTCGATATTGACCCGGCTGCCGGTATGAATGCCGGCGTGGCGCAAGGCTTCGGTCAGCGACTTGTAGGATTCGGTCAGGTCGACATACTTGCCGACCATGCCGATCGTCACTTCGTACTTTGGGTTTTCCAGTGCGTGCACCAGCTTGGTCCAGACCGACAGATCGGCAGGCTTGGGCGACAGGCCCAGCTTTTCGCAGACAATCGCATCCAGCCCCTGGTCGTGCAGCATTTGCGGAATCTTGTAGATGGTGTCGGCGTCCCACACCGAAATCACGGCGTCGCCCTGGACGTTCGAGAACAGGGAAATCTTGGCCCGTTCGTCATCCGGGATCGGACGGTCGGCGCGGCACAGCAAGGCATCCGGCGAAATACCGATTTCTCGCAGTTTTTGCACGCTATGCTGGGTCGGCTTGGTCTTCAGCTCACCGGCAGACACCAGATACGGCACCAGGGTCAGATGCACGAAAGCCGCCGCCTTGCGGCCGGCGCGCAGGCTCAGCTGACGCGCCGCTTCGAGGAAGGGCAAGGATTCGATATCGCCGACGGTACCGCCGATTTCCACCAGCGCAACGTCGTAACCTTCGGCGCCGCGATAGATGTAATCCTGGATTTCGTTGGTGATATGCGGAATAACCTGTACCGTCTTGCCGAGGTACTCGCCACGGCGTTCCTTACGGATCACGGATTCGTAGATCTGGCCGGTAGTGAAGTTGTTCACCTTCTTCATCTTGGCCGTAATGAAACGCTCATAGTGGCCCAGATCGAGATCGGTCTCTGCGCCATCGTCGGTCACAAACACTTCGCCGTGCTGGAACGGGCTCATGGTGCCTGGATCGACGTTGATGTACGGATCGAGTTTAAGAAGGGTGACTTTAAGGCCGCGCGATTCCAAAATCGCGGCGAGAGAGGCGGCTGCAATCCCTTTACCAAGGGATGAGACAACGCCGCCGGTAACAAATACAAACTTAGTCATTACGGAAGGTGCCGAACGGCACATGCGGGAAATTCGAATTATACCTCAAACCGCCGCGGCGGCAGCCGCCGGTGATCCTAAAAAAAGCAGCTTTTGTTGATCCGCCCTCCTAATCGGATAACTTGGCCACCTGCGTGAAATTGCGCTTCATGTAATAATTCGCGGCTTCCGCCCCGGCCTATCAACGCTTCCCTGATTTCATTACTCATTTTATTGTTGACCGTGCCAACCTCGCCATTACTCCCTTCAAGTGTTGCGTCAAAGCCGCGCCGCCAGACATGAGCAATTTATTCGGCGATCTCCCGGAAGACGACGGCCTGCCCGGAGCGGCACGCCGGGTAGCGATTATCGTCATGGTTCTGGGCACCAGCATGACCGTGCTGGACAGCTCCATCGTCAATGTCGCGCTGCCCATGATCGCGCGCAGCCTGCAGGTCGACCCGGCTGCTGCGGTATGGATAGCCAACGCCTACATCCTCGCCGGCGCAATGACCATGGTCGCCTTCGCCTCGCTCGGCGAAGTGATCGGCTTTCGCCGGGTATATATGGGCGGCATCCTGATATTCACCCTGGCCTCTCTCGGCTGCGCCCTGTCGCCATCGCTGGCGATACTGAGCGGCATGCGATTTTTGCAAGGCATGGGCGGCGCTGCCACCATGAGTATCGGACCGGCGCTGTACCGTAATATATTTCCGACCCGCCTGCTGGGCGCGGCGCTGGGCATCAACGCTCTGGTAGTGGCCTTCTCCGCCGCCGCCGGGCCGGCCATCGGCGGCCTGATGCTGTCAGTGCTGAGCTGGCCGTGGCTGTTTGCGGTGAATGTGCCGATCGGCATCGTCACCCTGCTGCTGGCGCGGCGCGTATTGCCGCGCGACCCGGGACGCGGCGGCAAACTCGATGCGATCGGCGCCCTGCTCTCGGCGCTGGCCCTGGGCAGTATCGTCATGGCGGTCGATGGTTTAACGAGTCACGGCAGCTGGAGCAAGGAATTGCTGCTCGGCGCGATTGCCCTGGCTTCCGTCATTTTATTTATCATTAGACAACGACGATACAGCGCACCGTTATTGCCGCTTGATATGTTTGCATCACAACGTTTTTCCATGGCGGTAGCCACCTCGACCTGCTCTTTTGTCGGCCAGGGAATTGCCTTTATTGCACTGCCGTTCTTGTTTCAAGGCGCATACGGTTTCAGCCCGCTGCTGTCCGCCGCCTTGTTTACACCCTGGCCGGTAGCGATTGCCATCACCGCGCCGATCGCCGGCCGCCTGGCCGACCGTCATTCGGCTTCGCTACTCTCGACCTGCGGCCTGCTGGTGCTGACGCTGGGCCTGATCTTGCTGGCCCTCCTGGGCCAACACGCTTCAGTGCCGGATATCCTATGGCGCGCCTTCGTGTGCGGACTCGGCTTCGGCTTCTTCCAGAGCCCGAATAATCGCGAAATGCTGAGCAACGCGCCACGCGCGCGCAGCGGCGCAGCGTCCGGCGTACTGGCGATTGCGCGCACCTTCGGCCAGTCCTTGGGTGCGGCGCTGGTCGCGGTGGTGCTGGCGGCGACCGGTATCGCCCAGGCTGCGGCCGACACTGCCCATATCGACGCCAGCGCAGTCCACATGTCGCTATGGCTGGCGGCAAGCGCAACCTTGCTTGCCACCATCATCAGCGGACTGCGTATCAAACACGGGCGAAACTGACAGAATTGTCATATTTACGACAGCATCAGGTACGGCAACAGGATTTAAAGTATTACCAAATACTGTCCGATGCTGTGTTCGTTGCTGACTCGCCGCCCGGACATTCCATCCGATGCGCCGAACGTCAGCCCAAGCAGACCCATGAATTTTCCCTCTCCTCCAAGATCCCTGCGTACCCAGCGCCCATTGACAGCCACCATCATGGCTGCCGCGATTGCGCTATCGCTGACAGCATGCGCAGTCGGCCCCGACTATGTGCGCCCCGCGATGGATGTGCCGGCCAGCTATAAAGAAAGCGGCCCGTGGAAACAAGCACAGCCGCAGCAAATAGACAGCAGCAACTGGTGGGAAATCTACGGCGACGCCACGCTGAACGGCTTGATGCAACAAGCCAACCAGGCCAACCAGAATATCCGCCAGGCGGAAGCCCAGTATCGCCAGGCACGCGCAGCGGCCGATGCAGCGCGCGCCGGCTTCTGGCCGACGGCCGGCGTCAACGCCGGGGTTGACCGCGCCCGCAGCAACAGCAACGGCGTCAAGCTCGGCAATAACTACAGCGCCGGTCTGCAAGGCAGCTGGGAGCCGGATGTCTGGGGCAGCGTGCGGCGTTCGGTGGAAGCCGGCGATGCCGGCAGCCAAGCCAGTGCCGCCGATCTGGCCGCGGCTCGCCTCAGCATCCAGGCAACCTTGGCGCAAGACTATCTGCAATTGCGCGTCACCGATCTGCTGCAAGATTTGTATGCGCGCACCACCGCCGCCTACGCCCGTTCGCTGCAACTGACGCAGAGCCAATACGCGGCCGGCGTCACATTGCGCTCGGATGTGGCATTGGCGGAAAGCCAGTTGAAAACTGCAGAGGCGCAAGCCATCGATCTGCAGGCGCAACGCAGCCAGCTGGAACATGCGATCGCGATCCTGACCGGCAAGGCGCCTTCCGGCTTCGCTTTGGCTGCGCTGCCGGCCGATACCCAAATGCTGAGCAAGATGCAGGCAGGCTTGCCGCCGATTCCAGCCGGCCTGCCTTCCGATCTGCTGGAACGCCGCCCCGACATCGCCAGCGCCGAACGCCGTGCTGCGGCTGCCAATGCCAACATCGGCGTTGCCAAGTCGGCCTTTTTCCCGGCATTGACGCTGAGCGCCAGCGGCGGCTTCAATGGCGCCAGTCTGGCCCAATGGTTCAGCACCCCAAGCCGGGTCTGGTCGCTCGGGGCAGCCCTGGCGGAGACTATTTTCGACGGCGGCTTGCGGCGCGCCCATAGCGACCAGGCAATTGCCGCCTACGACGCAGCGGTAGCGCAATACAAACAAACCGTACTGGGCGGCTTCCAGGAAGTCGAAGACAACCTGGCCACGCTCAGCGTCCTGGACCGCGAAGCGATCGCCCAGAACCAGGCGGTGCAAGCTTCACAACTGGCGGAACGGCTGGCGCTCAGCCAATATCGCGCCGGCACTGCGACTTATCTGACTGTGGTCACCGCGCAAACGTTAGCCCTGAGCAACGAGCGCACTCTGGTGCAATTGCTGGGGCGCCAATTGCTGGCAAGCGTGGCGTTGATCAAGGCCGTCGGCGGCGGCTGGGATGCAAGCCGGCTGGCCAATGCCGAGCGCGGCAGCCAGGCACAAAACAAGACACTAAATAACACGACAAATTAATTCCGCGAGCCGACGATATGACCACCACACTTTCCAAACCACGTTCGGCGCTGCTGATCACAGCCGCAATACTGGCCCTGATCGGCGCCGCCGGCTGGGCCATAGTTCACAAAGCTGGCGCAGTTGCAGCGCCAGCCGTTGCCGCCAACCCGATATCGGTCAACACCACCGCCGTCCAGCAGCAAGATGTGCCGATGTACCTGACCGGCGTCGGCACGGTTACCTCGAATGCCAGCGTCACCGTCAAGGCGCGTATCGACGGCCAGCTCGACAAGGTCGGTTTTGTCGAAGGCCAGGACGTCAAGGCCGGCCAGTTGCTGGCGCAAATCGATCCGCGTACCTTGCAGGCGCAGCTGGATCAGGCGCTGGCGCAAAAAGCCAAGGACCAGGCGCAGCTGGCGAACTCCAGGCTGGACCTGCAACGCTACACCACACTGGTGCAACAGGACGCCGCGACGCAACAGACGCTGGACGCCACGCGGGCGCAAGTCAACCAGCTGCAAGCCGCAGTGCAAGCCGACGAGGCGCAGATCAGCTACGCCAAGGTGCAACTCAGCTTTACCAAAATCCTGGCGCCGATCAGCGGCCGGGTTGGCGCGCGCCTGGTCGATCCGGGCAATATCGTCCACGCCGCCGATGCCAATGGCCTGGTGGTGATCAATCAAATCGATCCGATTGCGGTGGTGTTCACGCTGCCGGAAGAAAGCTTCCAGAGCATCAACACCGCCTTACATGGCAGCCAGAAGCCGCTCAGCGTGCAGACCTATGCGCGCAACAGCCCCACCATGCTGGCCCAGGGCAATCTGGCGCTGCTCAATAACCAGATCGACACCAGCACCGGCACAGTGCAACTGAAAGGCATTTTCCAGAATCCGTCGCATGTATTGTGGCCGGGCCAATATGTCAATGTCAGGCTGATTCTGGGCGACCGCAAACAGGCCTTGACGCTGCCTGCAGCGGCGGTACAGCGCAGCCAGGACGGCACCTATGTTTATATCGTCAACGCCGATAGCACTGTAAAGATTCAGCCGGTCCAGGTTGCCAACATCCAGGAAGGCCTGGCTGTCATCGACAAGGGCTTGACTCCAGGACAACGGGTGGTGGTGGATGGCCAGTACAAACTGAAACCCGGCGTCAGGATCATGGAGGCCGGCGCCGCTGCCGGCAGCACACCTGCGCAAGCGGCCAAAGATGCAAGTAGCGGCGCCGGCAAAGGAATAACTAAAGGGGCAAGCAATTGAGCATCTCTGCCACCTTTATCAAACGCCCGATCGGCACCACGCTGCTCGCTCTTGCGATTTTCCTGGTTGGCGCCGCGGTGTGGCCGCTGCTGCCGGTGGCGCCGCTGCCGCAAGTGGATTTTCCGACGATCCAGGTCTCCGCCAATCTGCCCGGCGGCAACCCGGAAACCATGGCGTCGAGTGTGGCCCAGCCGCTGGAGCGTCAATTTTCCCTGATTGCCGGTCTGTCGCAAATGACTTCAACCAGCACGCTCGGCTCCACCCAGATTACGCTGCAGTTCGATCTCAACCGCAGCATCGACGCCGCCGCGCTCGACGTCCAGGCGGCGATCACCGCCGCCAGCGGTCAGTTGCCGGCCAACCTGCCCAGCCCGCCGACCTTCCGCAAAGTGAATCCGGCCGATTCGCCGATCCTGGTGATGGCGGTGCAATCAGACGCGCTGCCGCTGATCCAGGTAAATGACTTTGCCGACAATATCCTGGCGCAGCAGATTTCGCAGATTCCCGGCGTCGGCCTGGTCAACATCGGCGGCGTGCAAAAACCCGCGGTCCGGATCCAGGTCGATCCGACCAAACTGACGGCGCTTGGCATCAGCCTAGAAGATATTCGCGGCGTCATCGCCAGCCTCACCGTCAATCAGCCGAAAGGCACGGTAGACGGTCCCAAGCAAAGCTTTACCGTGTATACCAACGATCAGCTGCTGAGCGCGGAACCATGGAACGACATGGTGCTGGCCTACAAGAACGGCGCACCGATCCGGGTACGCGATATCGGCGTCGCTGTCGACGCAGCGGAAAACCTCAAGGTTGCCGGCTGGGCCTATGCCGGTGCGGCTGCGCCGGCCGGCAACACGATTACCAACGGCCGCTCGATCGTACTGGCGGTGACCAAGCAACCGGGCGCCAACGTGATCGAAACGGTGGATCGTATCAAGGCCGCCTTGCCGCGCCTGCAAGCGGCGATCCCGCCGACGGTGCACGTCAACACCCTGATCGACCGTACCCAAACCATCCGCGCCTCGGTCGCCGATGTGGAATTCACGCTGGTGCTGACCATCGCACTGGTGGTGCTGGTGATCTTCCTGTTCCTGCGTAACGTGCCGGCCACCCTGATCCCGAGCGTGACGGTGCCGCTGGCCCTGCTCGGCACCGCCGCTGCCATGTACCTGCTGGGTTTCAGCCTCGATAATTTATCGCTGATGGCGCTCACCATCTCGGTCGGTTTCGTAGTCGACGATGCGATCGTGATGCTGGAAAATATCTATCGCTATGTGGAAGAAGGCATGTCGCCGATGGAGGCGGCCTACAAGGGCGCCGGCGAAATCGGCTTTACGATTATCTCGATTTCTGTCTCGCTGGTGGCGGTGTTTATCCCCTTGCTGCTGATGGGCGGCATCGTTGGCCGCCTGTTCCGTGAATTTGCCATCACCGTGACGCTGACTATTGTGGTCTCGGTCTTCATCTCGCTGACGCTGACACCGATGCTCTGCTCGCGCTTCCTGAAACCGCATACGGCTGAATCGCATGGCCGCTTGTATCAAATGTTCGAACGCGGTTTCGACGTCATGCTCAACGGCTACAAGCGCGGCCTGCATGTGGTGCTACGCCATCAATTCATTACCTTGATGGTGTTCTTCGCCACCATGGCCGCCACTGTGGTGCTGTTTATCGTGATCCCGAAAGGCTTCTTTCCGCAGCAAGATACCGGCTTCGTTTACGGCTTTGCCGAATCGGCGCAGGATTCTTCATTTTCCTCGATGAACAAACGCATGCTGGCGCTGGCCGATGTGGTGCGCCAGGATCCCGATGTCACCGGCTTCGGCATGAGCGGCGGCCAGAACACATTCAATACGGGTAATTTCTTCATCAGCCTGAAACCCAAAGATGAAGGGCGCACCGCCAGCGCCGACGAGGTCATCGCACGCTTGCGGCCGCAACTGGCCAAGGTGCAAGGGGTCAACCTGTTCATGCAGGCCGGCCAGGACATCAACGTCGGCGGCCGTCTGTCGCGCACCCAATATCAATACACCGCGACAGACTCCAACCTGGATGAACTGAACGTCTGGGCGCCGAAGTTGATGAACCGCTTCCGTCAATTGCCGCAATTGACCGACGTCGCCTCCGACCAGCAAAATGCCGCAGCCGCCGCCAACCTGACCATCGACCGCGCGCGCGCCTCCAGCTTCGGGATTTCGCCGGCGCTGATCGATTCCACCATCTACGATGCTATCGGCCAGCGCCAGGTGGCCCAGTACTTCACGCAGATCAACAGCTACCATGTGATCCTGGAGGTAACGCCCAAGCTGCAGCAAGATCCCGACCTGTTCAGCAAGCTCTACCTGACCTCGCCGGTAACCGGGCAGCAAGTGCCGCTGTCGACTTTTGTCACGATCGACACCAACAAGACTTCGTATCTGTCGATCAGCCATCAAGGCCAGTTCCCGGCAGTGACAATTTCCTTCAACCTGGCGCCGAATGTGTCGCTGGGCGAAGCGGTCGATGCAATCCAGAAAGCCCAGCAAGAAATGGGCGTGCCGCAAACCTTGAGCGGCGCTTTCCAAGGTACGGCCAAGGCCTTCGGCGATTCGCTGTCGTCGCAACCGTATCTGATCGCAGCCGCTCTGGTCGCGGTGTATATCGTGCTCGGCTTGCTGTATGAAAGTTATATCCACCCGCTGACGATCTTGTCGACCTTGCCTTCGGCCGGCGTCGGCGCCCTGCTGATCCTGATGACGGGCGGTTATGATCTAAGCGTGATTGCATTGATCGGCATCATCCTGCTGATCGGTATCGTCAAGAAGAACGGCATCATGATGATCGACTTCGCGCTGACGGCGGAACGCGAACAGGGCTTGAAACCGGAAGAGGCGATTTACCAGGCATGCCTGCTGCGCTTCCGGCCGATCATGATGACCACCATGTGCGCACTGCTGAGCGGTTTGCCGCTGATGCTGAGCCACGGCGCCGGCTCGGAGCTGCGGCGGCCGCTGGGCTATGCGATGGTGGGCGGCCTGGTATTGTCGCAGGCGCTGACCTTGTTCTCGACCCCGGTTGTGTATCTGTATCTGGATCGCGCGCATTATTGGTATATGCGGCGCAAGGAAGTGCGGCAAGCGCGCAAGGCGGCACATAAGGTTGCAACTAAGTCGGGCATTGCGCCGGTCGCCGCCGCACCAGAAACGATGGATTCAAAATGAGTCGAAATAATGCGCCGAAATAATCGGCGCAAATCGGCATAATGCAATACCTTCCTGCACATCGGCCTGTTGCTGAGGATGTGCAGGTTACTAGCCAGGAGACAGGCTACACATGAAGATCCTGATCGTCGAAGATGAACTGAAGATGGCCGACTATCTGTGCAAGGGCTTGACCGAGCAGGGTTGCGCGGTCGATGTCGCCCATAACGGCGTTGACGGCCAGCACCTGGCGTTACAGCATGATTACGACGTCATCGTGCTCGACGTCATGCTGCCCGGCATGGACGGTTTTGCGGTTCTACACGGCTTACGGGCGATCAAGCAAACCCCGGTCATCATGCTGACCGCGCGCGACCGTGTGGAAGATCGCATCAAGGGCTTGCAAGGCGGCGCCGACGATTATCTGGTCAAGCCGTTTTCCTTTCTCGAATTGCTGGCGCGGCTGCAAGCGCTGACGCGGCGCGGGCGGGCTCTGGAGCCGGCACAACTAAAGATTGCCGATTTACAGATCGACCTGATCAGCCGCAAAGCCTACCGCGCAAATGTTCGCATCGACCTCACCGCCAAGGAGTTTTCCCTGCTGGCGGTGCTGGCGCGGCGCCAGGGTGAAATCCTGTCCAAGACAGCGATCGCCGAACTGGTCTGGGACATGAATTTCGATAGCAACACCAACGTCGTCGAAGTCGCCATCAAACGCCTGCGCGCCAAGATCGACACGCCGTTCAGCCCCAAGCTGCTGCATACCATCCGCGGCATGGGTTACGTGCTGGAACCGCGCACGCAAGAGAGCAGCGAATGAAACGTTCGATCACGGTGCGCCTGGTGGCGATGTTTGCCTTAGCGGCGCTGCTGATTTTTTCCTTGATCGGCAGCGCGCTGTATGGCGTGCTGCGGCGGGAACTGGCGCGCCATCAGCAAGATGAACTCAATACGCGGTTTCTGGATACCCGCTACATGATCAGCCATAACGGCGACCCCGCGCGCTGGCCACGGGTGCAGGCCAAGCTGGATACCCTGACGCCGGCCGACGGCAGCGTCCGTTACTGGGTGCTCAGCGACGATGCGCGTTTTCAATATGGCAAAGGGCTGGCCGAGATAGAGCAGCTCGACCGTAATCCGAACGGCATGGGCGTGATGGCGCTGCACGGCCGCGAATATCCGCTGCACACCATGATCGGCACGATCGAACCGTTCCTGGAACGGCCTGCGGTTCGCTTGATCGTGGCGGTGGACGCCGCACCCTACATGCATACCCTGCATGCCTTCATGATCGCACTGGTCGGCTTGTCGCTGCTGGGCGTGCTGCTGGTGATGCTGCTTGGTTACTGGATTGCACAGGTCGGCTTGCGGCCGTTAAAACAATTATCCAGTGCGGCGCAATCACTTGGCCCGAAAACCCTATCGCAGCGCTTGCAGATTTCGCCGCTGCCGGGCGAGTTGTCGGATTTGACGATTGCCTTCAACGGCGTCCTGGAGCGCATGGAAGGCGCTTACCACCAGCTTGAAGCCTTCAACGCCGACGTCGCCCATGAGCTGCGCACGCCGCTGGCCAACCTGATCGGCGAAACCCAGGTGGCCTTGTCGCGGCAACGTACCGCGCCGCAATTCGAGGAAGTGCTGCAATCGAATCTGGAGGAGCTGGAGCGCCTGCGTTCGATCATCAACGACATGCTGTTCCTGGCACGCGCCGATCAGGGCGAAGCCGCCACCAGCCTGGTGCGCACTTCGATTGCTCAGGAAATCTACAAGACTGTAGAGTTTTTTGAGTTCCTTCTGGACGATTCAGAAATGACGGTGAAGATCGATGGCGATGTGAACGCCGAAGCCTCCATCGAAATCTCGCTGTTCAAACGCGCAATGAGTAATCTGCTGCATAACGCGATTCAGCACTCCAACCCCGGCGCGGCGATTGCAGTCACGATCACGCAGCAGCCGGCGGCGATCCAGATTGCAGTGTCGAATCCGGGCAAACCGATCGCCCATAATCACCTGCCGCGCTTATTCGATCGCTTCTATCGGATCGACGCCGCGCGCAACGACAAGGATCAAAGCCAGCTGCACGGCCACGGTCTGGGGCTGGCAATCGTCAAGGCGATTGCCAAGATGCATGGCGGCGGGGTGTTCGCCAATAGCCTGGACGGCGTGACAACGATCGGCTTCAGCATTCCTGCCGGCGATGCGATCATGCGTTAAGGTAATTTACTGGTTTGGACTTGTGCAGATGGTAACGCTTGCCGGAAATGAACGACAATCGCGAAGACGTGAGCGGAGAGTAACGTAGAGGATAGAGGCGAGCCTTGTCTGCGGCACTTGCAGGAAATGGCTGTGGCTGCTTCGTTCCCGACCTGACCAGGTTGACCACGCCACAATGCGCAGGGGCCCGCCGGGGTGAATTGTACCGCATTGCGGCATTGCTGGCAGCGCTTTTTATACGCTTTTGCAGCCCGCCGCCATTTTCTGCCCATGCCGCCTACAAACCTCGCTTCACAAGCCTCGCTCCACTAGCTCCTCCTTACAGGCCCAACTCCTGCCAGATCTGGTCGACGCGCGCCTTCACTGCATCCGACATGCTGATGGTGCGCCCCCATTCGCGGCTGGTTTCACCCGGCCATTTATTGGTGGCATCGATCCCCATCTTGCTGCCCAGGCCGCTGACCGGCGAGGCGAAATCGAGATAATCGATGGGCGTGTTATCGACCAGGGTGGTGTCGCGGATGGGATCGACCCTGGTGGTAATCGCCCAGATGACTTCATTCCAGTCACGAATGTCGACGTCTTCGTCAACCACCACGATGAACTTGGTGTACATGAACTGGCGCAGGAAACTCCAGACGCCGAACATCACCCGCTTGGCATGGCCGGCATACGCTTTCTTCATCTGCACCACCGCCATGCGATAACTGCAGCCTTCGGGCGGCAAATAGAAATCGGTGATTTCGGAGAACTGCTTTTGCAGCAGAGGGATGAACACCTCATTCAGCGCCACGCCGAGCACCGCGGGTTCATCCGGCGGCTTGCCCGTATACGTAGAGTGATAAATCGGCGAGCGCCGCATCGTGATGCGGTCGATGGTAAACACCGGAAACCAGTCCTGCTCATTGTAATAGCCGGTGTGATCGCCATACGGTCCTTCCAGAGCCATTTCATAACCCGATGCATGGGACGGATCGGGATTGATATGCCCTTCCAGCACAATCTCGGCCGAAGCCGGCACCCGCAACTCGCTGCCGATGGCTTTGACCAGCTCGGTGCGGCTGCCGCGCAGCAGGCCGGCGAACTGATATTCAGACAGGCTGTCCGGCACCGGCGTCACAGCGCCTAATATAGTGGCGGGGTCGGCGCCCAGCGCTACCGCTACCGGATACGGCTTGCCGCCGGTGGCGATCGCATGCTCGCGAAAATCCAGCGCGCCGCCCCGATGCGCCAGCCAGCGCATGATCACCTTGTTCCGGCCAAGCACCTGCTGGCGGTAGATGCCGAGATTCTGGCGCTTCTTGTGCGGCCCTTTGGTAATCACCAGGCCCCACGTAATCAGCGGCGCGACGTCGCCCGGCCAGCAGTGCTGAATCGGCAGCCTGGCCAGATCGACCTCATTGCCTTCCCACACGATGTCCTGGCATGGCGCCGAGCGGTGCTCCTTGGGCGCCATGTCCCACAATGATTTGACCAGGGTGCCGAGGCCGAGAATATCCTTAAAACCTTTCGGCGGCTCCGGTTCCTTCAGCATCGCCAGCACATGGCCGATGCGCCGCAATTCACTGACATCGTCGGCTCCCATGCCAAGCGCAACGCGGCGCGGGGTGCCGAATAAATTACCTAGCACAGGCATCGAATGGCCGACCGGATTTTCAAAAAGGAGCGCCGGCCCGGCTGCCCGCAAAGTGCGATCGCAGATTTCCGTCATCTCCAAATTAGGTGAAATCGGCGTCGAAACGCGTTTTAGCTCACCAAGCTGTTCTAATTTGACAATAAAATCACGTAAATCTGAATATTTCATGTGTTTTACAATGTTTATGAATGTTAATTCGACAATTCAGGCATTTCAGCCAAGTGCTTGATTTTATTGGCTCGCAGCCGGAAACCGGCACAATCGTTATATATAAAAGTTATCAATATTAATTTTCATAGTATTGACTTGATATAAACAGCCTCATACAATGCGCCCAGCTTGAAGAAGTCGCATCGCCCGAAAAGCGATTTTGATGTCGACTCTCAATACTCACGGGATCGGGGTCCCACATGACATTTTAAGGAGTGTTTTCAAAAGGCGTCAGCCTTCTCCCCCGAACAAGTTGTTTGCCTGTAGCCGGCGCTTCACTGCAGCCGATTGACCAAGAGCTACTTAAGCTGAGACCAAGCGCAAACAACAGCGACGCAAGGCATAACGCAGACCATATGCGATGCCCTGCGATATTGATTACGGTGCACGCAGCATTCAGTATATTTGCCCAGCTATAACAAGGGGTCTGCATGCGCCGCGACGATTCAGGAGGTTCAATTGTTAGCAAGATCTAACCGAGCACTACCCAGCTGGGCGACGCTCGACTATGTAAAGAAGTTCAGCAGTCAGTCCGTCAACGGCGTGTTTTTTGCCCGCGACACCGTCGGCGGCCTCATCGCCACCACCCGCGTCACTGTATTGTTCAGCGCCTTGCTTGCCATCATCGGCTTCACCACCATGATGGTGAAACCGGATCTGGCGTACAAGCTGCAAAATCTGCCGCTGTTTGCCAGCGGCACCGAGCAAAAAGCTGCTGCACCTGCGGCAGAACTTTCCGCTCAGGCCAGTGCCGCAACTACGGTAACTACGGCACCCAAAGTGGCAAACCTGACCGTGCCGGCGCCGGCCGCCGGCAACAATCATTTGCTGCATATGGATGGATTGTCGAATAAAACCATCAAGCCGCTCGACAACCCGCGTCAGCAGCAATGGGTCACCAACTGGCTGTCCAAGCGCTATCGCGTGGCCGGCGAAGCCACTAACATGTTTGTGACAACAGCCTACAAGACAGCACGCGAAACCAAGCTTGACCCGCTGCTGATCCTGGCTGTGATGGCGATTGAATCCGGCTTGAACCCATTCGCCGAGAGCCCGGTGGGCGCGCAGGGCTTGATGCAGGTCATGTCGAAGGTACATGAAGAAAAGTTTGAAAATCTGGGCGGCATCAAGGCTGCCTTGAATCCGACTGCCAACATCAAGGTTGGCTCCATGATCCTTAAGGATTATGTGACCCAAGGCGGTTCGGTCGAAGCTGGCTTGAAACGCTACGTCGGCGCCGGGGCATTCGCCAACGACGGCGGTTATGGCTACAAGGTATTGGCTGAATATCGCCGCCTGCAAGACGTCGCCACCGGCAAGAACGTACCTTCGACCGGTTCGACAGCGCCCATCGCAACACCGAAGCCGCGCACCATCCAGACGGTTTCGCCAAGCGGCGCCAGCCCGACTCCGGCTGAAGCTGCGGTCAACGTGCCAGATCCGATTGAACATCGTGTCCAGCAATCGAACACACGGGGCAATCAGTTGAATTCCTTGCCGATGGCCTGATCAACATCAAATTTGCAGCAGAATGAAAAAGAGCCATATGGCTCTAATGCCGTTCAGTTAAGACTGAACGGCATTTTTGTTTTAAGTGTTGTAAACGCAATTGGAGGCTGTTAACCTGCGTCCATGCTTGATGACGCGATCCATTTTATGGCTGAAGCTCAGGAGGCACCCAACTGGGAGCGCCTGGGGCAGCATTTACCATATGA